>DASPPI010000108.1:0-44917 GCA_035625615.1 Steroidobacteraceae bacterium | reverse complement strand
AGCCGCCGTCGACCCCGAGGAAGCGCTGGTCGCCGCGCTGTCGAGCTGTCACATGCTGTTCTTCCTCTCGTTTGCCGCTGGCGGGCGCTGGCGCGTGGATGCCTACACCGACGACGCGGTTGGCCTCATGGGACGCAACGCCGCCGGCAAGGAAGCGATGGTGCGCGTTACGCTGCGCCCGCGCGTGATCTTCTCCGGGGAACGGCTGCCCTCACGGACCGACATCGACGCGCTGCATCATCGGGCGCACGAGGAGTGCTATATCGCGAACTCGGTGACCACCGAGGTGCGCGTCGAGCCGGCGTTCGATGGCTGAAGTGTTCGATGGCTGAAGTGCTGGTCACCTTCCGCGGGCCGGTGAGCTGCCGGCGCGCTGCCGACATTCCCGGCCTCACGCTCACCGGGCGCACCACGGCCGCGCCGGATGAGGAGACGGCGATCGCCTTCAGCGCGGCGGCCCCGAGCGAGCTTCCCGACACGCTGCAGGACGTGATGGTGGAGCGGCTGAACGGCGGGCAGTGCCGCATCAGCAGCGCAGCGCGCGCCTGGCTCGTCAGCGCAGCCGCGGTGCACGTGCACGGCGAAATCGCGGCCCGGTTCTACCGCGCCATCCCGCCGCGCCCCGCACCGTGGTGGAAGCGCCTCCTGTGGCGCGTCGTGCTGGCGCTCGCGGCGAGCCGCGCCGGGATCGCGCTGCTGCGCTCGCTGCGGCGCTGAGCAGGTGCCCGGCCGCCCGGCGCGGGCGCGGCGCCCCGTCCGCGGCGGGCGCGGACGTCACGAGGTCGGCGAGCGCGCTTCGAGGATCCCACTGTCGGCGATGGGCACGCGATGCGCGCCGACGAGCGAGGCGTAGGTGGCGATCTGGGTGTGGAACGCGCGGTGCCAGGTGAATTGGCGCAGCACCCGGGCGCGGCCGGCGGCACCGACGGCGTCGAGGTCGCGCTGGTAGAGCGCCGCCACGGCCTCAGCCATGCTGGCGCCGCAGCTCGGCGCGGCCAGCATGCCGACGCTCTCGTCCACGAACTCCGGGAAGGCGCCGGCGCGCGCGGCGACCACCGGCCGCCCGCAGGCCATGGCTTCCAGTATCACCAGCCCGAAGGTCTCCTTGGTGCCGGCGTGCACCAGGGCATCCGCCGAGGCGATGTATTGCGCGAGCTCCACACTGTCGCGCCGGTACGGCAGCATGGTGACGTTCGCAGCGGGACGTGCCGCACGCTCGCCGCCGATGAGCAGCAGGTGGTACGGGGAGCCGAGACGGGCGAAGGCCTCCAGCAGCACCGGGAGATTCTTCTCGCGCGCGAATCGGCCGGCGTATACCAGCACGCGCGCATCGGCCGCGAGGCCGAGTCGCGCGCGCAGCGCGCCGCTGCGGCGCGCCGGGCTGAATACCTCGGCATCCACGCCCAGCGGCTGGTGCGCGGCGTGCTGGACGCCGAGCTCCCGCAGGTACTCGCACATCATGCGGCTGGGCGCGAACACCAGGTCGCAGCGCGCGTACAGCAGCCGCAGGTAGCGCCTGATCACCGGCTCGGTGAACCAGCCGCAGGCGCGCCGCCCGGCGAGCTGTGGCAGGTTCGAGTGATAGAAGCCCACCAGCGGGATGCCGCGGCGCTGAGCGACGCGCCAGCCGCACCATGCCGGATGGAACGCATCGCCGGCCTCGATGAGCGTCGGCTCGAGCGCATCGAGCAGCCGCGCCCAGCGGCGTGGATTGAGCGGCAGGCGGTAGTTGAATGTACCGGGCACCGGACAGCCCGGCAGGGTGCAGACCCCGCCGCGCTCGAGGTGTATCTCGCGGCCGGGTACCACGATGGTGTGTTCCCACGAGGTGTGCGCCGCGAGCCAGGCGTGCTTCGCCGACAGGTAGCGCTTGACGCCACCACTGGTGGGTGAATAGAAGAGGGTCGTATCGACGAGATGCATGTTTTTTTTCCGGCGTTGCGACCCCGGGCCCCACGCGGCGAAAGAAGCATTGCACCCGTATGACGGTGGAGTGTCAAGCGCGAACCGCCGCGCCGCAGCGCAAGATTTGTTACACGATGCGCCGCCCGGCGGGGTGTTGGCGCTGTTGGCGCGCTGCCTGCAGCTTGCGGCTCATGCCGCCGGTTTGATGTTGGCGTTCAGTCGGAACAGGTTCTGCGGGTCGTAGCGCTTCTTGAGCGCCGCGAGCTTCGGATAGTTGTCGCCGTAGGCGGCGAGTATGCGGCTCTCGCGATCGTCCGTGCTGGCGATGTTCACGTACTGACCGTGTGTCAGCGGCTCGATGCGCGCCCAGGTCTGACGTACCCACTCGCTCCTGCGGCCGGCGTCGTCGGCCGGCATCTTCCACACCTCCACCACGCCGACGTTGTGAGTGGCGCCGCGGTTGAAGTAGGCGGTACCGGTCGGCGGCACCCGGCTGATGGCGCCACCCTGATGCTGCATCCAGATGAACACGCCGCCGTCCTTGGCGCCCGCGGTCGCGTCCACCATGACGTCGATGAGCGCCGGCGTGATGCCGTAGATGAGGCCGCCTTTGCCGTACATGCCGAGCGGGCTCACGCCGCGCAGGTCGCCGCTGCCCTGGAGCGTCGTGTACAGCGCCGGGCGCATCTCGTCCTTGAGCGGCTTGCCGAGCTTGCGCAGCGGCGCCACTGCGCGCTCGGCCGCATCCGCAGGTCCGCTGTAGCACACATCGAACTCGAGCCAGCGCTCGCCGCCGTCCCCGGTGCCCATGGCGATGTCGACGTACAGCTCATCGGGCGCCGCCGCGACGAACTCGGCAGCGTGCTGCAGCAGCTGGCGCGCGTTCGCGAACGGGTAGGTGATCCGGCCGCCGTACATCTGCGCCGTCACCGGATGCAGCTGGAAGGTGAAGCAGGTGACGACGCCGAAGTTGCCGCCGCCGCCGCGCAGCGCCCACAGCAGGTCCGGCTGGTCGCGGTCGCTGACCCGCAGCCAGCTGCCACCGGCGGTGATGAGCTCGGCTGCGGCGATGTTGTCGCAGCTGAGACCGAAACGCCGGCCGAGACGGCCGACGCCGCCCCCCAGGGTGAGCCCCCCGACGCCCGTGTCGGCCACGGTGCCGACGGGGGTCGCGAGACCGAAGGCGAGCGACTCGCGGTCGAGCTGGCCGAGGAGCGCACCGCCTTCCACGCGCGCGAGGCGCGCCTGCGGATCGACCTCCACCGCCCGCATCGGCGACAGGTCGACGACGAGCCCGCCGTCGCAGCCGGACTGCCCCGAGAGACTGTGGCCGCCGCCGCGTACCGCGGTGAGGAGCCCCTGCGCGGCGCTGAACTCAACCGCGCGGCGCGCGTCGGCGGCGCCGACGCAGCGCACGATCAGGGCGGGCTTGCGGTCGAAAGCCGGGTTGTAGAGCCTGCGGGCGGTATCGTAATCGGCTGCGTCACGCGTGATGAGCTCGCCGCGCAGCCCCGCGCGCAGATCCTCGATGTCGGCGGCCTTGAGCGTCAGCTGCCGTCCGTCGAGACCCACGGCCGGTGTGTCGCTCGCCGGCGCGGCTCGCGGTGCGCGGCCGGGCCAGGATGCAGTGGCGAGCGCCGCGAGCCCCGCGGCGCAGAAAGTTCTTCTTCTCATGTCGTTTCCCCCTGTCGACGATCGCCGCAGCCTGCCCGGCGCCGGCAGCACCGTCAAGGCGCTGTCAAGGTCCCGCCGCCGGGGCCGCGCGCCCGCGCAGCGCCCGGCCGCTGTGGCACACTAGTCGGCACGCGCCGACGCGGGCAGCAGCGGGAGTGTTCGGCTGATGGACCGATGGTACGCGCTGCTGCGCCGCCTGGTGGTGCTGCAGCCTGGTGAGGCGCCGGCACTGCTGGCGTCGTTCGCGACGCTGCTGTGCACGTTCTCGAGCTACACCATCCTGCGCCCGGTGCGCGATGCGCTCGGCATCACTTCGGGGCTCGAGACCATTCCGTACCTCTTCTGGGCCGTGTTCGTGGTCATGCTGCTGCTGCAGCCCCTCTACGGCTGGCTCACCTCGCGCTTCCCGCGCTCGCTGTTCCTGCCGTGGGTGTACGTCTTCTTCGCCGCCAACCTGCTCATCTTCTGGTTCTGGTTCCGGGTGCAGGCGGACCACACCTGGATCGCGCGCACCTATTATGTATGGGTCAGCGTCTTCAATCTGTTCGTGGTGGCCGCCTTCTGGAGCCTGATGGCGGACGTGTTCACCCGCGAGCAGGCCGGACGCCTGTTCGGCTTCATCTGGGCGGGGGCGAGCTCCGGAGGCGTGATCGGCCCGTACATCGACAAAAAGCTCGCCGTGCCGATCGGCGCCGTCAACCTGCTGCTGATCTCGGTTGGGCTGCTGCTCGTGGCGCTCATATTCATGCGGCTGGTCATCCGCTGGCAGCGCCGCCAGGGCGCGCGGCCGCCGCAGGTCGCCACGGCGGGGTCCGACGCGGGTGCCGCTGCGCACGCGGAACGCGGCATCGGCGGCGGCGTGCTGGCGGCCTTTTCGCAGGTGTTCCGCTCGCCTTACCTGCTCGGTATCGCGGCCTTCGTGCTGCTCATGACCTGGGTGAACACGTTCTTTTACCTCGAGCAGCAGGCGTTCGTCGCCAAGGCATTCACCAGCGCCGATCAACGCACGCGCTTCTTCGCCAGCATTGATCTGTACGTGCAGATCGCCTCGCTCAGCATGCAGTTCCTGCTCTTCAGCCGGCTGTACCGGTGGTTCGGCATGCGGGCGCTGCTGGCGAGCGTGCCGCTGATGATGACCGCCGGCTACGCGCTCTACGCTCTCGCGCCGGCCTTCATGGTGCTGGTGATCGTCTACGCGGCGCGCCGCGTCGCCGATTACGCCATCACGCGCCCGTGCCGCGATTCGCTGTTCACGGTGGTGTCCCGCGAGGAGAAGTACCAGGCGAAGAGCCTCATCGACACCTTCGCCTATCGCGGCGGCGATGCGACCAGCGGCTCGCTCCACAAGCTGCTGGTCGAGGGGCTCGGCGCCGGCCATGCCGCCGTCGGCTGGATCGGCGCGCTGATCTCGGCGGTGTGGACGGTGCTGGCGCTGGCGCTGGGGCGCGCCTTCCAACAGCGCGGGGCGCCGGCAGCCTAAGCCGCGCTCGGCTGCGCCTCGCCGTCTGCGGTGGACTCCGCGGCGCCGGGCCCGAGCGCGGCCACCGCAGCGAGGATCTCGGCGGCATCCGTGCAGCGTTCGCCGCGAGCTTTCGCCACCAGGCGCGCGAGTAGCGGCTGGTAGCGCGCCAGGTCGGCGGGCAGCGTCGGGGGAGGCGCGCTCACGTGCTGCTGCAGCACCTCCATGGCCGTGCCCCCGGTATAGGGTTTCTGGCCCGTCAGCATCTCGTAGAAGATGATCCCCAGGCTGTAGAAGTCGGAGCGTGTGTCGAGCGCTTCGCCCTGCGCCTGCTCGGGACTCATGTAGTACGGCGATCCGAGCAGCACCCCGGTCTGGGTGCTGATGGTGTTGCCATCGAGCGAGCGCGCCAGGCCGAAGTCGATGAGCGCCACCGCATCGTTCTCGCGCAGCATCACGTTCGGCGGCTTGAGGTCGCGATGCACCAGCCCCGCCTCGTGTACCACCTTGAGCGCCGCGGCGATCTGGCCCAGATAGCGCACGGCCTGCTGCTCGCTGACGCCGCGCTGGATGCGCGCCTTCAGGTCGCCGCGCGGCAGATACTCCATCGCCAGGTATTCGAAACCGGCGTGCACGCCGTAGTCGTAGATTTCTACGACCAGGGGGCTGCGTACCGCCATGATCGCGGTGTACTCGCGCTCGAGGAACTGTCGCCCGGCCGCCTCATCGCGCAGCGTCTTGCTGACCTTGAGCGCCACGTTGTGGCCGCGTTGGGCGCTGGCGGCGAGATACACCACCGCCTTCTCCGATTCGCCGATCTTGAGGCGCAGCGTGTAGCCGGGGATGACCTCCGGGTTGGCGGCCGTCAGCAGCGCTGCCACGCCGGGCGCCTGCAGTGCCTCGGTATCGGGGGCATTGCCGTCCACCCGGTCCGCCGCATCGGCCCGTGCCTTGGCGTCCCCGTCGCGCCCGCCGGCCGCCTGGCGCGCCTGGCGCGCCGCATCGCGCGAGAGATTGGCGAGGCTCGCGAGCCGTCGCGCCACGCGCCGCTCGACGCGGCGCAGCGCCACGCGCACCGCCGTGCTGAGCCGCTCGGGGGTCAGCAGGCGCTTGGGCAGGTAGTCGACTGCGCCCAGCTGCAGCGCGCGTACCGCCGTGAGCTCGTTGCCGTCCAGGGCGAGTGCGATGACGGCCGGCGTCGCGGGCTGCTCGCGCAGCCGCCGCAGCAACGTCAATCCCTGCGAGTCGGGGTCCTCGGGGCTCGTGCCGAAGGGCGCGGCCAGCAGCAGCAGGTCGCAATCGCGCCCCGAGAACGAGACACACCAGCGCTCGAATTCCGCCAGGTTCAGCATGCTGACGCTCGCCTGCGGACACAGCACGTCGAGATGATGACGCAGCCACTCGCCATAGCGGACGTCATCGTCCACTACCATGACGCGGGCCGGAGGTGCGGCGCGCTGCGGAATCATCGCTGCTCCACCACGAATCGCAGCCGCACGCGCGCGCTCTGGCTGACGGGTTGTCCATCGCGCACGATCGGCTGGTAGTGCCAGCGGCGCACGGCATCGAGCGAGGCCTTCTCGAAGACGCCGGCGGGCTGTGCGCCGACGACCGCGACGTCGCTCACCGTGCCGTCGGTGCCGATGGTGAACTCGAGATCCACCCAGCCGTCGATGCCGCGCTGACGCGCGACATCGGGAAACTTCGGGGCCACATAGCGCGTGCGCGTGAGGGAGCTCGCATCGACGGCGCCCGCCGGCTGCGCCAGCGCCTGCACCTGCGCGACATCGAGCGCCGCCTGCAGGCCGCCGATGTCTGCAGCATCCGCGCCTGCAGCGCGCGCTTCGTCGAGCCATTTGCCGGTCGCGGCAAAGTCCTGGGCCTTAAGCGCGCTGCGCGCCTCATCCAGCACGCGCTTGCCGTAGGCGCGGCGCGCGAGCTGGGTGGCGGGATTGGCCGCGTCCTGCTCGAGCAGCTGCGCCAGATAGAACTTGGCGCTGTCGGTGGGCGGCTCGAGGAGGTGTCCCTGCGCCAGGCGCTGGTTGAAAGTGAGCGCGACATGCGCGAGTGAATCAGCCCGCGCCACGCTCAGCTGCTGCGTCTCCTCCCGCAGCGCGGCGATCTCGGCGGGGTCGGCGCCGACGTCGGCCGCCGCCGCCGTCCAGCGCTGCGCCTGCTCGGCGTTCTGCGCGGCCAGCGCCTGGCGAGCCTCGCTCTCGAGACGCGCGCTGAGGTCCGCAGCAGCCTGGCGCACCTCCGCCGCGTCCGGTGCCAGCTCCCGCGCCGCTTCGACGTAGTAGCGCGCACTGTCCTCGGACGGCTCGAGCAGTTGCCCACGGCTCAGGGCATCGCGGGCGCGACTGAGGTAATCGGCCACGCGTCCATCGGCTGGCGGCTGCGCCGCTTCGCCCGCTTGTGCCCCGGGCGCAGCCGGCTGAGTGGCCGCTGCCTCGCCGGGCACGGCGAGTGCGGCGGGACTGCCGGCGGCGGCGCGTCGAGCGTTGCCCGACGTGGCGTGCTCGCGCTGCGCATCGGGCGGCGTCGCCGGCGCGGCGACACCGGGATGATCCGCGGCGGGTGCGGACGCTGCCTGTGACCCGGCGGTGGCCGCCGTCGCCGGCGCTGGCGGCGTGGCGGCCGGCGGCGCTTCCGGCATACGCATGTTGAGCCACAGCAGCAACACGGCGGCGGCCGCGATGGCCGCAATCGCCACCCGCCAACCCGGGGAGCGGGCGGCGCGCGGCGGGGCATAGGCCCGGGCGCGCACCGGCTGCGGCGCAACGCGGGCTTCCTCGTGCCGCCGCCACGCCGACTCGACGAACAGGCGCACCCGCTGCTCGGAGAACGGCTTGTGCAGGAAGCGGTGGACCGAGCCGTCGGTGATCTGCGGGGCGAGCATCCCTTGCTCGTCGACGCTGCCGGCGACGATCAGCACGAGATCGGGAAACTGCGTGGTGAGGCGCTGGGTAAGGGTGGCGATGGGTGTCGCAATCGCCGCGCAGTCGACCAGTGCCACGCCCGCCTCGCTCGTCATGAGCGCGGTCGACAGATCGACCTCGGAGCCTGCCGGCACCACGCTGTGTGCGGGATCGGCGACCTTCCTGAGCGTACCGAGCAGCTGCGGGTCCTGCGTGAGCGCGACCAGCGGCCGGGTGGTGAGCGTGAAGCGTACGGGCACGGTGCCCGGACGCGGCAAAACGCTCGGGTCAAGCCCTGGGGTGTTGGAGGGGACGCCTGTCACAATCTTGAAGACCCGCCCGTCGGGCCGGTCAGGCCCGCCCGCGGGAATTAAGATGACGTAAGACCCCCCGCCTGTCGCTAACGGCGCCGGATTTCTGTGAAACTCATCATCTTGCCGCGGCTAAAAGCGTGGCTTCCGGGGCCGTGGCCGGGCGTTCCGGAGCCGCTCCGCCACCCGGCGGCTCAATTCTGGGTCAGCAGGAATCTCGATCCCTTGTAGGAAAGCACCACGCCGTCGGGCGTAATGCTGTCCACATGCACGCCCTCGGGAAGCGACTCGCCCTCACGCAGCTTGTGCATGTTGATCATCACGAAGCGATCCTGTGGCTGCGAGGCGAACACGTGCAGGTCGAGCCGCAACTCCGGGATGTGCGTGCCGGGGGTCGCCGCCGCATCCTGGTACAAGGGCACGCCTGCGGCGGTGCCGCGGCGTACGCGGCTGCCGAGCGCCGGTGAGCCCTGCTCGGCGGCGGGCGCGTAGTCCTCCGGATTCGGCGCATCCGCGGCAGCGGCGGCAGTGCCGCCGGGCACGGACGGAGCTGGCGCCGGCGCCGGTGAAGGCGTGGCCGCTGCCGCAGCGGCAGCTGCTGCGTCCGCTGCCAGCGGCTGACTCATGGCCGGTGGGACAGCGGAGCCCGCAGCGGTCACTACCGGTGCGCTGCCCGGGGCGGGCGCGGCCGGGGGCAGAGCGGCCGCGGCGGGCACGGCCAGCGGCTGTGCGGGCAAGGGTGCGGTAGCGGCCGTCGCGGCAGGCGTGGCGGCGGATGTCGCCGCGTCGGCGCCCGCGGCGCGCGTGGAATGCCGCAGCAGCATCCACATCACGATACCGAGATTCACCACCAGGAGAGCTGCAATCGCGATCGCCCACGCCGGCAGGCGTGGGCGCGGCGGCGCCACCTTGACCTCGAACAACGCCGGCCCGCTCTGGCGCTGGCGGTCGCTCTCGGACTTCTTCAATGCATCGAGGATGAACGACATGGATCAGCCGCCGTGATGCGTTTCGGCCGCCGACAGCAGCGGCGCATCGGGACCGGCGATGGCGCTGGCGAGCGCAATCTGCGTCTGCACGCCGGCGATGCCGTCGACGGTGAGCTGGTGCTGGCGCTGAAATTCCCGCACCTGGCCGGCGAGCTCGGCATCGAACACATCGCTCACCGGCGCATCAGGGCTCACGCCGTGCAGGCGCTGCAGACTCTGGCGCAGCCAGCGCACCTGCGCGCCGCGCATGCCGGCCGACAGCGGCGTCACCGGGGAGCTCGCCGGCCGCCACAGCATCACGAAATCGCCCAGCCAATACTGCGACAGCTCGCCGATGCCGACCATGTGCGCTCCGCCGAGCTCGATGCGCGCCTGCTCCTCGGCCAGAGCCGTCAGCACGACCTGGTGGCTGGTGCCGGCCTCGTTCAGCAGCAGGATGGCCGGGTGGTTGTACTGGCGCAGCTGCCCGAACGAGCCGCGCTCGGCGACACACGCAAGCCCCTGCTGCACGGCCTGCGTGCACGGATCGGTGCCGTTGGTCTGGTACTTCGCGCCCCACAGACCAAAGAGCCTGCCGAATGCGCTGTCGGTGTCGGTCTCGCGGCCATGCTGCGCCAGCAGTTCGGCGAGGCGTGGCGGGTGCGCGGCCGCGGGCAGCGTGGCGGCGCTCGCGACCGGCACCGCGGCGCCCGCAGCGGCGGACGGCAGCGCGGCGGCGCTGCGCGGGCGGGCGCTCCAGGGCTGGAAGCTCCACAGCGCCGCCGTCACCAGCGTCAGCACGACGGCCACCGCCACGGTGGCCGCCCACGGCAGCCAGTGCGGCGTGAAGCGCCGGCCGAAGACCTCGGCGGCGGCGCTGCGCACCAGCGCGCCGGTCACGCGGTGGCGGTCGAGGGAGTACGCCCCCAGCAGCGCACGATCGCAGATGACGTTGATGACGCGCGGCACGCCCTGCGACAGACGGAACACGGTGCCCAGCGCCTGCGCCGCGAAGATGTCGGTGGTCGCGCCCGCGACCCGCAGGCGATGGCGCACGTAGGCGACGCTCTCCTCCTGCGACAGGGGAATGAGGTGATAGCGGCCGGTGATGCGCTGCGCGAGCTGTCTGAGCTCGGTGCGGCCCAGGAGCTCGCGCAGCTCCGGCTGGCCGATGAGGATGATCTGCAGCAGCTTCTGGGTGTTGGTTTCGAGGTTGGTCAGCAGGCGCACCTGCTCGAGCACCTCGGGCGAGAGATTCTGCGCCTCGTCGACCACCAGCACCACACGGTGGCCGCGGGCGTGGGCGCGCAGCAGGTACTCGCTGAGGATGTCGACCAGGTCCTTGAGACTGCTGAGGGCGGAATCCGGCACGCCGATGCCGAGCTCCTCGCAGATGGTGAGCAGGAACTCCGGCGCGGTCATCTTGGGGTTGAGGATCAGCGCGATCTCGGCGTTCTTCGGCGTCTGCGCCAGGAGCGAGCGCACGATGGTCGTCTTGCCGGTGCCGACCTCGCCGGTGAGCTGCACGAAGCCGCCCGCCTCATTGATGCCGTACAGCAGGTGCGCCAGCGCCTCCGCGTGCCGCTCGCTCAGGTATAGGTAGCGCGGGTCGGGCGTGATCGCGAACGGCTTTTCGTTCAGGCCGAAGAACGTCAGGTACATGGAATGATGCTACTCGATCAGGTCGCCATGCCGCAGTGCCCGGCCGCCGAAGCGCGCGTGCGCCTCGTCCAGCGCGGCATCGAGGCGGCCGGCCCGGCGGGTCTCCTCGAACAGGCCGAGCTGCGCTGCGGGTGTCAGTTCAGTGAGGACCACCCCCAGCAGGCGAAGTTTCGCACCGGGGTTGCCGGCCAGCCAGCGCCCGAGGAGCTCCCCGGCCACGCCCGCCACGGCGCGCGCCTCGCAGGTGGGTGGCGCCACCGCGCGCTGGCGCGTGAAGGTCGTGAAATCGTCCCGCCGGATCTTCACGCCGATACAGCCGGCTACCAGCTGCCGCGCGCGCAGGCGCTGGGCGGCCACACCCGCCAGACGCGCGAGCTGACGCTGCAGGGCGCGGGCATCGGCGATGTCGTGCTCGAAGGTGTCCTCGGCGCTTAAGGATTTCTCTTCGACCTCGGGCAGCACCGGGCGCTCGTCGATGCCGGAGGCGCGCTCGCGCATCCAGGCGGAGTAGCGCCCGAACAGCGGCCACAGCACCGCATCCGGTGCGCTGCGCAGCTCGCCGAGGGTGTGGATGCCGGCGGCCTCCACCTTCGCCCCGGTTTTGCGACCGAGCCCGGGAAGGCGCCGCACGGAGAGCGGGTCGAGCACCTCGCGCACGCGCCCGGCGGGCACCTCCGTGAGTCCGTCGGGCTTCGCGAGATCGGAGGCGATCTTCGCCACCAGCTTGTTGGGGGCGACGCCCACCGAGGCGGTGAGCCCGGTGAGCGCGCGGATCCGCTGCTTGATACCGCGGGCGATGTCGACCGGGCCGCCGAACAGCTGCTGGCTCGCGGTTACGTCGAGGAAGGCTTCGTCGAGCGACAGTCCCTGCACCATTGGGGTGAACTCGTGAAACACGCCGAACACCACCCCTGAGATCTCCTGGTAACGCTGCATGCGCGGGCGTACGCAGATCGCCTGCGGGCACAGCTTGCGCGCGGTGCGCATCGGCATGGCCGAGCGCACGCCGAAACGGCGCACTT
Organism: Steroidobacteraceae bacterium; assembly: GCA_035625615.1. Lineage (GTDB taxonomy): Bacteria > Pseudomonadota > Gammaproteobacteria > Steroidobacterales > Steroidobacteraceae > 13-2-20CM-66-19. Next base: position 32,998 of record DASPPI010000108.1, on the reverse strand, counting down.
CGTAGCTCGCCGCCGCCACGACGCCGCGGCCGCCGTCCCAGCCGACCACCACCGGCTGGCCGACGAGCGCGGGATCGTCGTGTTGCTCCACGGATGCGTAGAACGCGTCCATGTCCACGTGCAGCACGGCGCGCATGAGTGGGGCCGCTGCGCCGCGAGCCTACGGCGCGACGGTGATGGTGATCTTGGGCGAGATCACCGGCGGATCGTGGGGGGTGTGATTCATGTCGGCGAACAGCAGCTGCAGCGTGTGCTTTCCCGGGGTGAGGGTCAGGGTGGTTTCGGTCTGGCCCTTGCCGAAGTGCACGATCTTATCCGTCGCCGGCAGCGCTGCGCTCATATTCGCCGGGGGGTCGGTGTCGATCAGCAGGTGGTGATGGCCGCTGTTGTCGAACTTGATGCCCGCCGGGGCGATGCCCATACCCTTGAGACCGAACTGCACCAGCACCGGGTTGTGCACCGTTGCGCCGTCCTTGGGACTGATGATGTAGACCGCGGCGCCTGCTGGCGATGGGGTGCGCTCCTGCGCGAGCGCGAGCGATGCAGCGAGCAGCAGTGCGGCGGCGAGGTAGCGTGTCATGGTAGCTCCCTTCCTGTTACGGGTCTCATAGCGTGAACATGCTGTAGACAGTGGTGAGCGCCAGCATCACTGCTCCGCTCACCAGGTAGAAGAACGACAACAACACCAGCTTGCCGAAGGTGAGCCAGCGGCCCTGACCGTACACCACGCGCATGGAGCGAAACAGGTACCACACCACGTAGCAGGACACCGCGGCGTGCAGCCAGCCGGCAGCGCGCGGCACGATGGCCGCCAGCGCCCACATGAGCAGCACGACGAGGAACACGAATGCGTGGTTGTGCACGAACAGCAGCAGATGCTCGACGTAGTAGTGCCGTGGCCGCCAGTACATCAGCATCATCGCGCCGGCGAGGAGCGGCAGGAAGAGGAACATCGCCCGCCCGAGGTTGTGCAAGAAGGCCTGCTGCAGCGAGCGGCCGTTGTCCGCGGCGATGCGGACGCACGCCTGGTGCAGCGCCGGCGCCAGCCGTTTCTCCCACGGCCCCTGGTAATCCCAGTGGCGGCACTGCTCGGTGCGCTGCTGCAGCGATTCTTCCGGGCGCGCCCCGAAGGGACTCTGGTCCGTCCCGGTGAGCGGCGTCACCCGCATCGAGGGCGGGCCACTGCCGGGCTCCGTGATCTGCAGCACCTGCAGCTGATCGTGCGTGACCGCGGCGCACAGAAAAAACGCCACGGACAGTACCAGGTACAGGCGCACGGGAGGCAGGTAGCGCGCACGTCGTCCGGCGAGAAACTCGCGCGTCAGGTACCCGGGCCTGAACAGCAGCGCCGCGAGCGTGCGCCACACGCGCGAGTCGGCGTGTGTCAGGTCTTCCGTGGTCACCTTGGCGAAGTGCCACAGCGAATGCAGCGGCGGCTCGCGCCGCTGGCCGCAGGCGGCGCAGTAGCGCCCGCTCACCTCGGCGCCGCAGTTCTGGCAGTGTACCGCTGCGGCGGCGCCGACCGACACCGGCGGGGCGGCGTCGGCCGGCGGGGCGGCAGGAAGGGCGGCGTCGGCCGGCGCGCCGGCGAGCGGCGCGGCGCTGACCGGCGGCGCCGCGGTGCTCATGCGACGTGCGTGGACCTCGCTGCCGGCTGGACCTGGGCGGCGAGCTCGTGCGGCTCGAAATCATCGACGTTGATGATGTCCATGACCTTGCGATCGTAGTCGCGCAGCGCCGCCGCTTCGGTCTCCGAGATGAGGCCGGCGGCGAGCGCCTGCTGGATCCGCCCGGGCACATCGAGGGCGGTCACCTTGCCGGTCTTGACGCCCTCGACGCGGATGCGCTTCTCGAGCGGCTCGAGCTGCACCGCCAGCAGTAGCGCTTCCTGCAGCAGCCCGAGCGCGTTGCCGGGCTCGAGCGTGCGGTAGATGTACTGACCCAAGCGCTCACGCGCCTCGGTGGGGCTGGTCACCAGGCCGGCCACCTTGCGCGCGAGGCGATCGCCGGGCGCGGAATAGACACGCCCGCGCGGGAAGATGAGCGCGCGCATCAGGCCGGAGAGCAGGCGGTTCGGGAAGTTGCGCAGGAAGCCGTGCAGCTGCTCCTGGGCATGGTAGAGGAGATTGCGGCACGCCCACTCGACTACGGCCAGGTCCTCGTCGTGGCGGCCCTGGTTCTCGTGGTGCTTGAGCACCATCGAGGCGAGGTACATGCAGGAGAGCACATCCCCGAGGCGCGCCGACAGGCCCTCCGTCTTCTTGAGATAGCCGCCGAGGGACAGCATCGCGACGTCCACGGCGAAGGCGAACGAGGCCGAGAAGCGCACCACGTGCTGGTAGTAGCGGGCGGTGGCGCCCTCCACCGGCGCGCGGGTGAAGCGCGCGTGGGTGAGCGCCATGATGAAGGAGCGCACCGCGTTGGACAGGGTGAAGCCGATGTGCCCGAACAGCGCGCGGTCGAACTCGTCGACGCCGGCGCCACGCTCCGGATTGTGCACCGCGTTCATCTCGCGCAGCACGAACGGGTGGCAGCGCACCGCGCCCTGGCCGAAGATGATCAGGTTGCGCGTGAGCAGATTGGCGCCCTCCACGGTGATCGCCACCGGCACGATCTGGTAGCCGCGCCCCAGATAGTTCCTGGGTCCCAGGCAGATGCCCTTGCCGCCGTGCACGTCCATCGCATCGTTGGCGACCTGGCGGCCCATCTCGGTGACGTGATACTTGAGCATCGCCGCAGGCACCGAGGGCTTCTCGCCGCCGTCGATGGCGCCAGCGGTGACCGAGCGCGCCGCGTCCATGGTGTAGGTGAGTCCCACCATGCGGGCGATGACCGTCTCGACGCCTTCAAACTTGCCCACCGGCAGGTTGAACTGCGTGCGGATGCGCGCGTACGCGCCCGTGGCCCATACCCCCGCCTTGGCGGCGCCGGTGGTGTTGGAGGGCAGCGAGATGCAGCGGCCGACCGACAGCTGCTCGACCAGCATGCGCCAGCCGCTGCCGGCCATCGAGGGGCCGCCGATGATGAAGTCGAGCGGCACGAACACGTCCTTGCCGTGGATCGGCCCATTCTGGAACGGGATGTTGAGGGGGAAGTGCCTGCGGCCGATGCTCACCCCGGGAGTGTTGCGCGGGATGAGCGCGCAGGTGATGCCGATGTCGACCTTGCCGCCGAGCAGCCGCTCCGGATCGAACATGCGGAACGCCAGGCCGATGACGGTCGCTACCGGCGCGAGTGTGATGTAGCGCTTGGAGAAGTTGAGCTTGAGTCCCACCACCTCGCGTCCCTGCCACATGTCACGGGTGACGATACCGGTGTCGGGGATGGAGGCGGCGTCGGAGCCGGCGCGCGGGCCGGTGAGCGCGAAGCACGGCACTTCCTCGCCGCGCGCGAGCCTCGGCAGGTAGTAGTCCTTTTGCTCCTCGGTGCCGTAGTGCTGCAGCAGCTCCGCCGGCCCGAGTGAGTTGGGGACCGCGACGGTGGACGAGGCCGTCGGGCTGCGGCTCGCGATCTTCGCCAGCACGCACGAGTGCGCGTAGGCGGAGAATTCCAGACCGCCGTACTTCTTCTGGATGATCATCGCGAAGAAGCCTTTGCTCTTGAGGAACTGCCACACCTCGGGCGGCAGATCGCCGCGCTCGTGCGTGATGTCCCATTCATCGAGCATGCGGCACAGCTCCTCGCACGGGCCGTCGAGGAAGGCCTGCTCCGCGGCCGAGAGCTGCGGCGGTTTGGCGGCCAGCAGCTTCTCCCAGCGCGGAGCGCCGGTGAACAGCTCCCCGTCCCACCACACCGTGCCCGCCTCGAGCGCTTCTCTCTCGGTCTGCGACATCGCCGGCAGCAGCCGCAGGTACTCCTTCATGAACGGGCGCGTGATCAGCGCCTTGCGCAGCGGCCGGAAGTTGAGCAGCCACAGCCCGGCGAGCAGCAGCCAGAGAAAACCCTTCCACACACCGGCGGGGGCACCCGCAGAGCCGAAGAACGTGTAGGCGAGCAGCAGCACCGTGAACGTCACGGTGAAGGCGAGCAGCGACAGGCGACGGTAAGCGAGGAACAGCGCCGCCGCGATGAGCAGCAGCGTGATCACCCCGCCCACCTGCGTCACGGCGTAGGCGGCGGCGAGCACCAGAACGAGCGAGACGACTGCACCGAGCATCCCAATTCCTCCGTGTCACTCAGCCGAGCAGGTCGCGCACCCCGTCGCGCTCCTCGCGCAGCTCGGCGAGTGTGGCGTCCATGCGCTGGCGGCTGAAATCGTCGATGGCCAGTCCCGGCACGATGCGATAGTCGCCGCCGCTCACCGTGACCGGGTAGGAGTAGATGACTCCGGCGGCGATGCCATAGCTGCCGTCGGACGGCACCGCCATGCTGACCCAGTCGCCGGCGGCGGTGCCGTGCACCCAGGTGTGGACGTGATCGATCGCGGCGGAGGCGGCGGAGGCGGCCGAGGAGGCGCCGCGCGCCTTGATGACGGCCGCGCCGCGCTGCTGCACGACCGGAATGAACGTGTCCGTGATCCACTGCCGATCCACCAGCGATTTCGCCGGCCGGCCGCGCACCTCGGCGTGCGAGAGATCCGGGTACTGGGTCGCGGAATGATTGCCCCAGATGGTCATGCGCGTGATCTCAGTGACGGGCGCCCCGGTCTTCGCGGCGAGCTGCGAGAGGGCGCGATTGTGATCGAGGCGCGTCATGGCGGTGAAATTGCGCGGCTCGAGGTCGCGCGCGTTGGCCTGCGCGATGAGCGCGTTGGTGTTGGCGGGATTGCCGACCACCAGCACCTTCACCTTGCGGTCGGCGACCTCGTTCAGCGCCTGGCCCTGCGCGGAGAAGATCTGGGCGTTGGCGAGCAGCAGATCCTTGCGCTCCATGCCGGGGCCGCGCGGGCGCGCACCGACCAGCAGCGCGACCCGGCAGTCGCGGAAGGCGACCCGGGCATCGTCGCTCGCCACGATCCTGCCGAGTGTTGGAAAAGCGCAGTCGCTGAGCTCCATCACCATGCCCTGCAGCGCCCCGAGCATTGGGGTGATCTCGAGCAGGTGCAGGTCGACGCGCGTGTCGGGGCCGAGCACGGCCCCGGCGGCGACACGGAAGGCGAGCGCGTAGCCGATCTGGCCGGCGGCACCGGTGATCGCAACGTTGACGGCAGCTGTCATGGCAGGGGATTCGTCCGTCGAGAGGGGGCGAGGGATTCTAGCGTGCGACCGGCAGCGCCCCCTAACCACCCACCGCGCGCTCAAACGCCGCTGCGGGCAGGGCTCTCCAATGCCGGCGCCACTACGGCCGCGAGGCGTCTCGAGGGCCTCGTGAGGCCGGCGGAGCCCCCGGGAGCCTGGCAGGAAGAGGAAAATTGTTTTAGTGAACTAGCTTGACACTCAAGTAGTTGTGTAGTAGTGTATAACACCATGGAGGCAGCCAATACCGGCAGCCGAGTGAAGAGACCCGCAAACCACTGACGACTCAAGGAGCAAACCATGAACGCTTTCGTATCCACCCTGTATCGAGACCTCACCTGCGCCGCCGCCGCCGCCGTGATCACCGCAGTGATCGGCCTGAGCTTCGTGCAGTCCACGGCCGTCGCCCCCGCAACGCAAACCCTGTCCGCCGTGGCCACTCAGCCGTCGCAGCACGCCTGAGGGAGCCGCGCCAGGCCACACCACAGCGCCAGAACGACGCGACCAGGAGCCCATCATGAACACGCTCGTCTCGACCTTCTACCGCAATCTCATCTGCGGTGCCGCCGCAGCCCTCATCACGCTGCTCCTCAGCATGACCTTCGTGCAGTCGACGGCGGTGGCGCCCGGGACCCGCGCCGCGGCCGAGGCATTCGTCCCCAGGGAGCCGCTGCACGCCTGGTTCGGCCAGCCCGAGCCGGCCGTTTTGGTAGATTAGTCCGCTAATCTTCCCTCACAGGCGCCGTGCAGACGATCATGGATCCGCAGTGGGACGACAGCCTGCCGATCTACCGGCAACTGCGGGACCGAGTGGTCGCGATGATCCTCGAAGGTGTTCTCAAGGAAGGCGATCCGCTGCCCTCGGTCCGCAGCGTCGCCGCGGACTTCCGCCTCAATCCGCTCACCGTCCTCAAGGGCTACCAGCAGCTCGTCGACGAGCAACTAGTGGAGAAGCGCCGTGGCCGCGGGATGTTCGTGAGCACCGGCGCCCGCAAGGCCCTGATGAAGGACGAGCGCCAGCGCTTCCTCGAGGACGAGTGGCCGAAGGTGTACGCGACCATCCAGCGCCTGGGATTGTCACAGGACGAACTGCAGCGCGCCGGCGCCGCCGCCCGGGCCACTCCGTGGCCGGCGGCCAATACGGCGGCCGCGCCGGGTGAAGAAGATGACAGCAGTAATTGAAGCACGCGCCTTGAACAAGGCCTACGGCGCGACGCGCGCGCTCGATGAGGTGACCTTGAGCGTCGAATCCGGCCGCATCGTCGGCTTGATTGGCCCGAACGGCGCCGGCAAGACGACCGCGCTCAAGGCGATACTCGGACTCACTCCCTTCAGCGGCGAGCTACGCGTTCTCGGCCTCGACCCGCGCACTCACCGCGATGCGCTGATGCGCGACGTGTGCTTCATGGCCGACGTCGCGGTCCTGCCGCGCTGGCTGCGCGTCGGTCAGGCGCTCGACTTCTGCGCGGGTGTCCACCCGCGCTTCGACCGCGGCCGCGCCACCGAGATCCTGCGCAAGACCGACATCGGCATGCGCAGCCGCGTGCGCGAGCTCTCCAAGGGCATGGTGACGCAGCTGCACCTGGCGCTGGTCCTCGCGGTCGATGCGCGGCTGCTGGTGCTCGATGAGCCGACGCTGGGGCTCGACCTGCTCTATCGCCGCAGGTTCTACGACACGCTCCTCAACGACTACTTCGACAAGGAGCGCACCATCCTGCTCACCACTCACCAGGTGGAGGAGGTGGAGAATCTGTTCACCGACGTGATCTTCATCAATCACGGGCGCGTGGTGCTCGCGGCTTCGGTCGAGGATCTCGGCAGCCGCTACCAGCAGCTGACGCTCGCCGGCGACGATGCCGCGCGGGCCCGCGCGCTGCACCCGTTCTACGAGCGCGAGGTATTTGGACGCGTCGCGATGCTGTTCGAGGGCCGCTCCGCCGCCGAGCTCAGCGCGCTCGGCGAGCCGCGCGCGCCGTCGATCGCCGACCTGTTCGTCGCCAAGATGCAGGGGAGCGCCAGCACATGAACAGCACCCTCGCCGACGCCGCCGGCACCCCGTCCATCGCTGCGGCGGCCGCCGACAGGCCCCTCGGTGTTCTCCTCACCCTGATGCGCCGCGAGCTCTGGGAGCACCGCTATCTGTGGATCGCGCCCCTCGCCGTGGAGGCGGTGCTGATCGTGCTGGGCGCGGTGGTCGGCCATGGCCACGTGCGGCTGGCTGCACCCGGCAACACGGATTTCGGGGACTGGGCGAACACTCGGTCGCAGAAAGTGGCCGCGCTCTCGATCCTGCAGTGGATGCTGTCGGTGCCGCTGTGCGTGTTGCTGATAGGCGTAGTGAGCTGGTACGCGCTCGACTGCCTGTATGCCGAGCGTCGCGACCGCAGCATTCTGTTTTGGAAGTCGCTGCCGGTATCCGACGGCCTGACCGTGCTGTCGAAGGCCCTGGTGGCGCTCACTGTCGCGCCGCTCGTGGCCTTCGGCGTGGCGCTGGTCGGCACCCTGGTGTTCGCCGCCATTCTCAGTGTGCGCATGGCCGCGGGTGGCCTCCCGCCGGTCTTTTCGTGGGACGTGGTCGAATGGTTGAGGACTGAGTTCGTGATGCTCGTCATGCTCATTGTCGCCATGCTCTGGTATGCGCCGGTGGTCGCTGCCATGATGCTGCTGTCGGTGTGGGCGCGGCCGAACCCATTCCTGTGGGCGTTGCTGGCGCCGATCGTCGCGCCGATTCTCGAGCGCATCGCCTTCGGCACGCACTACCTGTCGAGCTTCATGAAGTACCGTGCCTTCGATATCTGGGGGACTCTCGCCTACGGACCCGCGCACGGGCATTTCAACATCATCTCCAAGCATGGCCTGCACCCGATCGGCTCGCTGCTCGATGAATTCAACGTCGGCGCCGCCCTGACCGACATCGACCTGTGGCTCGGGGTGGCGGCGGCCGCGGCGATGCTGTATGCGGCCATGCGCCTGCGCCGCTACCGCGACGACACCTGAGCGGAGCCCCAATGGCCGTGGAGGTTCGCCGCAGCGCGGCAGGCCTGGAGCTCGAGCTGACCGGTGAGTGGGGCGCGCTCCAGTTCCCGCTCCTCGAGGCGCAGCTCGCCGCGGTCGATCTGACCGCGGCGCGCGAGGTGCTGATCGGCACCGAGCGGCTCACGGCGCTCGAGCTGTCGGGCGCCTGGGCCTTGCGCGAGTTCGTGCGGCGGGCGCGCACGGCAGGGGTGAGCGTCTCCTTCCGGGGCGAGCCACCCGACCAGCTGCGCCTGGTCGAGGAGACGCTGCAGGAGAGCGCCCGCGGCGCGGCGCCGGCTGCGGCACCCGCGCGCGCCCCCCGCGCGGTAGTGCTCGCGATCATCGGTCGCGATGCGGTGGCGGTCGGGCGCGAGATGCTCGCCGGGCTCGCGTTCGTCGGGCGCGCGGCGAGCACGCTGGCCCGCAGCCTCACCAGCCTGAAACGCCTGCGGCCGATCTCGATCACCCGGCACGTCTACGACACCGGCATCACCGCCGTGCCGATCACGGCGCTCATCGCCTTCCTCATCAGCGTCATCGTCGCCTACCTGAGTGCGCAGCAGCTGCGCGGGCTGGGGGTCGACATCTACGTGGTGGATCTGGTCGCGATCGGCGTGCTGCGCGAGCTGGGGGTGCTGCTCACCTCGATCATCGTCGCCGGCCGCTCCGGCAGCGCCTTTGCCGCCGAGCTCGGCTCGATGAAGCTCAACGAGGAGGTGGATGCGCTGACCGCCACCGGCATCGACCCGTTCGAGGTGCTGGTGGTGCCGCGCCTGCTGGGCCTCACGATCGCGCTGCCGCTGCTCACCATCATCGCCGACCTGGTCGGCATCGCCGGCGGCGCGGTGCTGTGCCACTACCTGCTCGACATGCCCCTCAGCCAGTACGTGAACCGCGTGAGCTACGCGATCTCGTACTCCACCTTCTGGGTCGGCATGATCAAGGCGCCGGTGTTCGCGCTGCTGATCGCCGGTGCCGGCTGCTATCACGGCTTGCAGGTGCGCAGCTCGGCGCGCGAGCTCGGCCGCCAGGTCACGCTCGCGGTGGTGCAGGCGATCTTCTTCGTGATCCTGGCGGATGCGCTGTTCGCGGTGCTGTTCATGAAGATCAATTTCTGATGGCCGCCGTGGTGGAAGTACGCGGCCTGGTGAACCGCTTCGGCAACCAGGTGGTGCACGACCGACTCGACCTCGAGGTCGGGAAGGACGAGGTGTTCGGCATCGTCGGCGCCTCGGGCTCCGGCAAGTCGGTGCTGCTGCGCTCCATCCTCGGGCTGCAGCGCCCGCACGCCGGCGTGGTGAAGATCGACGGCCACGACATCACGCACCTGAGCGAGGCGCAGCTGCGGCCGATCAAGGCGCGCTACGGCGTGGCCTTCCAGCAGGGGGCGCTGTACTCGGGGCTCACGCTGCTGCAGAACGTGCAGTTCCCCATCCTCGAGTACGCCGACGTGGCGCGCCCGGCGCTCGATGAGCTGGCGCGGCTGAAGATCCGCCTGGTAGGGCTCGCCGCGGAGGCCGCGGGCAAGTATCCGGCCCAGCTCTCCGGCGGCATGGTGAAGCGCGCCGCCATCGCCCGGGCGCTGGCGCTCGATCCACGGTTGTTGTTTCTTGACGAGCCCACCTCGGGACTCGACCCGGTGAGCGCCGCGGCGTTCGATGATCTGGTGCTGTACCTGCAGAGACAGCTGCGGCTGACCATCGTGATGATCACGCACGATCTGGACAGCATCTTCCGTACCTGCAATCGTGTCGGGGTGATCGTGGACGGCCGCATGGTATCGGATACCCTGGAGCGCATCGTCAATCATCCGCATCCGTGGATCCAGGCCTACTTCCACGGCGAGCGGGCGCATGCGCGCCTCGGCGGAGGGGTACAACGTGGAGCGTGAAGCGAACTACGCCGCGGTCGGCGCCTTTGTGCTCATTGTCACGCTGCTCGGCGCGTTGTTCGTCTACTGGTATTCGGACACCGGCGAGCACCGCAGCTACGACCGCTACGAGATCTATTTCACCGGCAGCGTCAGCGGGCTCGACAAGGGCGCCGCGGTACGCTACCTGGGGGTGGGCGTCGGCCGCGTGATCGACCTGCGCATCGATCCGCGTGATTCCAGCCGCGTGGAAGTCATCGTCGACATCGATTCGCGCACGCCGATCTCGCCGCGCACCGTCGCGGTGCTGCAGCTGCAGGGGGTCACCGGCCTGCTGTACATCGACCTGGCGGAGAACCGCAGCGTCGCCACCCTGATGCCGCCGGTCGCGGGCCTCAACTACCCGGTGATCCGCTCGGCGCCGTCGGGCTTCGACGTGTTGCTGGCGAGCCTGCCGGAGCTGGTGGCCGAGGCGAACGGCGTGGTGCGGCGCGCGAACCGCCTGCTGTCGGATGCGAACCTGACGGCGGTCACGGCGGCGCTCGGCAACTTCAGCAAGGCCAGCAACGGCCTGCCGCAGACCCTGCGCGAGCTCAACGCGCTGATCGCCGATCTGCGCAGCGCGGGCGCTGAGCTGGGCGCCTCGGCGCGCAGTGCGCACAGCGTGATCGAGGCCGTCGGACCGGACGTGCGCGCGAGCGTGCAGCAGATGCACACGATCGCCGACCACCTGGCCGACGCCAGCAACCAGATCGACCGGGTGATCGCCGAGAACCGCCAGGACCTGCGCTCGTTCGCGCGCGACGGACTGCCGGAGATCGAGCGTTTCCTACGCGAGGGGCGGGCCGCGGCACAGGACATCCGCGCACTCGCCAACAGCCTGCGGGAGAACCCCACCCAGCTTCTCTATGAGCCACCGGAGCGCGGCATGGAAATTCCGCGATGAGGCGCTGCTCCCGGCCTGCGCGCGGCGCGCTGCGCCGGTGGCCGACGGGTGCCGCGCTGCTGACAGCGGCTGCGCTGCTGAGCGGTTGCAGCGGGCTGTTTCACAGCAGCGCCCAGCCCGAGCAAACCTACTACCTGCGGGCGCCGGGCGCTGGTGCCGCCAGCCAGGCGACCGGCGGCGGCGCGACCGAGGGCGGTTCCCCCGCGCAGCGCGCGGCGCTCGGGTCGCTGCGCGTCGGGCATCCCATCGCGGCTCCCGGGCTCGATTCCCCGCGCATCATGCTGGTACAGGTGGATCACCGCATGAACTTCTACGCCGGCAGCCGCTGGCCGGCAGCGCTCCCGGATGTGGTCGGTGCGCTCGCGGTCCAGACCCTGCGAGGCTCGGGCGCCTGGGCGTCGGTGCAGGATGCCGCCAGCGCCTTCCCGTCCGACTACCTGCTGCAGATCGCGGTGCGGCGCTTCGAGGCCGACTACACCGGCGGCGGCGGCGCCCCGGTGGTATACGTGGTGCTCGACTGCGCCGTCGGCCGGCGCGAAGGGCGGGAGGTGGTCGCGACGTTCATCGCCTCGGGCAGCGCGGCCGCGGCGGCGAACCGCCTGAGTGAGGTGATCGGCGCGTTCGAGCAGGCCGCCGACACGGCGCTCAGCTCCCTGTCGCAACAGGCCGAGCAGGCGGTGCGCGCAGCCGGGGCGCCTGCAGATGCGGCGCGCGCCGCTCAGAACGGCGCGAACCCGCTGCCCTCCAGCAGGCGATAGAGCCAGTAGTCGGACTGCGCCGGGTTGGCAAAGGCCGCGAAGTCCGCCGTGTACTCGATCCCGAGTGCCGCGCGGTTGGCCCACAGCGTGTCGAAATACTGCAGCGCCTGCTGCGCCAGCGGCGCGCCGGCGGCGAGCTCGATGGCGACATTCGCCGCGAGGTTGTAGTCATCGAGACTGCGCCGCGTGAGCTGCGCGGAACCGAGCGTCAGCCACGTGCGCGCACCCCCGTGGACCATCACCAGCGCACCGTGAAAGCGCTCGCCGTGGGTGCGGTACCAGCGCACGTGTATCGCGCCGCCGCTGCGTGACACCAGCTCGCTCGCCACCGCCTGATTGGGCAGACCCTCGGTTCCGCCGCTGCTGGCCGTTTCGTTCGGATCGAGGATCAGGCGCACGTTGACGCCGCGCCGGGCGGCCGCCAGCAGCGATTCGATCACGTCGCGATCGGCCAGATGCAGCACCGCCACATCGATCGAATCCGGCGGCGCCGCGGCGTCGAGCTGCCCGAGCAGCTCCGCGCGGATCGCACCCTCGGTGAGCAGCTGCGCGCGCGCGCCGGCCTCGGCTGCCGGCTCGGGCTGGGCGCCCCCCGGCGCCGCGGCGCAGTCGGCGGACGCGGCCGCAGGGGCGGCCGGCAGGCTGAAGCTTGCGGCGCTGGCGCGCCAGCCGGAGAAGCGCGCCACGGCCAGCTCGCTGGCGAGCAGCGACTGCAGGGGGCCGCCGCTCACGCGCGCCGCCAGGTTCGACCAGCCGCTCTGCCGGTCCTGCGGGCTGGCCGAGCCGATGACGGCAGTAAGCCCACCGTGACCGTCGTCGGCGATGATCAGCCTGCGGTCGCTGGCCTTGAAGTTCAGGCGCCGGGCCGCGGTGCCGAGCAGGCCTTGCGGGCTGTCCCACCAGCGCAGTCCCAGGCGCCACAGGCTCGAGTAGAGGAAATTGGAGTCCCGCAGGCGATCGAGGTCGACGGTGACGACCTCGATGCCGGCCGCACGCAGCAGCTGCAGCTCGCTGGCGTGCGTCGCCCCGTACGCTTCGTTGACCGGATCGGTGATGAACAGGATCGGAAGATCAGGCTGCGCGCGCCGGCGGGAGAGCAGCGCATCGGTGAGCTCGCCGGCGATGCGCCGCGCCGGCGCCGGCCCGGCCGCGCCGGCGCCGAAGGCGGTGTAGTCGAGCACGATGAAGCGGCGCGCGCCGCGCACCACCGCGAGCACGGCATCGAAGATCCCCTGGCTCACCGCCGAGTGTCCCCAGGCGTCTGCCGCGGTGATGTCGGCGATGAAGGCCACCGCCTCGGCCGGCACCGGGCACATCGCCGAGGCCACGTGCGTGCCGACCGGCAGGGGCTTGTGCGTATGGCGCCAGATCATCGCGACCCAGGCGGCCACCAGGGCAAGCAGCACGGCGCGCCGCCAGCGCGCTCTCACCACGCGCGCTTGCCGAGTGCCGTCAGCGCTGCGGGCCGGCTCGGGCAAGATCAGGCCGAGCGGGAGGTCGCCTGGTCGGCTTCGCGCAGCAGATGCGCAAAGGGAGCCGTGCCGCCGCTCTGCTGCGCCAGCAGCGCCTGCAGCTCCTCTGCGGTGCAGGGCTCGCCGAACAACCGCCCCTGCCCGTAGTGACAGGCGTTGCTGCGCAGGAACTGCAGCTGGCGCCGTGACTCCACGCCCTCGGCAATCACTTCCATGCCGAGGCTGCGTCCCATCTCGATGATGGTGCGCACGATGGTGGCGTCCCCGGCGTCGTCGGTGGCGTCGCGCACGAAGGACTGGTCGATTTTCAGGGTACCGATCGGGAACTGCTGCAGGGCCGACAGCGAGGAATAACCGGTGCCGAAATCGTCGATCGACAGGTGCAGGCCCATGGCATACAGCTCATCGAGCAACCGCACGGTGCGCTGCGGATCCGCCATCAGGGTGGTCTCGGTGATCTCCAGCTCGAAGGCGGTGGGCGAGACGTGGTGGCGGCGGAACACCGAGCGGCAGCGCAGGATGAAACTCGCCTGGCGCAGCTGCTTGAGCGACAGGTTGAGGGAAATGCGCCCCGGGGCCCCGCCCTGCTGCTGCATCTGGCGGTAGTCGAGGCAGACGCGGTTCAGCACCCACTCGCCGATGTCGAGGATGAGATTGGTTTCCTCGGCCAGCGGTATGAATTGCGAGGGAGGAATGTCGCCGTGCCCGGGCAGGCGCCAGCGCAGCAGCGCCTCGGCGCCGATGATCCGGCCGCTGCGCAGGTCCACCTTCGGCTGGTAGCGGATCTCCAGCTCGTCGCGCTCGAGCGCGCGTCGCAGCTTGCTCTTGAGCATCAGCCGCTCGACCGCGGCCGCGTTCATCTCCGGCGAGTAGAAGGCGAAAGTGTTGCCGCCGTTCTGCTTGGAGTAGTACATCGCCGCGTCGGCGTTGCGGATCAGGTCGATGACGTTTTCCGCATCGCGCGGACAGAAGGCGATGCCGATGCTGGCGGTGAGGAACACCTCGTGCTGGTTGAGCTGGAACGGCCGGCTCACCTCGGTCAGCAGTGCGCGCGCCAGCTGCGCGATCGGCCCGCGGTTGTCGCAGTCGGCCGGTAGCCCGTCGACGCACAGCGCAAACTCGTCCCCGGCAAGGCGCCCCACGACCGTCTCGCGGGGAACCGCACGCGTCAGCCGCTCGGCCAGCACCTCGAGCACGCGGTCGCCGGCGCCGTGGCCGAAGGTGTCGTTGACTTCCTTGAAGCGATCCATGTCGAGGTACAGCACAGCCACCACCTGACCGGAGCGCAGTGCGCGGGCGATGGTCTGCTGCAGCACATGGTGGTACTGCATGCGGTTGGGGATCTTGGTGAGGGCGTCGTAGCGGGCCAGATAGCGGATGCGGCGCTCGGCGCGCTTGCGGTCGGTGATGTTGCGCGCCACGAAGATGTTGCCCTGGAACTGCGGGTCGTCGCTGTCGATGCGCGAGCCGGTGAAGGACACGGGGATGGTCTGCCCGGAGCGCGTGCGCACCACCGTCTCGCGCGTCTCCTGCGCCGCCTGCAGCAGGTCGAAGTCGGCGCGCTCGCGCTCTTCCAGCACCGCCAGGATGCTCTTGCCGAGCAGCTCCTCCTCGCTGAAGCCGAGCAGCTTGCAGCTGGCCGTGTTCGCCACCTTGATGACTCCGTCGGGTGAGGTGACGAACACCGCATCAGTCATGCTGTTGAGCACGCTGTGCAGGTAATTCTTGTTGATGGTGGACTGCCGCAGCCGCCCGCGCATCTTCTCGAGCGCCTGCTGCAGGTTCCCGAGCGCTTCCTGTCCGCGTCCGCGCACCTCGAACGGGCGGGTATAGTCGCCCTGGCCGATGCGCTCGGCGGTGCGGATGAGGGACTCGACCGGACGCTGCAGGTAATCGACCGCGCGCCACACCAGCGCCGCAGCGGCCAGCGCGCCGACCGCCGCCAGCGCGAGCGCCAGCCACCAGGTGAGCTGCGCCCGTTCGGCGGTGGCTGCTTCCAGTCGGCCGGCGAGACCCACGCGGGTCACCGGTGCGGCCTGAGCGAGCAGTACGCTGAGGTCAGCGAGCGTCTCCGGTGTCGGGGCACCGGGGATGTTCTCGACCAAGGTACGCACCGGCGCGGTCGCCTGGGTGGTGAGCGCTCCCGGCGCCGCCGCGGCCGGGCGCCGCCAGCTGAACAGCGGCGCGCCGCTGCGTGCGGTGACGGTGATCCCCGCTACGGTGTTGTCGTCCAGGAAGGATTGCAGGCGCAGCGCCACACCGCGCATGTCGCCGGCGCGCACCGCGCCGGCGACCGAGTCCGCAGCGTGTGCGGCGATGCTTTGCGCCCGGGCCCGCAGCTCCGGCTCGGTGCGCTCGCGCGTCGCCCGCTCGGCCATGGCGGCGAGCTCGCGCGCATCCCCCGCATGGCGAACCAGGAACAGCACCGCCACCGCCACGCCGGCGAGCAGCACGAGCAGGAAGGCGGCCCCTGCGTAGCGAATCTTGAAGCTGGCGGCGGTCACGTCGTGCCCGCCGGGGGCGTGGCGGCACCCCTGCGACGGATCCCCTCGATCATCGAGGCATATTAACCGCCGCTCGGGAAGGAAGGCTACTTCGGGGCCTGCTTAGCTCTCCGACCAGACTCTCTTTATATGTCCCACCATCAGCCCGCGCATGGTGGACATGGGGTCGGCGCTGGCGGCGAAGACGGGCGGCCGGCGCCGCAGCAGCTGCCAGCTCTCGCTGCGTAGCACCTGGCGCAGGTACTCGACATTGCGGTCGATGGCCTCGAGGTAGGGATTATGCCCGCCGTAAAGGATCTCCAGGTGGCGGTAGGCGCCGCGGAAGTCCCGGTCGAGGCGCTTGGTGCGCACGTCGGTGACGAAATCCGGGGTCTGGCGCAGCAGGTCGAGGCCCGAGGCGTACTTCACCTGGCGGCGGCCGTCGCTGAAGGGCAGGGCGACGCCGCCCAGCACGAACTCGGCGTACAGGCGGTCGCGGCACTTCTCCAGATAACAGCGGTCGGCCATCTGGGCGATCATGTCGGCGGTGCCGAGCAGATGTCCGACGGCGATGTCGCGCGGATCGGCGACGTTCGCCTCTATGCGCGCGAACGGCACCTCGTAGCCGGTGAAATGGATGATCTCGGTCGCGACCGGCACCCAGGAGCCGAAGCCGAGCACCGGCAGGTACTCCCCGAGGAAACGCGCGCCGCGCGACACGTGGGTGCTGGTGAATTCGGCGCCGTTGCGCGATTCAAGGTCGTCGGCGCGGCGCAGGTAGCCGACGTCGTGGAACAGCCCGGTGATCAGTCCGACGGTGGCGCGTGCGCCGCCGAGGCGGTTGGGGCCGTCCTGCTGGCGCTCGTAGCCGGTTATGAGGCGCGCGAGCGCGAGCGTTATGTCGAGGGTGTGCTGGCGGTCGTGGTAGACGGTGTCCACGCCGTGGAAACCCTCGACCTCGCCCGCAAACAGCCGCTCGAAATGCGCGAACGCACGACTGAGGGGTTGCAGCGACATTCCCGGCCAGGTCGGGCGGTAGAGCGCCTCGACCGCAGCCAGGACCGCGCACGGTGAGCTCACCTGCACGCTGTTGGTCACGTCGAAGTCGCTGCGCCGCGTGTTGGTCATTTTATTTAGTTGATAATCTAAACACTTCTGTTCATGCTGCGCCACGACACGGCGCACATTTTGCCTCCCGCCCGCTTTGTCAATAGATCCGCAGGCCGCCGTACTTGCGGCGGATGTACCGATCGAGCACCAGCGCCCCCAGCGCAAAGCCGAGGACGAGCCCCGCGAGCGCGGCACCGAGCGCCCACGGCCACAGGCGCAGGACGGTCTCGTCGCCGGCCGCCGCGAACAGCGGCCCGGCCGCAGGGCTGCCGGCATCGGCGGCAGACGTCGCCGCGCCGGGCGGCGCCGATGCTGGCGGCGGGGTGGCGGGGACGGGCGGGGAAGCGCTCGCGGCGGCGCGCGCCGCCCCGAGCTCCCCCTCGAGACGGCTGACGTCCTGCTTGAGCTGCGCCAGCTCCGCCTCGCGCTGGGCGAGCCGCGGCCGCAGCGGTTCATCGCCCGAGAGATAACGGGCGCCGATCCAGCCGTCCTTGCCGTTGGCGAGGCGCACGTGAATCTCCTCGCCGATGCGCTCGAGAACCTCGACGCGATCGCCGCTCTTGACGCTGGCGATGCGCTCGCCGTCGGCGCCGGGTGCACTGTTGACCGTGACCACCAGCTGCTCGATGACGTAGAGCGTTTCGGCGCGCGCAGCCGCCGCGCCGGCCGCCAGCAGCACGGCCGCAGCCCGGCACGCCCGGCGCGCGCTGGTCACGCCGCCTCGCCTGCCACGGTGATGCCGTGCTGCCGCAGCAGCGCGCGCACGTCCGGTCGCCGGCCGCGAAACTCGATGAACGCCTCGAGCGCATCACGGCTGCCGCCGCGGCTGAGGATAGCATCGAAGAAGCGCTGCGCCGTGGCGCGGTCGAACACGCCGCTCTCCTCGAAGGCGGCAAACGCATCCGCCGCCAGCACCTCGGCCCACTTGTAGCTGTAGTACCCGGCGGCATAGCCCCCGGCGAAGATATGCCCGAAGCTGTTGGGGAAGCGGTTCCACTCGGGCACCGGCACCACGGCCACCGCGCGCCGCACCTCGCGCAGGATCTCGAGGATGCGCCCGCCGTGCGCCGGCGAGTACTCGGTGTGGATGCGGAAATCGAACAGCGCGAACTCGAGCTGCCGCACCATCGACAGGCCCGCGTGGAAGCTGCGCGTGGCGATGAGGCGCTGCTGCTGGTCCGCCGGCAGCGGCGCGCCGCTCTCGAAGTGCCCGGAGATGCGCTCGAGGACCTCGGGGTGCCAGGCGTAGTTCTCGAAGAACTGGCTCGGCAGCTCGACCGCGTCCCAGGCGACGCCGTTGATCCCGGCGATGCTCGGGTAGTCGACCCGGGTCAGCAGGTGGTGCAGGCCGTGACCGAACTCGTGGAACAGGGTCACCACGTCGTCGTGGGTGAGCAGTGCCGGGCGGCCTTCGCCCGGGGGCAGGAAGTTGCACACCAGGTAGGCCACTGGGAGCGCCGCTCCGCATGACAGGCGCTTGCGGCCGACGCACTCGTCCATCCAGGCGCCGCTGCGCTTGTTGGGGCGGGCATAGGCATCGAGGTAGAAACCGCCGACCGGCGCGCCGCCGGCGGTCGTGATGTCGAAGAAGCGCACGTCCGCATGCCACACCCCCACACCGGCGCGCTCGCGGATACGCACCGTGAACAGCCGCTCGGCGACCTCGAACAGCCCGCCGAGCACCCCGGGGAGCGGGAAGTACGGGCGCAACTCTTCCTGCGATACGCGGAAGCGCTCGCGCTGCAGCCGTTCGGCGTAGAAGCCGACGTCCCATGCGGCGAGCTTGCGGCCGGCGAAGGCCTCCAGCTCGGCGAACTCCGCACTCGCGGCCGGCCGCGCGGCGGCGGCGAGCTCGTGCAGGAACGTGAGCACCTCCTCCACACTGTGCGCCATGCGCGTCGCCAGCGCGTATTGCGCGTAGTTCGGGAAATCGAGCAGCTGCGCGGCCGCGTGGCGGCGCGCCAGGATCTGCTCCATCACCATGGAGTTGTCCCAGCGGCCGGCATTCGGACCCTGGTCCGAGGCGCGCGTGGCCCATGCCTCGTAGAATGCGCGCCGCAGCTCGGGCGACTCGGCATCCGTCATCACCGCCACGTAGGTCGGCTGGTCGAGGGCCAGGATCCAGCCGGCGGCCTGACGCTCCTGCGCCCGCCGGCGCGCCTGCTCGATGAGCATGTCGTTGAGGCCGCGCAGCTCGGACGCATCCGTGACCGGCCGGTTCCAGTTGTTGGTGGCATCGAGCACGTTCTCCTCGAATTTGGCCTGCAGCTGCGCCAGCTCGAGCATCGCGGTCTTGAAGCTCTCCTTGCGCTCGGCCGGCAGCCCGACGCCCGCCAGACGAAAGTCCCGTACCGCATGCTCGATGACCGCGCGCTCCACCGGGGCGAGCGCGGCGCCTTCCTGCTCGGCAATGGTGCGGTAGGCCCGGTACAGCGGCTCGCTCTGCGCCAGGTCGGTCTGGTACGCCGACAGCAGCGGCAGGCAGGCGTTGTAGCCGGCGCGCAGACTCTCGGAATTGAGGACGGCGTTCAGATGGCTCACCGGCGACCAGGTGCGCGAGATGCGGTGGTGCAGCTCCTCGAGCGGCTCGACCACCGTGGCGAAAGTCGGGTGCTCGAGCGCGGCGAGCGCGCCGATGCGCGCCCGGTTGGCGCTCAGCAGCTCGCGCACCGCCGGTTCGACGTGCTCGGGGCGGATCGCGGGAAAAGCGGGCAGTGGTTCCTGCGCAAGTAAGGGGTTGTCCATGCTTCCTCGTATGGTGGAACGGGCGCCATTGTAACGGCCTGAAGCGGGCATCGCGTGCACGCTATGGAAGGCACCCGGGGTCCCCTCATATAACATCGCACCCCGTGGCCCGAGGTCACGCGGGCCGGAAGCCGAGGGTGTCATGGCGGAGCAGTTCGACCTGGTGGTCATCGGTGGCGGCAGCGGCGGGCTCGCCGCAGCCCAGCGGGCGGCCGAATACGGGGCGCGGGTGGCGCTGGCGGAGTCGGGCCCCCTCGGGGGCACCTGCGTGAACGTCGGCTGCGTGCCGAAGAAGGTCATGTGGAACGCCGCCGAGCTCGGCAGTGCGCTGCACGACGCCCGCGATTACGGCTTTGCGGTCGAGCCGGGCGGAGTCGACTGGGCGCTGCTCAAGCACAAGCGCGACGCGTACGTCGAGCGCCTGAACGGCATCTACGCCGCGAACCTCGCCAGGCACAACGTCACCCTGGTGCGGGCGCGCGCCACTTTCACCGCTGCGCACAGCGTGAGCGCCGGCGGGCGCACGCTGAGCGCCGAGCACGTCGTCATCGCCACCGGTGGCCGCCCGCTCCTGCCGGAGATTCCCGGTGCGCAGCTCGGCATCACCTCGGACGGCTTCTTCCAGCTCGGCATCCGCCCGCAGCGCATGGCCGTCGTGGGCAGCAGCTACATCGCGATCGAGCTCGCGGGCATCTTCGCCGGTCTCGGGTCGGCCACGACCCTGGTGCTGCGCACGCAAGCGGCGCTGCGGAACTTCGACCCCATGCTCGGGGAGACCATCCTCAAGATGCTGCGCGAGGAGGGCGTGGAGGTCGTCACGCGCGCCGAGCCCGCGGCGCTCATACGCGCCGCCCACGGAGCGCTCGAGCTCGAGGTGCGCGACGGCCGGCGCCTCGGCCCGTTCGACTGCCTGCTCTGGGCGATCGGCCGGGGCGCGCTGGTCGGGGATCTGGTGCTCGGACGGGCGGGCGTGAAGCAGGACCCCTCCGGCTTCATCGCGACCGACCTGTACCAGGCGACCAGCACGCCGGGCGTCTACGCCGTCGGCGATGTCACCGGGCGGGCGCAGCTCACGCCGGTGGCGATTGCCGCCGGCCGGCGGCTGTCCGACCGCCTGTTCGGCGGTCACAGCGGCCGGCACCTGGACTACGAGAACATTCCGACGGTGATCTTCGGCCGGCCGCCCATCGGCACCGTGGGGCTGAGCGAGCCCGCGGCGCGGGCGCGTTTCGGCGCCGAAAATGTCACGGTATTCCGCTCCGCTTTCGTGCCGCTCTATCACGCCCTCACCCGGGCAAAACCGCGCGCGGAGATGAAGCTGGTCACCGCGGGCTCCGAGCAGCGCATCGTCGGGCTGCACGTCGTGGGGCAGGGTGCCGACGAGATGCTGCAGGGGTTCGCGGTCGCGGTACGCATGGGTGCCACCAAGAAGGACTTCGACGATACCGTGGCGATCCATCCGACCTCGGCGGAGGAGCTCGTTACCATGCGTTAGGACCGGGGCGGGAGTTGGTCGGCCCGCCGTTCTCCCTCCAACGAGGGAACACATCGCTTCACCTCAGGGCGGTGTGACAACCGCAGCGGTGATCTGCAAAATACGCCGCTAACCGCGAGCGGCTCGCTTGGGGCGTGGGATCGCGGCCTGCAGTGACGCCGGACGCGCGCAGCGAAGACGCCTTCCACGAGAACGCGAGCGCGGCGGCCAACAGCGATACCGATGGAGGGCCGCGGATGCACACGCGCGTCGCCGACCGCCCGAGCTACGCCAAGCGCATGATCGTCATGATCCTGGGCGTGCTCGGCCTGATCGGCATCATCGCCGGTATCAAAGTGCTCTTGATCATGCGGATGATGCACGCCGCCAAGCCGCCGCCGCCCTCGGTGGTCAGCACGGCGAAGGCTGCTTATCAGGAGTGGCAACCGGAACTGCGCGCGGTCGGAACGCTGCGCGCGGCGCGCGGGGCGGATCTGGCACTCGATGTCGCCGGCCTGGTGACCCACGTCTACGTGAAGTCGGGCGATGACGTGAAGCAGGGGCAGCTGCTGCTGCAGCTGCGCGACGCCGAGGACGTCGCCCAGCTGGTGCAGCTGCAGGCGCAGCTGGCGCTGTCGCAGGTGAGCTTCCAGCGCGCCACGGCGCAGCTGGCCGTGAAGGTGATCGCCCAGGCCGATTACGACCAGGCGGCCGCAGACCTGAAGGTGAAGGAAGCCTCGGTCGCGCAACAGCAGGTCAACGTCGCCAAGAAGCAGCTGCGCGCACCGTTTGCGGGGCATTGCGGCATCGTGACCATCAACCCGGGCAGCTACCTCAATTCCGGCACGGTGGTCGTGACACTGCAGCAGCTCGACCCGGCCTACGTCGACTTCTACGTGCCGCAGAGGACGCTCGCCGAGCTGAAAGTCGGACAGAAGGCGGTTCTCACGCTCGATGCCTTCCGCGGCCGCAGCTTCAACGGCACGCTGAATGCGATCAGCCCCAAGGTCGATACCGACACGCGCAACGTGCAGGTCGAGGCGGAAGTTCCGAATCCCGATCACGCGCTCTCGCCCGGCATGTTCGCCAACGTGAGCGTCGCCGTCGGCACGCAGCAACGCTACCTGACTCTTCCGCAGACCGCGGTGGTCTACAACCCGTACGGCGAGACCGTGTTCGTGGTCGAAGCGAAGCGTGACTACGACCGGCAGCAGGCCGCCGCCGCCGAGCAGATCACCAGCAAGGAACAACAGCAGGCGGCGAAGCAGGCGACCCAGGCGATGCAGCTGCCTGCCGATGCGCTGGTGGTGCGGCAGGCCTTCGTCACCAGCGGCCCGACCCGCGGGGATCAGGTCGCGATCCTCACCGGCATCGGCGAGGGAACCGAGGTGGTGAGCAGCGGCCAGATCAAGCTGAAGAGCGGCGTGCCGATCCGGATCGACAACAGCGTAGCGCCGGCGAGCAATCCGCATCCCACCCCGCAGGAACAGTGAAGGCGCGATGAACTTCACCGACACCTTCATCAATCGACCGGTGCTCGCGATCGTGGTGAGCGCGCTGATCCTGGTGCTCGGGCTGCGCGCGCTCACCGCTCTGCAGGTGCGGCAGTACCCGAAGACCGAGAACGCGGTGGTCACTGTTACCACCACCTACTACGGCGCCGACGCCCAGACGGTCGCCGGCTTCATCACCCAGCCGCTCGAGCAGGCGGTCGCCCAGGCGCAGGGGATCGACTACCTGTCCTCCACCAGCGGGACCGGTGTGTCGACGATCACCGCGACGCTGCGGCTCAATTACGACGCCAACCGCGCGCTCACCGAGATCCAGACGCGGGTCACCTCGGTACGCAACCAGCTGCCGCCGCAGGCCCAGCAGCCGGTGCTCACGGTCGCCGTCGGCGAGACCATCGACGCCATGTACATGGGCTTCAGGAGCGATGCGCTCCCCGCCAACAGCATCACCGACTATCTGGCGCGCGTGGTGAAGCCGAAGCTCGATGCGCTGCAGGGCGTGCAGACGGCGGAAATCCTCGGCGGCCGCCAGTTCGCGCTGCGGGCCTGGCTCAATCCCGCGCAGCTCGCCGCCCACGGCGTCACCGCTTCCGATGTCTTCCAGGCGCTCGGCAGCAACAACTATCTGGCGGCGGTCGGCACCACCAAGGGGCAGATGGTGAGCGTCGACCTCACCGCGGCGACCGATCTTCATACGGTCGATGAATTCCGCCAGCTCGCCGTCAAGCAGAAGGACGGCGCCATCGTACGCCTGCAGGATGTCGCCACCGTGGTGCTCGGGGCGGAGGACTACGACGCCAACGTCTCCTTCAGCGGCAAGCTGGCGGTGTTCATCGGCATCAAGGCGGCGCCCGATGCCAACGTGCTCGAGGTGGCCAAGCGGGTGCGCAATACCATGCCGGAGATCGTGGCGCAGCTGCCGACCGGCCTGTCGGGCGAAATCGTCTACGACAGCACCCGCTTCGTCACCTCCTCGATCCGCGAGGTGGTGAAGACGCTCATCCAGGCGCTGCTGATCGTGACCGCGGTGATCTACCTGTTCCTGGGAAGTGCGCGGGCGGTGATCATTCCGGTGATTGCGATGCCGCTGTCGCTGATCGGGACCTTCTTCGTGATGCTGGCGCTCGGCTACTCGGTGAACCTGCTGACGCTGCTCGCGTTGGTGCTCGCCATCGGACTGGTGGTCGACGATGCGATCATCGTGGTCGAGAACGTCGACCGGCACATGAAGCAGGAAGGCAAGAGCCCGCTGGCCGCCGCGCTGCTGGCCGCCCGCGAGCTCGGCGGCCCGATCCTGGCGATGACGGCGGTACTGGTCGCCGTCTACGTGCCGATCGGCTTCCAGAGGGGCCTCACCGGGGCGCTGTTCACCGAGTTCGCCTTCACGCTCGCCGGCGCCGTCACGGTGTCGGCGGTGATCGCGCTCACGCTCTCGCCCATGATGTGCTCGCGCTTCTTCTCGAGCGAACAGGAGAGCGGGCGCTTCGTGCTGTTCATCGACCGCCAGTTCTCAGCGGTGCGCAGCGCCTATCAGCGCCTGCTGCAGACGCTGCTCAGCACCTGGAGCGTCGTGGTGGTGATGGGCGTGCTGCTGTTCGGCGCCACCATCCTCCTCGGCGTGACTTCCAAGTCCGAGCTCACGCCGGAAGAGGACCAGGGGTTCCTGTTCTACAAGCTCCTGGCCTCCCCGGATGCCACCGCGCAGCAGATGCTCGGCTACTCGCAGCAGATGTTCGCGATCGGCACGCGCCTGCCCGAATACGAGATGCTGTTCCAGGTCACCAACCCCGGGCAGGGCTTCGGCGGCATGCTGTTCAAGCCCTGGGAGGAGCGTAAGCGCTCCGCCACTGAGCTGCAGCAGGTGCTGCAGGAGAAATGGAGCGCCGTCGCCGGCGGCCAGATCTTCGTGTTCTCGCTGCCGGCGCTGCCGGGGGCGCAGGGCGCCCCGGTGCAGGTGGTCATCAATACCACCGAGCCGTTCCAGAACCTCAACGAGGTCACCCAGGCGGTGCTCAACCGGGTGCGCGACAGCGGCAAGTTCTGGTTCATCGACAGCGATCTCAAGATCGACAAGCCGCAGTCGACCGTGGTGGTCGACCGCGACATGGTCGCGACGCTCGGGCTCACGCAGCAGGATGTCGGCAGCGCGCTCGGCGATGCGCTCGGTGGCGGCTACGTCAACTATTTCTCGATCGCCGGCCGCTCCTACAAGGTCATTCCGCAGGTGCTGCAGGCCGATCGGCTCAACCCCGACCAGGTGCTCGATTACTACGTGCGCGCGCCGAACGGCACGGTGATCCCGGCCGCCACCGTGGCGAGCCTCAAGAGTGCGGTCGTGCCGGAGTCCATCAACCGCTTCCAGCAGCTCAATTCCGCGACGCTGTCCGGTGCGACCGGCCTGTCGCAGGGCGAGGCGCTGCGATTCCTGCGCGACACGCTCGCTCAAGTCGCCCCGAGCGGCTATCAGCTCGACTACTCGGGGCAGTCGCGCCAGTTCGTGCAGGAGTCCGGCGGCTTCGCCACGACGCTGCTGTTCGCGGTGATCATGGTGTTCCTGGCACTGGCGGCGCAGTTCAACAGCCTGCGCGATCCGGTCGTCATCCTGGTGTCGGTGCCGATGGCCCTGTTCGGCGCGCTGATCTTCGTCAATCTGATCTCGAGCCTCAACATCTACACCCAGGTGGGGCTGGTCACGCTCATGGGCCTCATCTCCAAGCACGGCATCTTGATCGTGCAGTTCGCCAACGAATCGCAGCGCAGCGGCATGAGCAAACGCGAGGCCATCGAGCATGGTGCGGCCGTGCGGCTGCGTCCGATCCTGATGACCACCGCGGCGATGGTGCTCGGGGTGGTCCCGCTGGTCATTGCCTCGGGCGCCGGCGCCGCCGGGCGCTTCGCCATGGGCCTCGTCATCGCGGCGGGACTCTCGATCGGCACGCTGTTCACGCTGCTCGTGGTGCCGGCTTTCTACATGCTGCTCGCGGCCGACCACCATGCCGAGCGCGCACCCGGGAGTGATGCCGGAGCGCCCGCCACCGACACCCGGGCGCCGGCCGGCTGATCAGGGCACGGCGCTCCGCGCGGCTTGAGCGCTGAGCGCGCGCAGCGCGCTTCAGAGGCTGCCGGTGCGCTCGCG
Organism: Steroidobacteraceae bacterium; assembly: GCA_035625615.1. Lineage (GTDB taxonomy): Bacteria > Pseudomonadota > Gammaproteobacteria > Steroidobacterales > Steroidobacteraceae > 13-2-20CM-66-19. Next base: position 7,304 of record DASPPI010000108.1, on the reverse strand, counting down.
CAGTGCGGCGAGCACCTGCTCCGTTTCGGGCCGCACGCCGCGCCACAAGCGGAAGGACTCCGCGGCCTGCTCGACCAGCATGCCGAGCCCCTGCAGGGCGCGCGCGCAGCCGGCGCCCTGCGCCCACTTCACGAACGCGGTCGCCGAGCGTCCATAGGCGAGGTCGTAACAGACCGTTTCCGGGCCGATGGCGCCCGGTGGAATCGGCGGAATATCCCCGGACAGGCTCGCCGAAGTCGCGTTGATGATGAGGTCGAACGGGGCGTCGCCGATGTACTCGAAGGCGATCCCCTGCACGGCGCCGAGATCGGCGAACGCGGCGGCGAGCGCCTCGGCCCGCCCGGCGGTGCGATTGGCGATCACCACTGCCGCAGGCTCGAGACCGAGCAATGGTGCGAGTATGCCGCGCGTCGCACCGCCTGCCCCGAGGACGAGCAGCCGGCGGTTGGTGATCACGAGTCCCAGGTTGTCGCACAGGTCGCGGACCAGTCCCGGGCCGTCGGTGTTGTCGCCGAGGATCTGCTCGCCCTGCAGCGCCAGCGTGTTCACCGCCGCGGCGTGTGCGGCACGCTCGGTGAGCTCGTGAGCCAGCTCCACGGCCGCGATCTTGTGCGGGAGCGTGATGTTCAGCCCGCGTCCGCCCTCGGCGAAGAACGCGCGCGCGCGCCCGGCAAACTCCTCCGGCGCCACGTCGTAGGGCCGGTAGGTCATGTTCTGGCCGGTCTCGCGCGCGAACATGCCGTGAATGAACGGCGAGAGGCTGTGCCCCACCGGATGGCCGAAGACGCCGTACCGGTCTGCCGTGCTGGTCATGGCGCGCGTCCAATCATGCTGCCGATTGTGGCAGCATCCGCGCGCTGCTGCCTCCACCTTCGCCCACCGCAAGGCAGGCCTGCAGCTCCGGGAGCCACACCAGCATGCGCTCCAGCGTGAGCCAAGGGGGGTTGGCGATGAGGAGCCCCGAGCCGTTGAGCCCGACGCGCGAGTCGCGCGGATACAGCCACAGCTCGCTCACCAGCAGCGCCGCGCGCAGGGCATGGCGGCAGGCCAGCAGCCACGCGCTGGTGACGCGCTCCTCTTTGATCGGATACCAGGCCGCAAACACCCCGGTCGGAAAGCGGCGCAGGCCCTCGGTCAGCGCCGCGGTCACGTGCGTGAAGTCCTGCTCCGTTTCCTCGTAAGGCGGGTCGAGGAAGGTCAGCCCGCGCCGTTCCTGCGGCGGCAGCCAGGCGCGCAGCCCTGCGAAGCCGTCGCCGCGCTCGATGCGCACGCGCGGGCCGTCTCCGCGCACCTCAGCGAGCGCCACCAGCGCCTGCTCGAGTGCGTGTGCCTCCGCGCCGAGCAGCTCGATGAGCACCGCGCGATCCTGCGGCCGCAGCTCGCTGACGGCGATCAGTGGGGAGCCGGGATACAGGTGTCGGCGCGCGGCGCGCGCGCGCAGCTGTCCGAGCAGTGCGGCATAGGCGCACAGCTCCGGCGCCTGGTGCTGCGCCTGGGTGAAGCGCACGATGCCCGCTGCGGCCTCGGCGGTCGGGCTCGACAGGTCGTAGCCGCCGCGGCCGGCGTGCGTGTCGAGATACAGGAACCCCTTGTCCTTCTTCTTCAGCGCTTCCACCAGCGCCAGCAGGGCCACGTGCTTGTGCACGTCCGCAAAGTTGCCGGCATGGAAAGCGTGGCGATACTTCATGGACGGGGGCGCGCGCGCCGCTCCGCCCGCTTGCCGGCCCTGGGCGCAGGACCGGCGCGTGCGCACAGCGCCCGAAAGCCGGCCGCCACGTAGGGGGCGAGCCGCTCATGCACGCTGTCGAGGTCCGAGGAGCGGCACAGCCCGCCGGAGAGCTTGTCGATGCGACCGGTCTCGGCGAAGGTGAGCGTCAGGGCGCCGGTGAGGAACTGGTAGCCCCAGTAGATCTCCCGCGGCGGGCATCCGGGCAGCGCCTCGCGCAGCACGGCGATGAAGCGTTCGACCAGCGGGTCGAAGTGCTGCGTCATCATCACCGCGCCGAACTCCGGAGAGTTGTTGACCCAGGCGACCAGGGCGAAGTAGCTCTTCCACCCCGGTCCGCCACGCGCCGAGCGTTCCAGCAGCGGCTGGGTGAAGGCGTTGACGATGGTCTCGATCGTGGGAACCCCGGGGAGCGCGGCGCGGCGCACCTCCTCGAGCAGCTCGAGGCGCTCGCGGTTGAGCACCTCGGCGCGCCGCTCGAACACCGCCGTGAACAACTCGCGCTTGCCGCCGAAGTGGTAGCCGACCAGGGCGACATCGACGCCGGCCGCCTGGGTAATGTCGCGCAGCGACACCCCATGAAAGCCGCGCTGCGCGAACGCCTGCTCCGCCGCGTCCAGGATGCGCTCCTTGCCCGGGGTGCGCGCCTTGCCCGGGCGCCTAGGGGTTTTCTTCTTCATTTCTACTGCACTGCAAAAGGCCCAGCCCGCCACAGTGTCCGTTGAATCGCCCTCGCAGCGCAATCGGCCGACCCGCCGGCGCCGCCCGCCGGGCGGCGTCTTGACTGCTCCTCAACGATCGTTGAATATAAACTTCAACAAGTGTTGAGTGCATTTAGTCGAGGGGGTGACAGCTGAACCTCGACGTGGGGCTGCGCTGGAACGAGGATAAGGTGACCGCTCCGGTATTTCAGGAGGACTACGTCGGGGCCCCCTTGCCCCCCGGGTACATTTACAGCTATCCCTCGCAGGTTCCGCCGGGATTCATCCCCGATCCGGGCGTGGTGACCGACTACACGGGCAACCGCTCGTTCGTAAACACCACGCCGCGCGTGGGATTCGACTACCACTTCACGAAGAACGTCATGGCTTACATCATGTACAGCCGCGGGTTCAAGAGCGGCGGGTTCGACATGCGCGGCAACGCGCTACTCAATCCGAGTACCGAGAACGGTTACAACTCCGAAACCGCCAACAACTACGAGCTCGGCATCAAGACGACACTCCTCGACGACACGCTGTTGCTCAACGCGGACGTGTTCTACGATCCATACACCAACGCGCAGGTGGAGCTGGTGCTGACGACGCTGTACGCGGGCTCGGTGTCGAACGTCACGTACACCGACAACGCCGGCAAGCAGATCAACCAGGGCGCCGAGCTCCAGGCCGCGTGGAGGGCCACCCGGGCGCTGACGTTCGCAGCCAACGTCGGCTATCTCGATTCCTACTACGAAGACTTCATCGTTCCGTGCAACGTGTTCCCGCTCACGCCGACCCTCACACCGGGTTGCACACCGGGCGTCGTGTCGGTCAACGAAGCCTCCAGTAATTACCCGACGACGAGTGCAACATCATCTACAGCTCGGGGACCACGGGCCATCCCAAGGGCATCGTCCACAGCCACCGCTGTCGGCTCACCTGGGCGATGGAGCTCGCGCTGGTGCTGCGCTACCGCAGCGACTGCGTGACTCTCTGCTCGCTCGGGCTGTTCTCCAACATCAGCTGGGTGGCGATGCTGTGCACCGTGCTGGTCGGGGGCACGATGGTGGTGATGCCGTCATTCGAGGCGCGCGCCGCGGTGGCGCTGATCGAGTCCGAAGGCATCACGCACGGCACGTTCGTGCCGCTGCAGCTCGAGCGGCTGCTGGCTCTCGATGATCTCGGTCGCTATCGCCTCAGCAGCCTGGATACCATCATGTGCTGCGGATCGCCGCTGAAACCGCAGGTGAAGCGCGAGTTTCCCCACCGCACCGGCTGCACGCTCATCGAGCTTTACGGCCTGACCGAGGGCCTGTGCACCATTCTTTCCCCGGAGGACTTCGTTGCCAAGACGGATTCGGTCGGCAAGCCATTCCTCGGTACCGATCTGCGTATCCTCGGCGAGGACGACCGCGAGCTGCCCGCCGGCGCTACCGGTGAGATCGTGGGCTTCAGCCCCCTGCTGATGGCGGGTTATCACGGCCGTGACGATGCGAACCGCGAGGCGACCTGGACCGACCCGCGGGGCCGCCGCTGGCTGCGCACCGGTGACCTCGGCAAGCTCGACGCCGAGGGCTTCCTGTACGTCGCCGACCGCAAGAAGGACATGATCCTGTCGGGCGGCCAGAACGTCTATCCCGTCGACATCGAGCAGGTGATGCGCGGGCATCCCGACGTCGCCGAGGTCGCGGTGGTGGCAGCGCCGAGCCGCAAATGGGGCGAGACGCCGGTGGCTTTCGTGGTACTGAAGAGGGGCGGCACGGCGGATCGCGACGCGCTGCTGCGCTGGACCAATGCACGCGTCGGTAAACAGCAGCGCATCGCCGATCTGCTGTGGCGCGAGTCGCTGCCGCGCAATGCCAACGGTAAGATTCTCAAGCGCGAGCTGCGCGCCGCTCTCGCAGCTTGCGAGTATTGAGCGCACCGAGCGCCGCAGGGGGCCCATGTCCACCGCCGAATACTGGTTCGACAGTCACGATGGCCTGCGGCTGCACAGCCGCGTGTACGCCGGTCCCAGCGCCGATGCCCCGGTGGTGCTGTGCCTGCACGGCCTGATGCGCAACGGCCGCGACTTCGGGGAGCTGGCGCTGCACCTCGCCGCGCGCTGCCGGGTCATCGTGCCCGACGTGCGCGGGCGGGGGCTGTCGGCGCGCGATCCGGACCGCAACAACTACCGGATTCAGGTCTATCTCCAAGACGCGCTCGCCCTGCTCGCCGGCCTGGGTGCCGCACACGTCAGCATCATCGGCACCTCCATGGGCGGACTTCTGGCGATGCTGCTCGCCGCCACGCAGCCCGGACTCGTCACGAGCATCGTGCTGAACGATATCGGTCCGGAGGCCGACCCGGCCGGGATCGAGCGCATCCGCGGCTATGCCGGCCAAGCGCCCCCCGTGAGCAGCTGGCCCGAAGCGATCGCGCAGGTGCGCACCGTCTATGGTGCGGCCTGGCCCGGGCTGAGCGAGGCACGCTGGGAGCAGATCGCGCGCCTGAGCTACCGGGAGAACGCCCAGGGCGTGCCGCAGGCGGATGCCGATCCGCTGATCGGCGAGGTGGCGCGCAGCTCGACGGGCGTCGCGCCGGATCTGTGGCCGCTATGGGGTGCTCTCGCCCGGATGCCGGTACTGGCGATCCGCGGCGAGCACTCGGACATCCTCAGCGCGCCGATCCTGGCGCGCATGCAGCGCGAGAAGCCCGATCTGCGGGCGTTGACGATTGCGGACCGCGGCCACGCACCGCTGCTCGATGAGCCCGGCTGCGTGGCGGCGATCGATGAGTTTCTAAGGGGAGCTGGGCCGGGGACGGCTTCGCAATAGCTGTCTGCTGGGGTAACTGTTAGCGCAAAGGCCGCGCCGCGGCCGCGCGCCTCATTTCACCCAGCGCGCCCGGCGCGGCGCATCGGCCTGAGCCTTGGCGCGTGCCTTCCCGGAAACGCTCTTCCTTGCCGCTCTGGCGCCGCGGCTCGCCTTGCGTCCCTTGCGGGCGAGCGTCTGCGGCCTCACGTGCGCCGCCGGCGCCGCCCGCGCGGCAGGCTGACCGGCCGGCCCGGGCTTGGGTGGGACAACCGAGCGTCCGCGGGCTGTCTTGGCCGCCTTCTTTTTAGCCGCGCCTTTGCCGCCCGCCGCCGCCGGAGCTGCGGCGGCCGCGCGCGGCGCGCCCTCGGCAGCGCCGGCGGCGGCCGCAGCGGCAGTCGTCGCCCCGCGCCTGCCCTTTCCCCAGCGGCCGAAGCGTCCGCCGCGCTCGGGGGCCGCTGCCAGCAGCGCGCGGCACTCCTCGAGCGTGAGCGACTTCGGGTCGCGGTCCTTCGGGATCTTGGCGTTCTTCTTCTTGTCGGTGATGTACGGGCCGTAGCGGCCGTTGAGCACCTGGATCCCGGCGTCCGCGAAATCCTGGATGATGCGGTTGGCGTCGGCTTCCTTCTTGAGACGGATTACCTCGCGCGCCCGCTCGAGCGTCACGGTGTACGGGTCGTCCTCCTTGAGTGAGGCGTACTTGCTGCCGTATTTCAGGTACGGCCCGAAGCGCCCGACGTTGGCCACGATAGTCTCACCCTCGAGCGTCTCCCCGAGCGTGCGCGGCAGCTTGAACAGCTCCAGCGCATCGGCGAGCGTGACGGCGTCCATCTTCTGTCCGGGGCGCAGCCCCGCGAAGCGCGGCTTGTGCTCGTCGTCCTTGGTGCCGATCTGCACGAATGCGCCGTAGCGGCCCATGCGCACCGTGATCGGCTTGCCGGTGGCCGGGTCCTTGCCGAGCTCGCGCGCCTGTGCGACCTGCTCGCGCGTGACCGTCTTCTCGATCCTGTCCACCTGGCGGATGAACGGCTTCCAGAACTTCTCGAGCGGCGTGGTCCAGTCTTCCTCGCCGCGCGATACGGCGTCGAGCTCGTCTTCCATCGCCGCGGTGAAGCCGTACTCGACGTAGCGGTGGAAATGATGCGTCAGGAAGCGGTTGACGATCTTGCCGATGTCGGTGGGCACGAAGCGCCGGCTGTCCATCTCCACGTACTCGCGGTCCTGCAGCGTCGAGATGATGGTGGCGTAGGTCGACGGGCGGCCGATGCCGTGCTCCTCGAGCGCTTTCACCAGCGAGGCCTCGCTGTAGCGCGGCGGCGGCTCGGTGAAATGCTGGCTGGCGGCGAGCGCCGTGAGGCTCACGCTGTCGTTCACTTCCATCGGCGGCAGTACGTGATCCGTATCATCGATCTTGGCGTCATCGCTGCCTTCCTGGTACACGGCGATGTAGCCGGGTTTGACGAGCGTCGAGCCGTTGGCGCGCAGCAGGTGGCGCTGCGGCCCGTCGGCGCCGGCCAGCAGGTCGACGGCGACGGTGTCGAACAGCGCATGACTCATCTGCGAGGCGACCGCGCGTTTCCAGATGAGCGCGTACAGGCGGTACAGGTCATCGTCGATCTTGCCCTCGACGTCGGCGGGCGTGATGGCGGCCGAGGTCGGGCGGATAGCCTCGTGCGCTTCCTGGGCATTCTTCGACTTGGTGCGGTAGACGCGCGGCTCGTCGGCGACCTCGTGCTGGCCGTAGAGCCGGGCGGCGACCTCGCGGATCTCGCGCACCGCTTCCGCGGCGAGCGACACCGAGTCGGTGCGCATGTAGGTGATGAGTCCGACGCTGCCGTCGCCGATGTCGAGCCCCTCGTAGAGCTGCTGCGCCAGGCGCATGGTGCGGCGCGCGTTGAAGCCGAGCTTGCGCGCCGCCTCCTGCTGCAGCGTCGAGGTCGTGAAGGGGGGTGCCGGATTGCGGCGCCGCTGCTTGCGCTCGATCGAGAGGATGTGCAGCGTGCCGGACACGCCTGGGCGCGAGCCGGCTGCGGCCTGGACGCTGCGCTCGACCTCGCGCGCTTCGGTCTCGTTGGTGAAGCTGAACTG
>DASPPI010000107.1:0-5010 GCA_035625615.1 Steroidobacteraceae bacterium | reverse complement strand
CGAGCGTATCGTCGCGGCGCTCGCGGATCAGACTCATGCAACCCGGGAGGTCGTGCGGCAACTCTACGATGAGGAGGTCGCGCTGCTGCATGCGCAGGCGACGGTAAAGAACTTCATCGGCGTGATTGCCGGCCGGCGCGTGAGGCAACGCCTCGTCTCGCTGCAGCGCGCCGCTCGCCCGGCACGGGAGAGCACGGCCCGCCCACGAGAACAGGAGTTGCGGCGCGCATAGCGCGGGCCAAGCTCACTGCGGGCAGCGCTCGCGATTGCCGCCGGGGCGATTGGTAGTACGATTCCCGCTGGAACGCGCGCGCCCCGCTCCGCTGACATTCGTGCTGTTACGTTGGCCCGAGCGCCATGAGCGCGAACTCCTCGAACAGGAGCTGCGCGGCCAGCTGGCTGGTGTTGGTCGTCGGGTCGTACTCCGGCGCCACCTCGACCACGTCGGCCCCCGCAATCCGCAGTCCCGCGAGGCCGCGCAGCAGCGCCAGGCCTTCCCGCGCCTCGAGTCCGCCGACCTCCGGGGTTCCGGTGCCGGGCGCGTAGGCGGGGTCGAAGCCGTCGACATCGACCGAGACGTAGATCGGCTGGTCGCCGACCACGCTGCGCGCCTTCTCGATCACCGCCGCCACGCCCATGCGCATGAAGTCCTCCATGTAGATCACCGTCATACCCGAGGCGTGGGAGAACTCCCAGAACATGTTGGATGCTCCGCGGATGCCGATCTGGATCGTACGCTCGGGGTCGAGCACACCGTCGAGGACGGCGAGCCGGAACGGCCCGCCGTGGTGAAACTTGGTATCGTCGTAGGCGCCCATGGTGTCGCAGTGCGCGTCGATGTGCACCAGTCCGAGCGGCGCGTCCCTGCCGAGCGCCTTGAGGATCGGATAGGTGATGGAATGATCGCCACCGACCGACAACGGCCGCACGCCGTGTGCCCGCAGCGAGAGGTAGTAGCTTTCGATGTCCGCGAGCGACTGCTCCAGGCTGTAGCGGCTGCGAAACGGCACATCGCCGACATCGGCGGCGCGCACCCGACTCCTGGGCACGGCCTGCAGCGTCGGATGATAAGGCCCGATGCGCTCGATGGTGCGCACCGCGCGGGGGCCGAAACGCGCCCCGCTGCGATTCGAGACACCCAGATCCATGGGCACGCCGACGATCGCGATATCCAGGTCGGCGAGGCTGGTGGCATGCGGCAGTCCCAGCAACGTCGGCACGCCTGAGTACGGCAGCGAGCGTCGGTTATCGGCAGACTTCACCTCGCGGGCGGCGCGCGCGAGCAGCGGGTCATCCGCATCGAATGCGCCCCGATCTGCATAGCGGGCACGCAGCCGATTCAGTTTGTCCTGGTCCATGATCCTCGCCCCCTCGCGTGCGTGGCAGCACCGCTTTAGATCACCGCCCGGTCGCGCCTGAGCGGCGGCTGTTCGGGCGGCCGCCCCAGCTCGCGCGCCGCCTCGTGACCGGCGTAAACGGCGTGGGCGATGAGCGCCGGCTGCCGGCAATCGCCGATGCGCTGGATTCGCAGTGCCGGCTCCGACCCCGCCGGTTCGATGAGCTCGCGGTAGAGCGCATCCTGCGGCTCGCGCGAGGTCACCAGCACCAGGGTCCCTGCCGCCTGGCGCCGCTGGCGACCCGTATAGATGCACACCAGCGAAGCGGATTGCCCGTCGAAGCCGTCGACGGCGTGGCCCACGACAATCTCCACTCCCAGCTCGAGCAGGTCGTGTTGGGTGCGCTCCTGCTCGCCGGTGAAATGGCTCCATTCCCCTGCCCGGCCCGCCGTGGTCACGTAAGTGACCGCAGCGTCCTGCCGGGCGAGCAGCGCGGCAATCACCGGCGCCATGTAATAGTGATCATCGTCGAATATCGTCACGCGGCCCGTGGGGCGGGCCCCGCGCATGATGTCGTCCGGCGTCAGCACGCCGTCAGCCGCCAGCTCGTCCAGCGGGCTCGCGTGCCAGCGGCCGAGCCCATCGCGCCGCCAGCGGGCACCGGTCGCAATGAGGATGTGGTCGCTCGCGAATTCACGCACGTCCGCCGCCGACAGCATACTGCCGAGATACAGTGACACGTTCGGCAGGCGCCGGATCTGGCCGAGGCGGTAATCGCGCACGCGCGCCCATTCGGCGAGGCCCGGCAGCCGGCTCTCCAGCGTGACGCGTCCGCCGGGCTGCTGAGCGGCATCGGCGATCGTGACGCTGTAGCCGCGCTTGCCGAGCACGTGGGCCGCCTCGAGGCCCGCCGGGCCCGCGCCGACGATGAGTACCGAGCCACCGTCGCCCGCGGGAACGCGCTCCGGGTGCCAGCCGCGGCGCCACTCCTCGCCCATCGTCGGGTTCTGCGTGCAGCGGATCGCCGCACCGCGATAGTTGTAGGCGTAGCAGACGTTGCAGCCGATGCACTCGCGAATGTCCTCGGTGCGACCTTCGCGGATCTTGGTCGGCAGGAAGGGATCGGCGATCGACGGACGGGCGGCGCCGATCAGGTCGAGAATGCCGGCGCGCACCTGCCGCACCATGGCATCGGGCGAGGTGAAGCGCCCGACGCTCACGACCGGTTTGGAGGTGAGCCCCTTGACGTAGCGGACCTTCTCTTCGAGGGATCCTTCCGGCACGAAGCGCGAGGTCGCCATCTCCTCGCCGTAGTAGTCCGCGACCACCAGGTCCCACAGGTCCGGCAATTCGCCCAGCAGGCCGATGACATCGCGCGCCTCCGCCGCGCTCAGGTGGCCATCACCGTGGCCGTCGGCCGCGAACCGCACGGCCACCGCGCAGCGGTCGCCGACCGCTGCGCGCGTCTCTTCCAGCAGCTCGCGCGCCAGGCGCACACGGTTCTCGAGCGAGCCGCCGTATTCGTCGGTTCGATCGTTGAGGCTGCGCGACAGGAACTCGGACAGCAGATAACCGTGCGTCGGATAGACATAGATGATGTCGAAGCCGGCCTCCCGCGCCCGCCGGGCCGCCGCCAGGTGCCATTGCCGCAGTGCGCGAATGTCGCTGCGATCCATGCGCTGCGACTGGACCGGCTCGGTCCGGCTCGGCATCGAGCGTACCCCGAGGCTCGGCAGCCGGCTCGCGAGGTTAGGTACGTAGCTGCCGCCGTGCCACAGCTCGACGCCGGCCAGCGCGCCGTGCGCATGCACCTGCTCGGCCATGGCGGCGAGGTTGGCGACATCGCCTGCATCCCACAGCGAGGCGAACGGATGCGGCTGATCGTCCGAGGACGCGTGGATGGAACAGTACTCGGTGCACACCACGCCCCAGCCGCCCTCGGCCTTCATCCCGCGCATCGCGGCCAGCGTATGGGGGAGTGCGTGGCCCATGCCGCTACAGTGCGGCACCTGATAGAAGCGGTTCCTCGCGGTGACCGGGCCGATACGCACCGCATCAAAGAGCAGCTGGTAGCGCGATTCGATTCTCATTATCAATCCCGTGCGTGCGCACACCATCAGCGCGGCAGGGAGGTATGCTGCGTGCATAATTCCGTGGGTGCAACAGTGTTTCGAGGGAATTGACCATGCAGCACACAGCGCGGCGGCGGGTTCGCCGGGTGACGGCGCAGCAGACTCCGAGCGATGCCGGTCTGCACCACGGGCTCACGGCCGCGTACGAGCCGATCGCGGCGCAAGGTGCGCAGCGGCTCATCGATGCCGCCCTGACGCTGCTGCACGACTCGGGAGTGGCGTTCGAGCCCGGCTCCGCAGCACTCGACATCCTGCGTGCCGGCGGCTGCGACGTGGCCGCCGACGGAGTGGTGCGCTTCGAGCCGGCGCTGGTGCGCGATGCGCTCGGCTCGACCGCGAAGAGCGCGCAGCTGTGGGATCGCACCGGGACGCGCTTCCTGACCCTCGACTGCCACCACACCTGGTTCATTCCCGGAATGACCTGCATCAAGGTCTACGACCTCGAGAGCGGGGAGCAGCGCGACAGCAACGGCGAGGATCTGGCGACCATCACCCGCGTGGCGGACGCGCTCGCGAACATCGATGCCATGTGCATCGCCTGCAAGAACATCGCGCGCTCGGACATTCACGGCGAGATCGAGGAATTCGCCATCATGGCCGCCAATACCACCAAACCGCTCGAGTACCTGTGCGAGCACGCACGCTCGCTCGAGGTGGTCATCGACATGGCGGCCGCCATCCGCGGCAGTCGCGAGGCGCTGTTCGAGAAGCCTTATTTTCTGCAGATCATCACCCCGCTACCCCTCAGCTACTACAGCGCGCACAGCGACCAGCTCATCCAGGCCGTGCGCGCCGGCGTACCGATCAGCGTCGGGACGTTGCCGATCGGCGGCGCCTCGACGCCGATCACCACCGCCGGCAGCATCGTCAACAGCCTGGCGACCGACTTCGCCGCGATGGTGCTGGCGCAGCTCGTGCGGCGCGGCAGCTTCTGCATCGGCAGCTCGGACGTGTGCTTCATGGAGCCGGCCACCGGTGGCATCGGTAATTTCGCCCAGACCTCGCTGGCGGACATGATCATGTGCCAGGTGCGGCGCCGGCTCGGCCTGCCCTCGTTCACCGGCGCCGCGGGTTACTCGGCGGCACGACGCTTCAACCAGGATGCGGTCGCCGAGCTGACCGCCGGCATGATGCAGATCTTCTTCAGCCGGCCGGCCACGCTCGATTATCTCGGATCACTGGACCAGGGACTGACGTACTCCCTGCACGCGCTGCTGCTGTGCAACGATCTCGCCGGGCTGCTGCGCACCATGTGGCAGGGTGTGGCAATCGACGAGGAATCGCTGGCGCTCGACCTGGCGCGCAGCGTCGGCCCGCGGGGCAACTATCTCGCCCAGCAGCACACCGTCGATCACTGTCGCGAGCATCTGTGGCCGAGCCGCTATTTCGGACCGAACCTGACGCTCAGCAACGAAGGTCGGCCCGACCAGGACCTGTACGCGCGCATCGACCAGGATCTGCGACAGTTGCTCGCAACCCATAAACCGCCGCCGCTCGGCCCCGAGCTCGCGCAGCGGCTGCGCTCGATCCGCGAGCGCTTT
>DASPPI010000106.1:0-25395 GCA_035625615.1 Steroidobacteraceae bacterium | reverse complement strand
GCCCTCGCTGCCGGCGAATGCGTAGGTGAGCGGGCGCGTATCAGTGAGGTTGGTGACCCAGACACTCGCGTCCCAGTGCCGGACCGGGTTCCGCAGCCCGATCCGCGCACCGACACAATGCCCGCTCCCGAACGTGGTCGGGTCTCCGAGATAGGGGTGAATCGCGCTGAGGTAGCGGTCGTCGGCCTCGCCGTAGATCGTGAGGGTGCCGCCGAACGGATGCTGGTAGGAGAGGAGATAAGTGCTGCTGAAGTCGGGGGCATCCGGGAGCTTCTGGCCGACCACCACGGGCGTGAACAGCGCGAGTCCGTTGTCGTTGGTCAGCGTCTCGGTCACCCGGGCATCGAGATAAGTCGCGGCGACGCGCACCTCGAGCCCGCGCAGCGGCCGCCAGTCGAGCTCACCCTCGACGCCGCCGATCCGGGATTCGGGCACGTTGCCGAGGCCCGCGATCAACGGCTGCGTGCCGACGGGCCCGGCCCAGAGCGACAGGCTCGACTGCCGATCGTGGATCAGAGAATCGAACACTGCAGCATCGAACTGCAGCGACCCCGCCAGGAAACGACTCTTGAAACCGAGCTCCGTGGTGAGCACGGTCTCGGGATTTACATAGCCCCAGTCCACCTGCACCTGGGCCGGCTGACCATAGAAGATCCCCGCCTTGTAGCCGCTTGCGACACTCCCGTAGAGGAGAAGCGTGCTGCTGAGTTGATAATCGGCGCCCAACCGGAAGGAGACGTTCTGGCTCGGGCGCGACTCGTCGAGCTGCGCCAGCACGGTGTCCGGGATGATCGGCCCGGTGAAGTCATGCTCCGCGTAAGTCAGTAGTCCGGTCGGATCGAGCGTCACGCCGCCGAACCACACCTCATCGTGCGAGTAGCGCACTCCGGCCACCAGTGTCCAGCGGCTTGAGAGCTGAGCCTGCGCGTGCGCGTAGAGTCCCTCCGAGTGCTGCGTCTGGGTGAAATTGGCGGCCGTGATGGCCTTGCCCGAATCCGTGATGGAGTCGGCGAGCCCGTAGACGAACGTCCAGTCGAGCGAGTCGCGGCAGCGGTACCAGTTCTGCGAGTAGTCAGCGCCGATGATCCATTCGAGCCTGCCGCCGCCCAGCGATGCCAGGCGCAGCTCCTCGCCGGCCTGCCACTGCTGGAAGTTCTTGGTCCAGTTGTTGTCGGCGGCCGGATAGCCGTCGTAGTTGTCGAGACTGTGATCGGAGAAGTAGTCGTAAGCGGTGATCGAAGTGAGCGTGGCAGTGGGGAAGTCGACGGTCAGTGTGTCGACGGTGCCGATACCGGTCTCATTCTTATAGAGCGGCAGGCCGCCCACTCGCACCCAGGTACCGCCGGGGGGGCTGTCCAGCAGTCCTGCGGTCGGGAACGGCTGCGGCGGGATCAGGGCTTCGACGTTCGGAGTCGACGGCGAGGACGGCACCGAGTAGTCATACACCCAGTGAACGTTGACGAGCAGGCTCGTCGCATCGTTCAGGCGGATGTCGAGCTGCGCCCGCGCGCCGCCGCGATTCAACTTGCCGTAGCGCTCGCCGGTGGTGAGATCGGTCTGATAGGGCTCGCCCTGTAGGGTCGCGGTCGCCGCGAGGCGCGCCTTGACCGAGTCGGTGAGCGGCCCGCCCACCGCCGCCGTGACGTCGAGCGTCTCGAAGCGGCTGTAGCCGACATCGATATAGCCCTGGAAATCATCCGTGGGACGGCGCGAGATGATGTTGATCGCCCCGCCCGCCGTGTTCTTGCCGTACAGCGTCCCCTGCGGGCCCTTCAGGATCTCGACGCGGTCGATGTCGTACAGGGCGCCGGTGAGGAAACCCGGGAAGCTGGCGAACACCTCGTCGAGATAGGTGCCGACGCCGCTGCTGTTGTTGGTGTTGAAGTCGTCGAGTCCGATGCCGCGCAGCAGGAAGAGCGGCGTGGCGTCGGTGGTGGCATTCATGGTCGAGAGACTCGGGGCGATGGTGGAAAGATTGAGCGGCTGCTGGATGTGCAGCGCCTGAAGCTCCTCGCCGCTCACCACCGTGACCGCAACGCCGATCTCCTGCACCGACTCGTCGCGCCGCTGCGCGGTGACGTGCACCTCCTGGAGAGTCGTCTCGTCATCGGCTGCGGCCGCCGTGGGCGCAAGCAGCGCGGCCGCCAGCACTCCGGCCGCTCCGATGCGGCACACGCCGTTCGTGCGCATGAGAACGCAAGTCATGAAAGGCAGCCGAGCACCCGGGCCTCCCCCTGTCCCACACGGACCTGTACACAGCTGCGCGCGCTACTACCAGCGATAGGAGTGCGCAGGCCACGCCGGCGGCCCGCCGCTCTGGCCAAAGCGCTTCTGATTGCGCAGAATGGCCCGGCGCCCCGAACATCGCCGCCACTTCCGATGCGATCGCTTCATCGCGGCTCCGGACTGGGGCCCCTGGAAACCAAGCTTCTCGAGCTTCTGTGGACCCAGCAGCGCGCGGTAACCGTACGCCACCTGCGGCTCGCGCTTCCCGCCCGCGCCTACACCACGATCATGACGACCCTCGATCGTCTCTATCGCAAGGGACTGGTTCGGCGTCGCAAGGAGGGACGCGCCTTTGCCTACGAGCCGCGCTGTGCGCGGGATGAGCTGCTCGGCGAGCTGATCACCGGTCAGGTCACGGATCTGCTCGGAGCTTCCGGGGAAAGCAATGTGGTGCTTTCCACGCTGGTGCGGGCGGTCAGCCGGACCGATGCCACCCTCCTCGATGAGCTCGACGCTCTCGTACAGGCCGAGCGGCGGCGGCTGCAGACGGAGGACAAGTGAGCGCTGTCCTGTTGCTGTGTCTCGTGCTGCTGGCGACCTTCGCGCTGGCGACGCTGCTGCTTTCAGGAGTCGTGGCCATCGCCTGGCGCGCGGGGCTGAGTTGCAAGCTCGATTCAGCCGCTGACCTCCTGGCGCTGCGCCTGCTGCCCGCTGCCGGCGGACTGCTGATCGTGCTGACCGTGGTCTTACCGGCGTTCCTCAGCTACGAGCCGCACCAGGAACGCGAGGCCGCGGGACCGGTGCTGCTCGGGCTCGCGGCGTTTGCACTGGCGACCCTGGGGCATGGAATGTGGCGTGGCTGGCGCGCCTGCGCAGCCGCCCGCACAGTGCTCCGAAGCTGGGGCGCGTCGCAACGCCCGAAGTTCGAGGGGGGGCAGAGGATCCAGGTAATCGACGCGCGCGAGCCGATCGTGGCGGTCGTCGGAGCCTGGCGCCCGCGGGTGATGGCCGCCGAGTGCGTCATTGCCGCGTGCAACCCGGAGGAGTTTCGGCTGGTCATCGCCCATGAGGCAGCGCACATCTCCTCCCGCGACAACCTTAAGCAGCTGCTGCTCCTCGCCTGCCCCGACGCCTTGGCCTGGACTCCGCTCGGTACGACGCTCACTCAGCGCTGGCGCGCTGCCACCGAGCTCGAGGCTGACCAGCGCGCCGCCGGCCACGATCCCCGCAATCGCGTTGTGCTCGCCGCTGCACTGATCAAGGTGGCGCGGACAGTCGGCGCCGCCGGCCGCACGAGCGCGGCGCTCGCGATGCCGGTGGCCTCCGATGATGTCGCGGGTCGCGTACGCCGGCTGCTGGCACCGCCGGATTCCTTTCCGGTCACACGGGTCGTCGGGAAATTCAGCTGGTGCGTGCTACTTGCGCCCCTGACGGCAGTGCCGCTCTACGCTCTCGTCCACGAGCTCATCGAGGTGTTGGTCGGGTTCGGGCTCTGAATCAGGGCCTCGCGACTGCGTGAGGCCGATGATCAAGCTCGCCGGCCGGCCCGTATGCCCGGATCCTGCGCTAGCGTGATCCCGGCGCGCCAATCTCGTGCAGCGTCCAGCCCCGATCCTTGAGTGCGCTGCGCGCCTGCTCGGAGAGTGTCCCCGCGAGCCAGAGCTCGCGGCCCGCGTCCGGCGGCTGCGGCGGCAGCGAGCGCTGCAACTGCTCCTCGAGTCTCGCGACCTCCTCCGTCCAGTAAACGGCCTCGAAGGCGCCGCATACGACGAGGCTGCCGTCGCTGTGCTCGCCTGCCGGCAGTCGCACGCCGGGGATCATGTCCTTGAGAGGATTGGCCCCGTGCGCCTTCACCAGCAGACCGGCGCTCAGCAGATACACCTGAGCCTCGGCATCCGAGGTCAGATCGAGCGAATGGCGGAAGAGCTCAGCGCGCCCGGCAACGCCCTTCAGCTCTTCGGCGGCGGACAGCAGGAGCACCTGCCGCGTCGGACTAATAACCGGCGCATTCAGCCAGCCTTCGATCTCGCCCGCGCTCAGTCCGTAGCCGGCGAGCGTCTTGCGGAGGCGCACGCGCAGTGCGGCCGGATCCTCGTTGTAGATCGCATCCACCGCGCGCTGCGTGATGGCAATGCCGGGAATGGCCGGCAGGTCGAGGAACTTCGCGCCGAAGCTGCCCACCGCCTCGGTCTTGGCGGCCTTGCGGATCGCATCACGCAGCACGGTGTTGTCGGTATAAGGGTCGACACCGAGCCGCCGGTACCAGCCACGCTCGGCTTTGGTGACACCGAGGTAGCGCGCCGCGTACTGCTTGGCCGCCTCCTCCCCCTTCTGCACCTCGGTGCGCGCAGAGTAGCTGCCGCTCTCCGCCGAGCCGGCGATGCCATGGGCGCTGGTGAGCGCCTCCTGGCCTTCAGCGGTGTAGCCGTTGAAGAGATGCGCAATGCCCTTCGGGATCCCCGTGACGGTGGACACCGGATGCGTCACGACAGCGACGGCGGTCTTCACCTGCGACTCGATGCCGTGCTCCACGCCGCCGGCGACGATCTCGATCTGCGACGTCCGGGCGAGCTCGTCCAGCGCCTTCACCTCGCCCACGCGCTTCGCGAGCGCCACGCGGCCATAGGCATCGAACCTGCCGTAGCGGCTTTCGAGCACGAAGCGATTCATCAACCCATCGCCGTGCACCGGGTCGACGACGTGAAAGCTCTCACCGCTCACCAGCGTCGCCGGCAGCAACTGCGCCGGCGGCCGATCGGGGACGGTGTCGAAGTCCGCGGCGCCAGCCGCGGCGGCGGGTGAGCCGCGCCCGATCAGCATCACAACCATGAACGCGACCCATCCGCGGCTCAGCGTACACCGTCTCCGGGATCGCCCGGCCAACCCCGGCGTGCGCCTCATAGGCGCTTGCCGCTGACCCCCAGTCGTTCCACCAGTGCGCGGATGCTCGCGCCGCGCTCCACGGTGTCGGTAATGCAGGATGAGCAGCCCATCACCTCTGTGAGCGCCACCACCACCGCGGTGGCGCCATAGCACCTGGCAAGCTCGCCAATGGTATGGTTGAGGGTCCGCATGCAAACAGCCACGTTACCGTGATCAGCGTCAGCAAGATCACCGCTCTTATCGCGCACCACCATCGCTGTAACCCCTCCCGATAAAAACACGCGGACAATCGCCCCAAGGCCATTGCCCGCGCGCCTCCACGAGCGCGAACCCGTTACTGGACTGTGATCACGGTGAGGTTCTTTACCTCCGGCTTCGCCTTGGGAACGTGTATGCTCAACACTCCGTCCCCGGATTCTGCACTGATCGCGTCCGCAACGATTCCCTCCGGTAGTGCGAAGCTACGCGAGAAATCACCGTAGTAGTTCTCAACCCGGTAGTGCTTGTCGTCCTTGTGCTCCTCCTTGCGGCGACACTCGCCGCTCAGCGTGAGCATGCCGTCCACATACGTCACTTTCACGTCCTCTTTCTTCACGGCCGGCAAGGCAGCCCGAATGAGGTATTCCTGATCCGTCTCGCTGATGTCGACTGCAGGGGACCAATCAAAGTATTCACCGGTCTCCAACATTGGCCGGCCGAAGGAGTTTGGGAAGCAGTTGCACGCGGGCGTTGCCTCCAATGGTTCCCGCCTGAGGTTCATGACTCCCTCCTGGCTACTCGCCCCTGGACTACACTGCCCCTTCTACGCTGAAGCCGCGCGGCGTTGTAGTCGTATCAGTGCGTACGCAATCGCGCCCGGGCCGTTCCGGGCAGGGGCCTTGGCCCCGAGGGAGCCCGACGGAGGCAGCGGTTTGGGACCGGCTGTCAGGCCAACATTTCGCGCACTCGCCTGCCGGCCTCGAGCCCCTGCTCGATGGCGCCGTCGATGAAGCCCCGCCAGCCGTTGGCCCAATCGGCGCTGGCGAAAACGACCCGGCCGCGCGGCTGCTGCAGCTCGCGCAGATACCGGGACCACATCCCCGGCCGCAACGTGCACCAGGTCCCCTGCGAGTACGGATCAAGAACCCATTCGTATCCGAAGGTCTTGACCACCCTGGCGTCCGGAATGAAGAGTCGCACCGCGTTCTGTACCGAATCGGTATCGTTGACGTCCAGTAGCTCCCGACTGGGTCCGAAGCCGACGAGGTGCGTGTGTCCGTCTACGACGTCCTCGGTCTCAAGAGAGTTCAAGGCCTTGTGACTCGGCGCAATGCAGCTGATATTCCCGTAGTCGCCTTGGACGAGTAGGTGCACCTTGGTGCCGGTCCCGGCGTGCCTCAAGCGGGACGCGGTGAGCTGCGCGTCGCTCAACCCCGGCTGCCACTCCAGATCCTTCAGAACGTTCAAGGGGATGGTGGACACGACCACACGGCCCCGCAATTCGTCGCCGTTAGCCGTCTGGACGCTGACGCCGGTCGCATCCTGCATCAGGCGTTTCACAGGGGTACCGAGACGGACCTCGGCGTGAGCCTCAGACAGCATGGCATCGAGCAGTGCAACGCTGCCGTCCCTCAAGTGGAACCGCCCGGTGGCGTCGTCCATGTCCGCGGTGTTGTGCCCTGGCAGCGCGTACCAGCGCACCATCTCGAGCCAGGCGAACTGCTCGGAGTAGTTGTGGCCCTGGCCCGCCATGTAGCCGTCCACGATGTCTTGGTACAACGGCGCGATCCTGTTTTTCAGGGCGGCAAGGCGTTCCGCGCTCGAAATCCGATCGACCTTGCGGTATTCGTCGGAGCCGAAGGGATCGTGCGGCAGCGGCAGCAGCGCCCGCGAGTCGCCCATGTACATGGCCACCGCGTTATCGACGCGCTCAGCGATCTTCGCCGCCGAGAGCGTGACGATTTCGCCTGTGCTGGTGTGAACGATCCATTTGTCCGCAGAAGCCCCGGGAGTCTCGCGCAGCTCCAGGCCGTGGCGGCGGATTTCGGTCCACAGGTACGGCTGGGACCAATGAACGAACGTGCCACCCATGTCGATCGGTCGCCCACTGAAGTCGACGGTGAGGGTCCGACCGCCGAGACGGTTGCGGGCTTCGAGAATCACGGTCCGCAGCCCCGCACGCCGGCACTCGCGCGCCGCGGTGACCCCGCAGAACCCGCCGCCGAGGACGATCACATCGTACTCTCGCGAGGTCTGCGCCCCTTGCGCGCGCGCGACCGACAGACCCGAGCCTGCGGCCGCTACGCCGGCGCCGATCAGGAAATCCCGGCGCGTCAGGCCGCCGTGGTCCGATTCCGGCTGCGCGGGGCGGCTCACTGCACTCATCGCTTGCCCTTTCAGAGGTGCGCAGCGGTCCGCCTGCGCCGGACCACCACATAGGCGAGCAGCGCGACGGCGATGGAAACCGTGCTCGTCCAGAACTCGACGCGATGCGAAGGTGTCAGCGCCATCGCGATCAACACCATCAGCATGCCGGCAATAGCGACGTAGCTTAGCCACGGAAACAGCCACATCGGCAACGACGGCGGGGGACCCCCGGCGCGCTCGCGGGCCCGCCGCGTCCGCACCTGCGACACGGCGATGAGGAGATAGATCACCGCGATGATGGCGCCGGACGCATTCACCAGGAAGGCAAACACGACGCTCGGCGAGAGAATCGCGGCGATCACGCCGGCGAATCCCACCGCGCCCGCAAGCAGCACGGCGCGCGCCGGTACGTGGCGGCGGTTGGTGTGCACCAGCCAGCGCGGCGCATCACCGCGGCTGGCGAGAACGAACAGCACGCGAGAGGCCACGTAGAAAGACGAGTTGAGGCACGACAACACCGCGGTCAGGATTACCGCTGCCATGAAGTCGCTCGCGTAGGGGAAGCCGATCCCATCCAGCGCGAGCGTGAACGGCGACTGACCCGACACCACGCCACTCCAGGGAACCGTGGCGACAATCACGAAGATCGAGCCGACGTAGAAGATCAGAATGCGGCTGATGATCGTCGAGGTCATCCGCGCCACCGCCCGCGCCGGCTCCGGCGATTCCGCCGCGGCGATCGTGACCACCTCGGCGCCCATCATCGACCAGATGACCGTGGTCACGGCGGCCAGCACGGCGAACGCTCCCCGCGGCGCAAAGCCGCCGTAAGCGACCAGGGTCGAGAACGTCGCCCCGCCGGGCGAGCGATAGCCGCAGGCGTGTGCGCCGACGACGACGATGAAGGAGACGATGGCCGCAACCTTGATCGACGCAAACCAGAACTCGAACTCGCCGTAGGCGCGCGCGGACATGAGGTTCACGCACGTCATGAGCAGCATCAGCACAACCCCAATCGACCACATCGGCAGCGACAGCCAGCGCTGGATGATTCCGGCACCGGCGATCGCCTCGACCGGGATAACCACCACCCAGAAGTACCAGTAGAGCCAGCCGACCGAGAATCCCGCCCAATTTCCGAGCGCCGCGCGAGTAAACTCCGTGAACGAGCGCACCTGCGGCATGTCGACGGCCATCTCGCCGAGCATGCGCATGATCAGCAGTATCAGCACACCCGTGAGCACGTAGCTGACAATGATCGCCGGGCCGGCGGCCGCGATCGCCACGCTGCTGCCCACGAACAGCCCCGCGCCAATGATGCCGCCGATGGTGATCATGGAGACGTGGCGCGGCCGCAGCGAGCGGCTGAGCGCGCTGTGATCGGTCTCAGCGCCCGTCAGTGCTTCATTCATAAACCACCGGCGCAGCGGGGACGAGTCGTCCGTCACCGCCCGAGAAGATCGGCATAAGTCTCATGGTGTGCTTTCGGGCACATAGGTTACTTGGCCTCAATGGATCGTCGAAACACTGGTATCCAGCATTAGGCCGTATCCCGCGGCCGTATCCCGCGGGGCACCGGTTGCCCGGCCTGCAACCGATCACAGCGCCAGGTGGAGGAACCGATTGAACGTGCTCGGCTCATACTGCCCGAACACGGGTCCGTCGACGAACCCGTACCGCTGGTAGAACTGCAACGCCGGCTCAAACGCCGGACCCGTGCCCGTTTCCAGGCTGAGGCGCCTCATTCCGCGTGCGCGCGCCACTGCGACCATGTGCTCGAGCAGAGCCGAGGCAACGCCACGCCGCAGATAACCGGGGTGCGTGCGCATCGACTTGACCTCGCCCGCCTGACCGCCAAGGTTGCGCAGCGCGCCCATCCCCGCAACTGCGCCGTCGATCCACAGCGTCCAGACGGTGACGTCGGGGTCCTTGAGACCGGAGAGGTCCAGCGCATACACGCTGCCCGGAGGGGAATTGGCATGCATGTCTGCCAGGTGCAGGCGAAGCAACGTGCGGGTCTCATCGCTCGACAGATCGTCTTCACGGATCTCAAACGCTCCCTCAGGCACGCGCGGTTGGCTCCCGTCTCGCGATGATCCGCCAGAAGTGTGGCAGATGCGGTGCCACGCGGCACGCGCCCGTCGGTTTGTCGAGGGCTCGGGACGACTCCGCGAGCGGCGCGGCGACGCTCGCGCTCCCTGGGCGCCGCCGTCCCGGCCAGCAGCGCCCCGCTGCCCGCGAGCCTGTTATTCAGGTAAATTGACCCGCACCTCAGCAACGAGCCCGATCCATGCCATCCGTTCTCGTCACCGGCGCCAATCGCGGACTGGGACTGGAATTCGCTGCCCAATACCTCGCGGCAAACTGGCACGTGTACGCCGCCTGTCGCGACCCGTCGGCGGCGGACCAGCTGCAGCTGCTCGGCCGGCGCCAGACGGAGCGGCTCGACATCCTGGCCATGGACGTGACCAGCGCGCCGACCATCGCGCAGGCAGCCGCCCGCATCGGGGATCGCCCGATTGACGTTCTCATCAACGGCGCCGGCATCATCGGCAAACCCGATCAGAGAACCGGCAAGGTCGATTACACGTCGTGGAGGGAGGTCCTCGACGTCAACACGATGGGACCGCTGCGCGTGACCGAGGCGTTTACCGACCACGTGGCGCGCAGCGATCGCAAGCTCGTGGTTACCATCACCAGCGGCATGGGATCGCTGGCCGATAACACTTCCGGCGGCTACATAGCGTATCGAAGCTCCAAGGCCGCAGTGAACATGGTGATGCGCAGCGCGGCGATAGATCTGGCCCCGCGCGGCATCTCTTGTGTTGTGGTAAATCCCGGCTGGGTACGGACCGACATGGGCGGCGCGAACGCCACTTTGTCCCCCGAGCAGAGCGTGACCGCGATCAGACGGCTCATCGAGACGCTCGGAGCGGCGCAGTCGGGAAAGTTCTTCAACTACGACGGGCGTGAGTATCCCTGGTAAGGGATGAGCCGCGCGCCGCTCTGCGCGAGCGCGGGCAGCTCACCATCGCACCGAGGAGTTCAGTGCAAGCCTACTTCTGCGATCCGTCGGAATTGACCCGGGGCCGCGGGCTTGCCGGCTGAGAGATTTGAACTCCCGACCAACGGTTTACAAAACCGCTGCTCTACCACTGAGCTAAGCCGGCATTGATCGGTCTCCCGCGCGGGCCCCACGCAGCGGGCGCCGATTGTACTCACCCCGTCGTTTCTCAGGGCAGTTTCGGTGACCCCGACACGGGGCCCGGTGGATTGCTGGCCGTCGCGGGGGGGTGCGCCGGGGGCGGCGGATTCGCGTTGGTCGCGGTGCCGGTCGACGGTGCGGCGCTGGCGCGCGCCGCGGGACAGAGCTGCACGGCGATGCGCGAGCTGACGCCCTCGGCGAACAGGTCCTGCAGTGGCACGGTATTCATGCCGGGCGGCGGCACGAGATCCACCCAGTAGATGGTCCCCGCGAGCTTGCGCTCGGCGACCTCGGCCTTGAGTCCGGCGTCCCGGGCGGCCTGGGCGCGGCGTTCGGCGCGCGGACGCTCGCTGTAAAGCCCGAGGGATACCCGCCGGCCCGCGTCGGGGATCTCGGGCATCACCAGCGCATCCTTGATGCCGTTGCGCTCGAGCGTGGCGAGTGCGCGATCGGTATCGGCCTGGGTCTTCAGGCCGCCGATGTATACCCAGTATCCATCCGACATCTGTCCCGCCTCGGCGCGCTGCTTGGGGTCGAAACCCTTGGCCCGCAGCAGCGCCGCGGCGTGCGCGCTGCTGTCGAGATCCGCGAACGGCCCCACGGACAGACAGGTATTGCCCTGATTGAGCGCCATCTTCTCCGCCTTCGCCTGTTCGCGCTGCGCGGACGGCCGTCGATCGACCAGCTTGAGCGGCGGCAGCCGCGCGCCCGATTGGTTGATCGGCGATGGTGGCGGTACATCGATCCAGTGCGCCCACGCGAAATATGCGAGGTTGGCGAACACCAGCGCAATGAAGAGGGCGCGCACGGGCGGATTCTAGTTCAACGGCGCTGCCGATGCGTCTGCGCCAGCACGGCGAGCCCACGCAGTACCAGATCCGGCACACCCACGTGCCGGCTGCGTAGCAGCGGCCGCACGGCCGGCGCTTCACCGCCGGTCAGCACGACCAGCGGCGCGCGCCCGACGAGCGGCAGGGCCTCCTCTACGGCACGATCGATGAGTGCGGCGGCAGCGTAGCGCGCACCCAGCACGATGCCGGCGCGCGTGGAGCGACCGAAAAGGCCGGCCCGGCCCGGCGCGCCGCCGCGCGCGCGGCGGCGGATGCCGTGAGTGCGGTCGAGGAGCGTCTCCACCATCAGCTCCGGCGCCGGAATGATCACCCCGCCCAGGTGCCGGCCGCGCGCGCTGACCAGATCGATGGTCATCGCCGTGCCGACACCCACGACGCATACCGCAATGCCCCGGAAGAGTTGCTGCGCCCCGACGGCCGCCACGAACCGATCCACGCCCAACCGCCAGGGCTCGGCGTACCCCACGGTCACCCCGCCCGCCTGCCGGGGAACCTGGACGAACTGCACGCGAACCTGGGCCCGCTGCGCCGCGGCCGCCAGGATGCGGTTGACCTTTGCGCCCGCGACACTCGCGACCAACATGCGCCGCGGCCGCGGCCGGGAGCCGAACAGGTGCCGCGCATGATCCGCCGCCCGCCAGCCGTGGTGCGCGGCTGCGTGGCATCTGCCGAGGACCCCGCCGTCGAGGCGCGCCCACTTGATACGGGTGTTGCCGATGTCGACCAGCAGGATCACGGCAATCACGCC
Source organism: Steroidobacteraceae bacterium (assembly GCA_035625615.1). GTDB lineage: Bacteria > Pseudomonadota > Gammaproteobacteria > Steroidobacterales > Steroidobacteraceae > 13-2-20CM-66-19. The sequence goes on along the minus strand of DASPPI010000106.1, from coordinate 13,136 downwards.
CTCACCGTCACGTCCCCCGAGATGAAGCGTTTCACGCCTTGAGGAGTCTCCACCACCAGCGCCCCGTGCACGTCGATGCCGCGCGCCAGCCCGCGCGCGCCGCCCTCCGCCCCGCTGACATCCACGGGACGCCCGCGCAGCGCATCCGCCGCACGCCATTCCTCGATGAAGGATTTGAGTCCGAGCCGCTCGAACTCAATGAGGCCGCGTACGCAGGCGCTGATCAGTGCAGCCGCCACGGTGTTGCGCGATGGCACGGCGACCCCCGCGCTCGCGAGGTCGGTCGCCTCGGTACCGGTCCCGGCAATCTGCCTGAGAAGCGCCGCGCCGAGCGCGACGTTGAGTCCAACACCGATAACCACGCAGGCGGGGCCCGCCGATTCCGCGCGTAGCTCGATCAGCACTCCCCCGAGCTTGCGCTCGCCGATGAGCAGGTCATTCGGCCACTTGAGGCCGGCGACCGTGACCCCGAGCGCGCGCAGTGCACGCAGGCTGCATACGCCGATCACGAGCCCAAGCGCGCCCAAGTCCTGGGGCACGTCAACGAAAGTCCAGCTGAGCGACAGGCAGATCGCCCCGCCCGGTGGGGCGAGCCAGGCACGCCCGCGCCGTCCGCGGCCGGCCGTCTGGTACTCGGCCAGCACCACCTCACTGGTCCCATTCGCGGGGTTGGGGCGCTCGAGAAGCCTCGAGTTGGTGGAAGTGATCGACCATACGGTCTCGATGCGGGCGACGCGCTCGCCCACGTCGCGCGCCAGACGCTCGCGGATTCGGGCGGCATCGAGCGGCTCGCCGCCGTGCGCCAGGCGGTAGCCGCGGTTGCGCACCGCGTGCACCGTCGCGCCGAGCTGGCGCAGCGACCCCACCGCCTTCCACACGGCGCTGCGGCTGACCTGCAGCGCCTTCGCCAGCTCTTCACCCGAATGAAAGCGCCCGTCGGCGAGCCGGCCGAACACCTGGGCGGCGAGCGGCGTCGCCGGCCGCGCGCCACGGCGCGCGCGTGCGGCCCCGGCGCGCGGCATCAGGCCGCTCCCCGGCGCGCGCCCAACAGCCACAGGCGCCGCGCTCGCGATTCGGTGCCCGCGCGCAGGCGGGCGATGTTGGCGCGATGGGTGAACACCACCAAGAGCGCCGCCAGCAGCGCGAAGGTCAGCAACGGCGCGGTCGGATGGCGCAGTGCGATCCATACCACCACCGCCACTGCCCCGAGGATCGAGCCGAGACTCACATAGCCGAAGAGAACCACCGCGGCGAGCCAGGTGAGGATCATCGGCAGGAGGAGCCAGGGACTGATCCCCAGCACTGCGCCGACGAGCGTCGCCACCCCCTTGCCGCCACGAAAGCCGTACCACAGCGGATACACGTGTCCCAGCATGACCGCGACGCCGCAGACCGGTACACACCAGGCAGCCAGCCCCGACGGCGCGGCCATCCCGGGAAGCGCCCAGGGCGCGAGCCGCGCCGTCGCGATCCAGCCCTTTCCCATATCGATGAGCAGCACCCAGAAGGCGACCTTGATACCGAGGGTACGCAGCGCATTCGTGGCGCCGGCATTGCCGCTGCCGAGCAAACGGATATCAGCCCCGCCGGTGAGGCGGCGGATGAGGAGACTGCCGACGATCGAGCCGAGCAGATACGCGAGCGCTGCCTTGATCAGCAGCTCACTCATGCCGCGCGGAACACTTCGGCCAGCATGCAGCGCACGCTCCCGCCGCCGAGTCGCTCGATGGTGGGGACCGGGACGGCGAGCACCGCATCGGTGCAACCCGAGAGCTGCGCGAACAGCTCGCGCCCGAGGGCGCGGCGGGCGCTCTCCGACATCACCAGCACGCGCGAGTCCCCGAGCGCCTCGTCCCACGTGCCGAGCTCGAGCATGTTGCCCGCGAACCGCGCGATGTCATCGTGGCCGATCGGGATGATCTCGCGGCCGGTCGACCTGAGCCGCGCGAGTACCCGCTCCCGGTCCGCGGGCACGATCGCCTCGGCGCCGACCACGACCGCGCGCGCGCCGATGCAGAGAGCCACGTTGGTGTGATAGAGCGGCACGCCGGCGCGGTTCGTGGCGCTAAAGGTCACCGCCTGGTAGCCGAGCTGCCGTGCCCAGTCGCTGACCACCTCCGCGTGAGTGCGCGGCGACAGGCAAGCGTAGGCCACGCGCTCCACGTGATCGAGCACCAGGCTCCCGGTGCCTTCGAGGAACCTCCCCGCATCCTCGTGGTGCGTAAGATCGAGCACGCGCGTGACCTTGAACCCAAGCTCCCGCACGGCGGTATCGATGACCTCCTGCCGCCGCTCGGGCCGGCGGCTCGCGCTCTGCAGCGGGTAGAGCACGAGCGTGCCGTCCTCGTGAAAGCTCAACCAGTTGTTGGGAAACACCGCGTCGGGCTTGGGTGGTGCGGCGGAATCGTCCACCGCGCACACACTGACGCCCTCACTCGCGAGCCCCTGCAGCAGCTGCTCGAACTCGCGCCGCGCATCGGTGCCAGCGCTGTCCGGGCCCGGCGGCTGCTGGAAGGTGTTGGTGGCGGCGGTCTCGGCGTTGTAGCCGAAGGAGCACGGGCGAACCATGAGCACGGCGTCCGCGCACTGTTGACGCGGCGGGACGCGTGCGGCAGGCGGGGCGATACCGGCTGGCATGGCCCATTCTCGCACGTCCGCGATTGACTTTTGGATGCGTGGTGATTGCTGGGGAAATCAGCCGGCGCAGCGAGTCGCTCTAAGCCCGCACTGCCATCTGCTCGCCGGTACCGGTGTTCTCCAGCCGGTCCAGTGCCGGCAGGCGCTCGGTGAGATCGAGCGGCGCGCCGGACAGGTACTGGTGGGCTTCCTCCGCCGGAACCGGACGGGCGAAGAGATAGCCCTGCGCAAAGGTGCAGCCGAGCTGGCGCAGCTTCTCGAGCTGCTGATAGCCCTCGATGCCTTCGGCGACCACCTGGATGTGCAGGTGCCGCGCCATGGCGATGATGGCGCTCACGATCGCCAGGTCGCTCAGGTCGGTCACCAGATCGCGTATGAAGCTGCGGTCGATCTTGAGCGTGTCCACGCGCCAGCGCTTGAGGTACGAAAGGCTCGAGTAGCCGGTGCCGAAGTCGTCGATGGCGATGTGCACGCCGAGCTCGCGCAGCTTGGCGACCGCATCCTGGCTCGCCTCGCGGGCGCGGGCCTCGCGCCGCTCGAACACCGCGCTCTCGGTGAGCTCGATCTGCAGCATGGAAGCTTCCAGGCCGTGCTCCTTGGTGAGACGGTAGATGGACCCGGCGAGATTGGAGCGCTGCAGCTGCACCGCGGACACGTTGATGGCGACCGGCACCATCTGCGCGGCGAGCGGCCGCCAGCGCGCCATGTCCTCTACCGCCCGCTGCAGCACGAAGTCACCGATCGGCACGATGAGCCCCGCCTCCTCGGCGATGGTCACGAAGCGCTCGGGGCGCACGTAGCCGTGATTCGGATGCTTCCAGCGCAGTAGCGCCTCGAGTGCGACCACCCGCTGTGAATCGATCTCGACGATCGGCTGGTAGAACACATCGAGCTGGCGGCTCTGCAGCGCGGTACGCAGGCTCGACTCGATGGCAATGCGCTCCTTGAGGCGCTTGTCCATGCTCTGGCTGAAGAGCTGGTAGTTGTTGCGGCCGCGATCTTTCGCCTGGTACATCGCGGTGTCCGAGTGCCGCAGCAGCTCGCCCATGTCGATGCCGTCGTGCGGGTAGAGCGCCACGCCGATGCTCACCGTGGTCACGAGCGTGCGTCCGTCGACGACCATGGGGGCCCCGAGTGCGTGGTTGATGCGCGCGGCGGCATCGTTCACCTGCTGGGTGCTCTTGATGCCCTTCATGACCACCACGAACTCGTCGCCTCCCATGCGCACCACCAGGTCCTCGGTGCGCATGGTCGAGCGGATGCGCTGCGCCACGGTCTTCAGCAGCTTGTCACCGGTCTCGTGGCCGCGCGAGTCATTCACGTGCTTGAAGCGGTCCAGATCGAGGAACAGCACCGCGAGCACCGCTCCGCTGTTCTTGTGCTCCTCGATGGCGTCTGGCAGATGCGCGGCGAGAAACAGCCGGTTGGGCAGCCCGGTGAGGTAGTCGTGGTGCGCCAGGTGATCGAGCTGCTGATGCTTCTGCAGCAGCTGGGTCTCGACCGTGTGCCGCACGGTGATGTCGTGCACCGCCACCGCCAGCACCGGCCGCTCGCCGAGCATGAGCCGGTAGCAGGTGGCCTCGACGTTGCGCTGCGAGCCGTCGCCGCAGTGCTGGTGCATTTCCAGCGGCACGCGGATGGTCGCTTCCTGGAGCTTGCCGATGAGGTTGCGCGCCTCGATGCCCTCGGCGCTGAAGAGCTGCGTGAAGGGGAGCTTGAGCAGCTCCTCCGGCGAGTATCCGAGGCTTCTCGCCGCAGCCGGGTTAGCGGCCACGATGCCGCCGCTCGCCGGGTCGAGCACCAGGGCAGTCGTCGGCCACTGTTCGAAGACGTCCACGGGGCTGTAGCGGGTGCTCGCGCGGTGCGTGCGCGGCCGCAGGCGCCATAGCAGCGCGAATGCGGCGACTGCTGCGCACAGCAGCGCACTGACCGCGCCGAACGCAAATGGCAACTGGTTCACAGTTTGTCCCGGAATTTATGAATCCAGTGTGGCGGACCGGGGGGGCGGGGTGTCGTGCGCTGCGCACAGTTTGACTCCCGCATGGAAGCGCGGGTGGTCGCAGAACCGCATTAAGTCCACCCGCACGGGTTCAGCGCACGCTGCGGGCCGCGGACTGCGCAGCCCGGTTTTCCGGGCCTTCAGCGGATACCGGCTGGCCGAGCCCAGGCGATCTTGCAGGGGGTTCCGCGCTCGATCTCGCTGCCGGCGCCGCCGCTGATCACGGCGTTCTCGCCGAAGGTGATGCCGCGGAGCTTTCTGTCAAAGCGGAACTTACGCAGCACCGGCGCGGGATCCGTGGACGGCAGCCCGCTGCGCTGATCCACCGCTGGGATCGTGCAGCGCGTGCAGGGCTTCACCAGGCGCAGCGTGAGCTCGCCAATGGTGAGCGTCTCGATCCGGTCCTCAGCCCACGCCGGCAGCCCGCGCAGCACGATGTTCGGGCGGAAGCGGTCCATGGGCACATTCACCGGCATGCGATCGTTGAGGTCATCGAGCGAGGCCTCGTTGCACACCAGCACCGGATAGCCGTCCGCGAAGCCCATCGGCGCCGGTTCCGGACCTGCGAATACCGGGTTGGCGCGCCGCTCGGGGTTGGGCGGCACGCGCACCAGGCGAACGCTCTCGCCGACAGCGCGGCTCAGCCACTCGTGCGCGCCGCCGCCCTGGTCGAGTCCCACGCACGGATCGAGTTGCACGCGCACCGTGACACGCTCCCCGCCGTCGGTGAGCGGCAGCGCGAGCGGCGGCAGCCCGGGCGCAGTCAGGACCAGTGCGCCCGCGCCGAGCTCCGGCACGATGCGCGCCAGCTGCGGGTGCGTACGCTGGCTGAGAAACCTGCCCTGCGCGTCGATCAGCATCCACTGCCGGTCCCACTCGAAGCCTGTCGGCGCAACGCGCACGCGAGCGCGCGCGATGCCGCGCGCGGACTTGAGCGGATACACGAACAGGGCTGCAACTGTTGCAATCGTTGTCATGCACTTCGCGGCGCGCGGCAGCGCCGGGCGGTTCGCTCCGGCGTGCGCGGCACACCAGTCTGCCATATGCTGCGAGCTCGCCACGAGCCACGAGGGACGCGCATGCCGCCGAAAAGAAGCTCGAAAAAGCCCCGCCGCCCCGCCGTCAGCGGAATCGCACGCACCGCCGTCACCGCCATGGTGAGCGCCAGCGTGATTTTTGGCGGACCCATGGCGCAGGGCCGCACCCAGAAGCCGCCGCTCTATGGCCGGCACTGGATGGCAGTCACCGGCAAGCCGGTCGCGGCCACCGCCGGTGCGAAAATCTTCGAGCAGGGGGGCAATGCCGTGGACGCCGCCTGCGCCATGATCGCAGCGACCGCGACCGCATGGACCACGCTCTCCTGGGGCGGGGAGACCCAGGCGCTCATCTACAACCCGAACACCGGCAAGGTGATCGCCATCAACGGCCTGGGGGTTGCCCCCACCGGCGCAACGCCGGAGTACTTCCATAAGCTCGGCATGAAGTACCCGCCGGAATACGGCCCGCTGGCCGCGGTGACGCCGGGCACGCCCGGCGGCCTCCTGACCATGCTCGCCGAGTACGGCACCCTGAGCTTGGCCCAGGTGCTGACGCCGGCGATCGAGATGGCCGACGGATTTGCCATCGACGAGTCGCTGGTCAACACCATCGAACACTTCAGGGACCAGCTCAAGGAGTGGCCGGATTCGAAGCGCGTGATGCTGCCGCACTTGGGATCGGCGCACGAGGCACCCGAGATCGGTGAGATCTTTCGCCAACCCGAGCTCGCGGCAACGCTCCGCAAGCTCGTGGACGCCGAGCGGATGGCGCTCAAGGCCGGCAGGCAACGCAAGGCGGCGATCTACGCCGCCTATGATCGCTTCTACAAGGGCGACATCGCGCGTGACCTGGTGAAGGCGGTGCGCGAGGCGGGCGGCCTGTTCACGCTCGAGGATCTCGCCAACTGGAAGGTGAAGATCGAGGAGCCGGTGCACACCAGCTACCAGGGAATCGAGGTTTACAAGCTCGACGCCTGGGTGCAGGGGCCGGTGATGCTGCAGGCGCTCAACATTCTCGAGAACTTCGATCTGAAGTCGATGGGCTACGACAGCGCCCGCTACATCCACACGCTCTACCAGGCGATGAACCTCGCCTACGCCGATCGCGACTTCTACTACGGAGACCCGAGCTTCTCCCCGCCGCCGCCGATACGGGGCCTGCTGTCCAAGGCTTACGCGCGCGAGCGTGCCAAGCTCGTGCGCCCCGACCGCAACGACCCGGATATCCGCCCCGGTGATCCCTATCCTTACCAGGGCGGCACGAACCCATACCTGGCATACCTCGAGAACTGGCACAGCAGGATGCCGGAGCAGACGCCCGTCTCGATGACCGAGTTCGATCGCACGTTTCGCCTCGGCACGACGAGCGTCGAAGCCGCGGACGACAAGGGTTGGGCGGTCTCGGTGACACCGAGCGGCGGGTGGACGCCGGCGGTGATTGCCGGCCGCACCGGCATCGGCCTGAGTCAGCGCATGCAGAGCTTCGTGCTCGACCCGGCGGAAAACCCCTACAACGTGCTGCAGCCCGGCAAGCGGCCGCGGGCGACGCTGACGCCGTCCCTGGCGCTGAAGGATGGCAGGCCGTTGCTGATCTTCTCGGTGCAGGGCGGCGACACCCAGGACCAGAACCTGCTGCAGTTCTTCCTCAACGTCGTGGAGTTCGGCATGACCGTGCAGGAGGCGGCGGAGGCCGCCAACTTCACCAGCTACCAGATGCGTGACTCATTCGCCGACCACCAGTCCTTCCCCGGGCGGCTCACGCTCAATGCCGCAATGCCCGCCTGGGTGCGCAGTGAGCTCACCAGGATGGGCTACTCGCTCGAGTTTGCAGACCGCACTTCGGGCCCCATCAACGCCATATTCGTCGACCGCAAGCACGGCACGTTCTGGGGCGGCTCGAGCAATTTCGGGCAGGACTACGGCATCGGATGGTGAACGGCGCACGCTGCCGACTGTGACTCCTTCCACAGATCCACAGGCAGAAATGCCCGCGGAAGCGCATTCCCTATAACGTAACGTAACTTTGGCCGGATGCATTGACCCGGGCGTCCTGTATGAACGATCCAAAAACCTTCAAGACCCCTGCGCCACGCCCCGGCAACTCGCCGGGCAGCCCGCCGGTTCGACCCGCCTCGGTGACGCCCGCCGCCACGCGGCCGGGGGCACAGACGCCGTCGTCGTCAAGACCCGGCACCACGCCGATGGATCCCGCGGCGAGGCCCGGCACGCCGCCAGCGCCCTCCTCACGGCCCGCCGCCGCGATTCCCGCCGCCCCGAAGCCGGGGGCCGCGTCGCCAAGCGCGAAGGCCGGTTCCGCGCAGCCGGCGCCGGGATCGTCTGGCAGAGTCGTTCACGACGAACGCGGCAACGCGGTGTGGGACTGGGTCAAGCAGACGAGCCGGGCGGCCATCGAGAGCACGACCAGACTGTTGAAGAAGCTCGAGGCACCCGAGCTCAAGATGGAAGACACGCAGGACGAGGAGCTGCGCATCATGCCCGAGGGTAAGGCTGCCGGGTACGACCCCTACGCGCAGGCCACCAAGCCCGACCGCTTCGAGCGTAAGCCGGATCGCTTCGGGCGTAAGTAGCGACGTCAAGGCCCGCCAGCGAGCGCCGTGCAGTGCTGCACTTGCCGGGCCCGCTGGCCGGCGCGCCGCGGCTGCGCGTCAGACGCCGACCGACGACAGTTGCGGCCGTCGCCGCTTCCATGCTGTCATGCCCGCTCCTCACCGCAGGGTACCTCATGGAAGCCAGAAAACTCGCGAAGCGTTCGCAACCGTTTCAGCTGTCGCTGCGCATCCGTCACCCCTCGCTAGATCCGGCCGAGATCTCGCGCGCGCTGGGGTTGCCGGCCGAACACTCCTTCCGCGCGGGCGATCCGCGTCTGTCCCGCAGCGGGCTGGCACCGGCTTCCGTGCACGCCGAGAGTTACTGGCTCGGGGCGCTGAGCCCGGCGGAGTGGCCGGCCGACCTCACCTTCTCCGCGGAGCCGCTGGCGAAGATGGCGCGTGAGCGTCTGGGACCGGCCGCCACTTCCAGCCTCGGCTGGGCGCTCTCGCTCACCGCGGCGCGGTTCTTCAGAGTGCACGGCCCGCTCCTGCGGCGTATCTGCGCGGAGGGCGGCCAAGCGAGCCTCCTGGTCACGATCTCGACCGCCGAAGCGAGCAGCTTCAGTCTCACGCCCGAGGTCAGCCGCGTCTTCAGCGAGTTGGGTGTGGCGCTCGAGTTCGAATTCAGCGACGACTGAGCAGGGCGGGCGCGCAGTCAGCGCTCTGTGAGAAGGGATCGGCCCAGCCTCACCGCGCAGCGCGTGGCGCTCGCCCGCGCGGTACATCAGCTCTACGACCATCCCAGGGTCCTTGACGATCCGGTTGCGCTGCGGATCATCGGCGCGAACGGCGCCGCCGAGATCCGCGCATACCGCGCCCGGTTCGACCTGAGGCTCGCGCGTTACCTGCGGGCTTTCGTGGTGGTCCGCAGCCGCATCGCCGAGGATGCGCTCGCCGCAGCGGTCGCGCGCGGGGTGCACCAGTACGTCATCCTCGGGGCCGGCCTCGACACCTTCGCCTACCGCAACCCCTATCCGGCCGCGATGCTCAGAGTCTTCGAAGTGGATCATCCGGCCACCCAGGCGTGGAAGCAGCGTTCACTCTCGGCAGCCGCCATCCCCATACCAGAGTCGCTGACCTTCGTGCCGATCGACTTCGAGACGGAGACGCTCGCCGTGCGGCTGGTGGAGGCGGGCTTTCGCACCGACACACCCGCGGCGTTCTCCTGGCTCGGTGTGACCGTGTACCTGAGCCGTGATGCGGTCATGGACACCCTGCGCTACGTCGCTGCCGGGCTGCCGCGGGGCAGCGGCATTGTGTTCGACTACGCGGTGCGACTCGCCACTGTGAGCTTCTTTCGCCGTCTCACGGCGCGCGTCCTGATGCGCCGCGTGGCCACAGCCGGCGAGCCGTGGAAGACCTTCTTCCATCCGCGCACGCTGGCGCGGGAGCTCGAGGCTCTCGGTTTCGCGCACCTGGAGGACCTCGGGCCTGATGAGCTGACTGCTCGCTTTTTCGAGGGTCGCGCCGACGGGCTCGAGGTCGGGCGACTCGGCCACGTGATGAGCGCGCGGACCTAAGCGGCCGCGCCGCTCGGCGTGCGGCAGCTGTTCGGCACGATGGGTCGCGCGTCGGGAGGGTGGGCGTCGGACCTGAGATCAGTTGGCGCCGAAGATCGACCGCAACCGCTGCGTGTCGCCGTTGGGCTTGCGGATCTGGACCTCGCGCCATTCGCGATCCGGCTTTTGCGGCATCGCGATGATGGCCTGGCGTGCGTCCGCCAGGCGGTGTTTGAGGAGCGGCCTGAGCGCCTCGAGCGGCGCCACAGTGTGCTTTTCCTCCTCCGTCGTGGCGAGCTCGACGTCACAGTAGGCGTTGAAGTACTCGCGGTACCACTCCTCGTAGAGCTGCAGCGGTTCCTCGAACGCGGCATCGTGCATCAGGTTCTCGGCGAGGTAGCGCGCGCACACATAGCTCGAGCTGCAGCGCACGTAGTTGCTGTGCTCGGTGAGCAGGGCATTGGTGTAGTCGCGGTTGCCGTAGAACAGCGCGAACAGCCGCAGCCGTCGCGCCCCCTTTACCTGGCGCTCACGGATGTACTCGAACAGAGCCCGACGGTGCACGAGCGTGAAGGCGGCCGTACGCAAGGCGACGATCTGGCGGGCCATGCGCCCCTGTTCCGACACCGGACGCAACAGGCGATCGTGCTCGGCCTCCCAGCGTCGATAGATATCCGGGCATTCGAGCACGCGCTTGGCCACGACATCCGCGGGCGCGTGCGAGTATGCCGACATTTCCACGCGCGACTCGGATTCCGACATGAGCCGGGCATGCTTATACGCATGAATGAGCATGCGTCCCTTCTTACCGCTCGTGTTAGCGATCGCGTCTAGCGCGCGCTTTCTGGCGACCTTGAAGCGGAAGTTTCCGCGCTCCGGGGCAAACGCGCAAGCGAATTGCGAGCGCAGCGTTGCGCTACCCGCGCTCTGTTGCCGCGTGGTGAACTCGCGCGGAGTTCACCAAGCCGTCGACTCGGTGTAACAGCGATGGCGCAAGGTAGCTTCAGCTTCACCGCGAGGCTGTGCACGCGACGTTGCGTCCGGCAGCGGCGGTATTCGCGCAGTTCAAGAGCTGCGCGTCGATGCTGAAATCTCCTGCGCGCAGCAGGACGACAGATCATCAAGCCATGCAGGCGCCGCCGATCCGAGTGACCCGCATTATGTTGAAGCATTATGTTGAAATGGATCGGCGCTGTACTTCGGTGGAGCGCGGCACCACCGACAGCAGGCCCATTCAGCCGATGCCCCGCAGCCTCACCGGTGGTCGCCTTGGAATGGGGCTGGCGCGGTGAGCTGGTCTCAGCCGTATTCGACGCGGCTGGCGGGCGGCCGTGGCGCTTCCTTTTGTTCCTTCTGCTGATTGTCCCTCGCTCGACTGTCCTTTGGAGCGCCCTCGAGGACGTCGAAGTGGAGGCAATCGTTTACATAACTCTGGGACGGGGACGGCGCGCGCACGCGACGACAGTAATAGGTCGCCCGATCGTTGGTCACCTCGCTGTAGCCGGCGTTGTGCAGCTTGGTGCGCTCTTCAGCCGTGAGCGGCGAGCGCGGCGGCAGGTGCGCCACCACGGCTGGTTCACCAGCGACCGTATCCTGGGTGATCGTCGCCCCCTTCAAGGGACCGGAAGTCATGACGACCCCGCCGTCCGGCGCTTTCGAGCCGCCTTGTGTGGAAGACGCTGCGGCACCGGCCGTGTGGCCACCGCCATGGGCGTGGCCGCTGGAATGGGGACTGGCCAACACGGCGGAGCTCAGCATGACGAGAGCCGTGCCGGCCAGTGAGCGCATGTAGTTCATAGGGGCTACCCCGAGCTTCGGAGGCAGATCCGCACCGACCACTAAACTCCTGCCCGAGTCCGCCGTCAATGGGCCGGTCGTGATCGCGGCGGCGCGAGGCCAAGCGCGCTGTCAGGGCGACTGCCGCGACCAGGGAGGGCTTGCCGGCAGCCGAGTCCGGCGCTCCGCTACGCCCCCTCGACGGCGAGATCCACCGGCACGTTGCCCCGGGTGGCATGCGAATAGGGGCAGATCTTCTCGTGGGCCTCTTGGGCGAGCGCGGCCAGCTCCGCCTGCGGCAGCGTCTTGTCCCTGACGAGCAGCTTCACCGCGAGTCCGAAACCGCCGGCGTCACGCGGTCCGATCGACACGCTGCAGGTGACGGTCGCTCCCTTGGCGTTGCGCTTCTTCTGAGTCGCCACGTAGTCGAGCGCTCCACCGAAGCACGCGGCGTAACCGCAGGCAAAGAGATGCTCCGGCGTCGTCGTGCCGGGCCTGCCCGGTCCGCCCATGGCCTTCGGAACGGACAAATCGACGGAGACGCTGTGATCCTCGGCCGCGGCGTGCCCGTTGCGACCGCCGGTCACGCTGGCGACGGCGGTAAAAAGCGGTTTGATGGTATCCATATCCTGCTCCTTGTGAATCTTCGGGTGTGCTCAAGCCTGGCTGGCCGGTTGGGAACCTAATCTGTCCGCACGCTGCGTCGCGCCACCCAGTACGTGGCGCCTTCGGCGCCGTAGCGTTCCGAGTGCGGCTGGTGGGCATGCAGTGAGAAAGTGCCGCCCGGCAGCAGGTGCTCGGTGCGGCCGTTCACTGTCAGCCACATCTCGCCCGCGACGACGATTGCGCTGGAATCGAAAGGATGCGAGTGCTCTTCGAGCGTGGCGTGTGGCTGCCACGCACGCTTCACCACCTGATCGAATCCCAGCTTCCTCATCCGATCGGCGAAGGCATCGAAGTCCGTGGATTCCATGGGTGCATCACCCGGTCGCTGTCGAAGCGGCGCAGCGGCAGCAGCGCGGACCGTCTAGGCATGAAAAAAGAGCCCCCGGGATCTCTGTAACCTCGGGGGCTCTTCTGTTTGAAGCCTGGCGGTGACCTACTCTGGCATGCCCGAAGGGCACACTACCATCGGCGCAGAGCGTTTTCACTTCCGAGTTCGGAATGGGATCGGGTGGTACCCACTCGCTATGGCCGCCAGGCAAACTGTTTGAGGTTCATGAGGCCGCTGCCCAAGCGGCAGCGGCCTCACGCGCCTCCAATCCGGTCGTTTCTGTTTCGACGCCTGTCGCGTTCACGATGATCATCCATTTACGCAACGGCCTGCGGCCCTCGCGTAAGGCTCCATCGGCATCGGTCCTCGCGTGGATCAGACCACTTGAGGTTATATGGTCAAGCCTCACGGGCAATTAGTACTGGTTAGCTGAAGCCATTACTGGCCGTACACACCCAGCCTATCAACCACGTAGTCTTCGTGGGCCCTTCAGGGGAGTCGAGCTCCCAGGGAGATCTAATCTTGGGGGGGGCTTCCCGCTTAGATGCTTTCAGCGGTTATCCCGTCCGCACATAGCTACCCGGC
>DASPPI010000105.1:0-20206 GCA_035625615.1 Steroidobacteraceae bacterium | reverse complement strand
GGGTTTCGGATGAGGAACTCGAGCGCCTGGCGGTTGGCCAGCATGTTGATGGTGAAGGGCTTCCCCCAGACGGTGCGGTAGCCGGCGTAGCCCAACACCACGAGGAGTGCCAGCGCCGTCCAGCCGGCGATGCGCCATGCTTTCCTCATTCAGTCAGCTCCCTTGGCCCGACATGGGCCATTACGCCTGGCGTGCCGGAACTTGGTGGCTGCGCAGTCTAGCCGAGCGGTTTTCGGCCCGCCCGGGCTCACCGTCCTGGTGAGCCCTGCGGGGCTGCGAACGCTGGGGGCTCAGCCCTCGAGCATCTTCTTGAGGTTGTCGAGACCGCCGCGGTACACGCCCTTGATGAGCTTGATCGTACCGGCATCGCTCTCGGCTTCGGGCGGATTGTCGGACGTGTTCTTGCGCTTCCACGATCCGCTCCAGATCACCTCGGTCATCCCTGCCTTCCCCGGCCGCACGGTTATCTTCGAGGAATAGTCGGTGATCGGCAGGGGCGATTCGGTGATGCGGTAGCGAAAGGAATGGCCGGCCTCGTCGTATGCGGTCAGTCGCTCGACCACCACCGGGCCGTCCTTGATCGTGAGTTTCCTGACGGTGTCGACCTTGCCGTTGCTCCCGGAGACCAGCACATCGCCCGAGAAGCCCGGGTGCCACTTGGGAAGGCTGTCGAAGTCCTTGACTGCCGCCCACACCTTGTCGAGCGGCGCTTTGATCTCCACCGTCTCGACGAGGTGAAGGGTCTTCGGCGGATCGGCTGCGGCCGTGCCGGTCGCCAGTGCGCCGAGTGTGAGAAGAGCCAGGCCTGCTTTCATTGATCGCCTCCCCGATAGACAGCCGGGCGAAGGTTAACCCCGGACGGCGCATTCACAAAGAGCCGCCGGTCGCAACCCGGCATGCTGCGTCGCACAGCCACGGACTCAGTCATGCACTGCGTTCGCTTCCGTAACGACACTCACGTCGGCGAACCAGAGGTTCTGCCAGCGACTCATCTTCTCGCCCGGGGACAAAAGCTGCGGCGCAACAGGCTCCTCGGGGCCAAACCCCTCCCGGGCGTCGAGCACTTTCGCATTCGCCACGCCATAGAGCCGCTGATCGTCGCGATACAGCGCGCCGATCAATACACCGCAGTTGCGGCAGAACAAGAGCTCGGCAAGTCCGCTCCCCTGGCGATACCGGCCGGCGAATTGCTCGTCGTTGATGCGAACGAGCAGGGTCCCCTGCGGGTCGGACACGTAGGCGGCACCGTGTTTGCGGCAGAAGTCGCAGTCGCACGCTCTCGGGCGATAAGCGTCCGGCGCGTGCGTCAGCTGCACCTCGAGGCGCAGGTTGCCGCAGTGACAGGCTCCCGTGAGCGCGGGCATGGCCGGAGCCTCAGACCCGGTCGAGCGGCCGATTGCCGCCGGTGAACTGGCTGCGAGCAGCCGGCCCGCCGCCGGTCACCACCAGGTCGCAGGTTTCGTACTTCGTTTGCGACTGCCGCTCCATCTTCTGCGCCCGATGCTCCGTTTCCCCCTTCCTCAGCGCAGGCTCGCAGCCAGGCTCATCAGGTTGAGCGGGCGCACATGGATGTAGCCGCCGCGCGGGCTGTCGATGTCCGCGATCAGCAGGAACGCCACCGATAGGATCGCCGGCAGGATCGCGAGCAGCCCCTGGCGCTCCTTGAGCTCGCTGGCGCGTACCCCGATCAACACGTTGCACAATATCGCGATCACCCCCAGCAATACCCAGGCTGCCGGGGGAATGCGGTTCCACCACGCCGCCTGGGTGTAGCTCTGCGAGTTCAGCGCGTCGTTCATTCCGGAAACCACCAGGGCCAGGATCGGGCTCGGCTGCCCCTCGTGAACCGCCGTCTCGATCGCGGACCACAGCTGCGTTTGCAGTTGGGCGGTGCGCGCATTGATCTTGAGGAGTTCGCCGGTATCACGCGAGCGGTAGAAGAGGATGCGCTGGTCCAGGTAGCCTCGCAGCAGCGCGCGCACTTTCTCTGTCTCGGGTGCCGACGCCAGCAGGCCCGCGCGGACGTATTCGGTTCCGATCGCGTTCGCTTCCTCTTCCTCGTAGTTCTTGCGCTGCTCGTAACGACTGACCGACATCGCGAAGGCAAAGCCGATGATCAGCCCGAGAAGGGTGAGGGAGGCTGCGAGCACGATGTCGAAGTCCTCGCGCGCCTCCTTCCCATGATCCATGTGTCGGCCGATGACGCCGGCCCCGAGCTGCGCAAACAGTGTCAGCGTGACGAGGGAAACCAGGAAGATCAGCCCTGGATGGTTCAGCAGTCCGCTCATGAGCCTACCGCCACGGCAACGCGCCGTCCGGCGAGCCGGACGAGAATCGACCAGCCGGGAGCACGTGTTGCGAACACCTGGGTTCGCCGGTTCATGTTCTTCCGTTGCTCCCGGGTTGATCTGCTCGAGCCGCGGGATGGATTATTGCCGATCGCCGGGTCGGTCGCACGTTCGTGCTGCCGTGGAGATTGGAGCGATTCATGCAGAAGTTCATGCCGCCGCTGCTCATCGCCGCCGGCGCGGCGCTCCTCCTGTGGCGAGGCCTGGGCGCCGCGGTGCCGGCGACCATGCAGGCCGCCGCAATCGATCGTGCCGGGGGGCCGGAGGTGCTCACCCTGCACACGCTGCCGGTCCCCAAGCCGGCCGTGGATGAAGTGCTCATCGCCGTGCATACCGCGGGCGTCGGTGTGTGGGACGCCGGCATCCGCGAGCACCCGGGAGAGATCAGCCACGCGCATTTTCCGCTGGTGCTCGGCACCGACGGCTCGGGGCTGATCGCGGCGGTCGGCGCGCAGGTGCGCGGCTTCAAAGTCGGTGAGCAGGTCTACTCCTACAGCTGGGACAATCCCCAGGGCGGCTTCTACGCGGAGTACGTCGCCGTGCCGGCGAAACTGGTGGGGCACGTCCCGCCGGGCCTGAGCCTGCGGGAGGCCGGCGCGATCGGGACGACGGCGCTCACCGCAATCCAGGGGATCGACGATGCGCTGCACGTGAAGTCTGGCGAGACGCTGATCATCCATGGCGCCGCCGGCGGCGTCGGAACTCTGGCGCTGCAGTTCGCCAAGCTGCGCGGCGCCCGGGTGCTGGCCACTGCGAGCGGGGAAGATGGCCTGAGTTTCGTGAAGCAGCTGGGCGCCGACGCCGCCGTCGACGGGCGTCAGGGCGACATCGTTGCCGCCGCAAAGGCCTTTGCGCCCCCGGGTATCGATGCCGTGCTCGCGCTCGCCGGCGGCGATGCGCTCGAGCGCTGCCTTGATGTGCTCAGGCCCCGCGGCCGCGTGGCCTTCCCTTCCGGCGTTCGCCCCGAGCCCAAGGCCCGGGGCACGATCACGATCATTCGTTACGATGCCATCGCCGGACCCGCGGAATACGAGCGTCTCAACCAGGCCATCACGGCGGCGAAGCTCCGGGTGCCCATCGCCGCGGAATATCCGCTCGCGCAGACTGCCCAGGCTCACGAACGGATGCAGTCCGGGCACGTGCTCGGCAAGATCGTGCTCAAGGTTCGTTGAGCGCACGGCAACGGCCGGCGCCCGCGCCGTGCTGCGGGCTGTCGAGCCGATGAAGTCCGCGGCGTGTCGCGCTACGCGGCCGGTGGCGCGCCCCCTTCCCGGCGCCGCCGCTCCACGAATGAGTCGAGTGCTTCCTGGACGGCCGCGTCGATCGGCGGCGGCTGGAACGAGGCCAGCGTACGACGCCAGACGGCGGCGGCGCGCTCGGTGGCGGTCTTGCCTCCGGCCTCCGACCAGGCGCCGTAGTTGCGCCAGTCCGAAACCAGCGGCGTGTAGAAGGCGTCACGATAGCGCTGCATGGTGTGAGCGGCAGCGAAGAAGTGGCCACCGGGGCCGACTTCCGCGACCGCCTCGATGCCGATCTCGTCGGCCGATGCCGCCACCGGCTGAAACAGCTCCGCGAACATCTGCAGCATCTCAACATCGAGAATGAACTTCTCGAACGAGGCGGTGAGACCGCCCTCCAGCCAGCCGGCGGCGTGCAGCACGAAATGGCAGCCGCCGAACAGCGCACCCCACAGGCTCATCTGCGCTTCGTAAGCGGCCTGCGCGTCGGGTGCATTCGAGGCGGTGGCGCTCGAGCAGCGCCACGGCACGCCGATGCGGCGCGCCAGCTGGCCGGCGCCGAAGGCCGCCTTGGCGTACTCGGGTGTGCCGAAGGCCGGCGATCCGGACTTCATGTCGACGTTGGAGGTGAAGCTGCCGTACATGACCGGGGCGCCCGGGCGCACGATCTGGCTGAGCGTGATGCCGAACAGCGCCTCGGCATGCGCGAGCGTCAGCGCGCCGGGGATGGTCACCGGGGCCATGGCGCCGGCGAGCGTGAACGGCGTGACGATCATCAGCTGACCGTGTCTGGCAAAGGAAATGATGCCATCGGTCATGGGCACGTCGAGCTGCAGCGGCGAGTTGGTGTTGCAGATGCTGAAGCAGCGTGGCGCGGCCTGAAAGGTCGCTGCGTCGATGCCGTGCGCGATTTGCAACATGGCGAAGCAGTCGGCGAGCTGCCCGTCGCCGCGGCAGTAGATGTTCGGGGCTTTGTCGCTCAGGGTGAGCTGCGCGAGGGTGGTATCGAGGTGACGCTCGGCCACGGAGGTATCCTGTGGCTCGGTCGTCTGGCCGAGCACGTGGATGACGTCGAAGGCCTGCGAGAGGCGCACGAAGTCGCGAAAGTCGGCGAGGGTGCCGGTGCGCTTGCCGCGCTCGAGGTCGCTCACGCTCGGGGGGCCTGCGACCGGAGCAAACACCACGTGCGCTCCGCCGATGCGACAGGTGCGCGCCGGATCGCGCGCCAGCAGGCTCACCTCGGCGGGAACCGACGCCAGCGCCTCGCTCACCATGGCAGCATCGAGCCGCACCATCTGGCTCGCTTCATCGACCCTGGCGCCGGCCGCTGCCAGCACCGCGCGCCCACGGGGCGACAGCACCCGCATCCCGAAGCGCTCGAGAATTCCGAGCGCCGCCGTGTGCATGCTCTCGATCTGGTCGTCGGAGAACATCCTCACCGGTGCGAACGGGTTGGTGAGGTGGCGGTAGCGGCTGGAGCGCTCCGCTGGCGCGACGCCGCCGGCCCTCTGGAAATCTCGCCTGCGGGGTCTCGTCATGTCGGGCATCACGTTGCGCACATGCTCGGCATCCTGGCAATTAATCGCAAGGTCGCCGGCAGGTCAAGCGGCGAAAAGGCATAGGCGCCGGCGAAAAACGCATAGCCCGCCGGGCGCAGGCACTGCGGCCCGCCTCTCATAACGCCTGGGCGGCGTCGGCGGCAGCGCGGTGAATCGCCGCGCGGATGCGCGCATAGGTGCCGCAGCGGCAGACGTTACCGCTCATGGCGGCGTCGATGTCGGCGTCGGTCGGCTGCGGGTTGCTCGCCAGCAGCGCGCAGGCGGACATCAGCTGCCCGCTCTGGCAGTAGCCGCACTGCACGACGTCGATCTCGGTCCAGGCGCGGCGCAGCGCCTCCGCCTGCCGCCCGGTGAGCCCCTCGATGGTGATCACCTCGCGCGCACCGACCGCGGCCAGCGGAGTCACGCAGGAGCGCACCGCCCGCCCGTCGAGGTGCACCGTGCACGATCCGCACAGCGCCCTGCCGCAGCCGAACTTGGTGCCCACGAGCTTGAGCTCCGCGCGCAGCACCCACAGGAGCGGCGTTTCCGGCCCCGCAGAGACCGCGAACAGCTGTCCGTTGACCCTGAGCGTGGTCATGCAAACTGTCTCCCGGTCAAACAGGCTTCAGGGGCAGGGTCCGCAGCCGCTGGCCGGTGAGCGCGAACACCGCGTTGGCCACCGCCGGCGCAATGGGCGGCGTGCCGGTCTCGCCTACACCCCCGGGCACTGCGGCATCGGCGATGATCTCGGTGACGATGTCGGGACACTCGAACATGCGCAGCGGCACGTAGTCATGGAAGTTGCTCTGACGCACCCGGCCGTCCTCGAGCGTGATCTCCCCATGGAGCGCCGCGCTCAGCCCGTAGACGATGGCGCCTTCGATCTGCTGGCGGATGAGGTTGGGGTTGACCGCGACGCCGCAGTCGATGACGCAGGCGACGCGATGCACGCGGATCTCGCGGCCGGCCGTCGAGACCTCCGCAACCTGGCCGACGATGCTGCCAAAGGAGCGGTGCAGGGCAAGCCCGCGCGCCCGGCGCGCGCCGTCAGGGCCGGCCGGCGGCGGCGTAGTCCAGCCGGACAGCTCCCGCAGACGCGCGAGGACGCGCAGGTGCCGCGCGTTGCCCTCGAGCAGGCGCTCGCGGTAGGCGAACGGATCCTGTCCCGCCGCGGCGGCCACTTCGTCGAGAAAGGATTCGACGAAGAACGCATTCTGCGAATGACTGACCGAGCGCCAGATGCCCATGCTGACGGGCGACTCGACGCTCTGGTGCGCAACGCGTGCGTTGGGGAACTGGTAGGCGGTGTTGGCGGCGCCGTCGCTGGAGCTGTCGGCGAAGGACGGCGCACCGAGGCTCGAGCCTGCGGTGGTCATCTTCCAGGCAGTGAGATTTCCGGCGGCATCGAGCCCTGCCTGGCAACGCGCCTGAAAGGCCGGGCGGAAGTAGTCGTGGGCGATGTCCTGCTCGCGTGACCAGATGAGCTGCAGCGGCGCACCCTCCGTCTCGCGGGCCAGGCGCGCCGCCTGCTGCAGGCAGTCGCTGAGATAGCGCCGGCCGAACCCGCCGCCGAGAAAGGGCACACGGATCGCGACCTTGCTCGCGGGGATGCCGAGCTCGCCGGCGACGGCCTCACGGGCGAATCCCGCTGCCTGCGTCGCGGCCCACACCGTGGCGGCACCGTCGCGGAACTGCACCGTGGCGTTCATCGGCTCCATGGTGGCGTGAGCGAGAAACGGCACGCGGTACTCGGCCCGGATGGTCTTCGCTGCGCGCCCGAGCGCCGCGGTGACGTCGCCTTTCTCGAGGTGGGCGTGACCCTCGTGTGCGTCGAGCGCCTCGGTCAGGTCCTCGAAGATCTTCTGGCTCGAGAGTCCGGAGGAGCTCCCATGGTCCCAGTCGATGCGCACCAGCTCGAGAGCTTGCATGGCGTGAAAGGGTGTGTCGGCGATGACCGCTACCCCTCCGGCCGTCATACCGCTGCCCCCGACTCCGCCCTTCACCGGATCGAGCGCCACCACCTTGCGCACGCCCGGCAGCGCGAGCGCCGGCGCTGCGTCGAAGCGCACCACGCGGCCACCGACGGTGGGACACATCGTGAGGCTCGCATACAGCAGGCCCGGCGGCAGCGCATCGATCGCGAAGCTGGCCGAGCCGTCGAGCTTGGGCGCATTGTCGAGACGCCGCAGCGGTCTGCCGATGAGGGTGAACTGGCTCGGACTCTTAAGCGTGAGCGTCCTCGGCAGCGGCTGGCGGGCGGCGCGGGCGGCGAGCTCGCCGTAGCCGGCGCTGCGGCCGGAAACATGCAGCACGCGTCCGGCGGCGGCGTGACACTCACCGGCGGGGACGCTCCACGACTGCGCCGCGGCGCCGATGAGCATGAGCCGCGCGGCGGCCCCCGCCTCGCGCAGCGGCAGCCACTGATCGCGGACACTGGAAGAGCCGCCCGTGCCGGTGAGATTCGGGATCTCGCGCAGGATGCGGCGCGCGACGTGACGCGCCGTGCGCGCGAACACGCGGTGATCGTCCGGGTCGAACATCGACTCGATGATCACCGCCTGATTGTTGTAGATGGGATCGAGCGGCGCCTGCTCGAGGCGCACGCTTTCCCAGACAGCGTCCATCTCTTCCGCCAGCAGCATGGCAAGGCCGGTGTGGGCGCCCTGGCCCATCTCGGCCTGCGACATCATGACTACCACGCTGCCGTCGCTGCCGACCTTGACCCAGCCGTTGAGCGCGGTCTGGCCGGGCGATACCGGCAGGGCGTGCGCGGGCCGCAGACGCTGGCGCGGCGGGGCGGCCAGCCAGCCGACGATCAGCGCGCCGGCGGCGCCGGCCGTGCCGATGAGGAAGTGGCGACGCGCGATGTGCATTGGAATCGGGCGGCAGTGTCAAGTGCAGCCGGCGCAAATTCAAGCGACGCGTTCGAGCGCAGCTTGTTATCAGGCGCAGGCGGTGCCGGTCGTGGTAACTTTGAGGTCCGTAAGGTCACGATAAGGAGTCAACGACGGATGCCCAGCAAAATTCCCCACGCCCGCAAGCGCGGTTGGATCGTCCCGATCGGCGGCGCGGAGAATAAGGAGAATGACCCCCGGATCCTCGAGCGCTTCGTGCGTGTCTCGGGGGGCGATAAAGCCGATATCGTCGTCATCCCCACCGCCAGCCGCGTGCACGAGACCGGAGCACGCTACGAGCAGTTGTTCCGGGAACTCGGCGCCGAGCGCGTGACGGTGATGGATTTCGACACGCGCCGCGACTGCCAGGAGCCCGGCCGCCTCGAGCGCATCGAGAAAGCCAGCGGCATTTTCTTCACCGGCGGCAACCAGCTGCGGCTCACGACGCTGCTCGGCGGCACGGCGGTGGCGAAGCTCATCCGCACCCGCAACGCCCACGGCGTCACCGTCGGCGGCACCAGCGCCGGCGCGAGCATCCTCTCCGAGCACATGATCGCCGCCGGCGACGAGGGCTCCTCGATCATCGCCGGCAGCGTGCGGCTCGCGCCGGGCTTGGGATTGACCAACCGTTTCATCATCGACCAGCACTTCCGCCAGCGTGACCGCCTGGGGAGGCTCCTGACCGCCCTCGCTTACAACCCGTTCTCGGTCGGCATCGGGCTCGACGAGGACACCGCGGCGTTCATCGGGCCCGACGAAACGGTCGAAGCCGAGGGCACGGGCGGCGTGACCATCGTCGATGGCGCGGACGTGAGCTATTGCTCCATCGACAGCGTCGAGGAGGGCCAGCCGGTTTGCATGCTGGGCCTGAAGCTGCATATGCTGGTGACGGGGGCAACCTTCAACCTACATACGCGCATCGCCACCGCTGCGAATCTGAGCCCGCCGAAGGAGTGATGACAGCTTGAGCTGAGACCCCGCGCGGCAAGTTGCCTTTGAGGAACCATTACCAGAGCAACACCCATGCGCATCCTCGACCGTTCCGTCTACGTCGGCCCGTCGCTGTACGCGCGCTTCCCCGTCATCCGCCTGGAGCTGGATCTCGGTGGCCTGGAAGGCTGGCCGACCGGGCGGCTCGGGGCCGGCTTCGTCGACGCGCTCGCCGCGGCGCTTCCCGGGCTCGCCGAGCACGGTTGCTCGTATCGCGAGCCGGGCGGCTTTTTCCGCCGCATGCGCGAGGGCGAGGGGACCTGGCTCGGCCACGTGCTCGAGCACGTGGCGATCGAGCTGCAGAACATCGCCGGCGAGGCGGTCACCTTCGGCAAGACGCGCAGTGCCGCTGCGCCCGGCGTCTACACCGTGGTCTACGAGTACGCGCAGCGCGACGAAGGCATTGCGGCCGGCGAGCTGGGGCTGCGGCTGCTGTCCTCACTGCTGCCCGCCGAGCTGCGTCCCGCCGACAGCGTGCCGGCGGGCTGGGGCTGGGCCGAGGCGCGCGATCAGTTCATCCGCTTCGCGCAGCGGCGGGCCCTCGGCCCCTCGACCGCTTCCCTGGTGCGCGCCGCCGAGCAGCGCGGCATCCCCTGGCTGCGCCTCAACGATCAGTCATTGGTCCAGCTCGGTCACGGCAAGTACCAGCAGCGCATCCAGGCGACCGTCACCGGCCGCACGCCGCACATCTCGGTCGAGCTCGCGAGCGACAAGGAGGAGACCAACAAGATCCTCGCCGGTCTCGGACTCCCGGTGCCGCAACAGGAACTGGTGCAGAGCGAAACCCAGGCGGTGCGTGCCGCGCGCCGCATCGGCTTTCCCGTGGTCACCAAGCCCTACAACGGCAACCACGGCCGCGGCATCTCGATCCGCCTCACCACCGAGGAGGAGGTGGCGCACGGCTACAAAGTGGCGCGCGAGCATTCACGCTCGGTGGTCGTCGAGAGCTTCCTCGAGGGTGACGATCACCGGCTGCTGGTGGTGAACGGCGAGCTGGTCGCGGCCACCCGGCGCACGCCCGGCCACGTGGTGGGTGACGGCGAGCACACGGTCGCTGAGCTCATCGACATCGTCAACCAGGATCCGCGCCGCGGCGTGGGTCACGAGAAGGTGCTCACCCGGCTCGAGCTCGACCCCCAGGCGCACAAGATGCTCGATCGCGCCGGCCTCACGCCCGAGTCCGTGCCGCCCAAGGGGCAGGTGGTCTACCTGCGCTCCACGGCCAACCTGTCGACCGGCGGCACGGCGACGGATGTCACCGACGTCATCCACCCGGACAACCGCGAGATGGCCGAGCGCGCGGTGCGTGCGATCGGGCTCGACGTCGGCGGAGTCGACTTCCTCTCGAAGAACATCACCGAGAGCTACCGCAAGATCGGCGGCGGTATCTGCGAGGTGAATGCCGCGCCGGGCTTTCGCATGCACGTGGCACCGAGCGAGGGCACGGCGCGCGATGTCGCCGCTCCGGTGATCGACATGCTGTTTCCGCCGGGCACGCCTGCGCGTGTGCCGATCGCGGCGATCACGGGCACCAACGGCAAGACCACCACCGCGCGCATGCTGGCGCACATCTCCAAGATGGCGGGCTACACCCCGGGCGTCACCACCACCGACGGCGTCTACATCAACGGCCAGCGCACCGTGCCGGGCGACATGACCGGCCCGGTCTCGGCGCGCATGGTGCTCGCCGACCCGCAGATCGACATCGCGGTGCTCGAGACTGCGCGCGGCGGACTGCTGCGCGCCGGCATGGGAGTGAACGAGGTCAATGTCGGTGCGGTGCTCAACGTGCAGCCCGATCACCTGGGACTGAAGGGCATCGAGACGCTCGAGCAGCTCGCCGAGGTCAAGCGCATCGTGCTCGAAGTGGCCACCGACTGCGCGGTGCTGAACGCGGACGATGCGCTGGTGCTGAAGATGTCGGGCTACACCGAGGCGAAGCACATCTGCTACGTCACCCTGAATCCTCAACATACTCTGGTGCGCGAGCACATCCGCGCCGGCGGGCGCGCCTGCGCGCTGGAAGCCGGTGTCAACGGCCAGATGATCACGCTGTACGACAAGAACGGTCACATACCGCTCCTGTGGACGCACCTGATTCCGGCCACCCTCGAGGGCCGTGCCACCCACAACGTACAGAACGCGATGTTCGCCGCGGCGATCGCGTTCTCGCTCGGCATCAAGCTGGAGGCCATCCGCCAGGGCCTGCGCACCTTCGACTCGACCTTCTTCCAGGCCCCGGGGCGCATGAACCTGTTCAATGAGCACCCGTTCAAGGTGGTGCTCGACTACGGTCACAACGCTCACGCGGTCGCGGCGATGGCGGATCTTGCGCAGCGCCTCGACGTCGCCGGAAGGCGCATCGTGGTGCTGGCCGGTCCCGGCGACCGGCGCGACGAGGACCTCATTGCCATCGCCCGCGCGGTCGCGGGCCGGTTCGATCATTACATCTGCCGCCGCGACGATGGCCTGCGCGATCGTAAGCCCGACGAAGTGCCGCGCATTCAGGCCGACGCCCTGCGCGCGGCCGGGGTGAAGGATAAGGCGATCTCGATCATTCCCGACGAGCAGGAGGCGATCACCGCCGCGCTCAACATGGGGCAGCCGGGAGACCTGCTGCTGATTTTCGCCGATCAGCTGGTGCGCTCCTGGAAGCAGATCACCAAGTTCAAGCCCGCCGGCGCGCCCGCCGCCGCGGCGCCGCCGGCGCGGCCGGCGATGCCGGCAGCTATGACCGGCGCGTCGGGCAACGGCGCTCAGGCCCCGGGGGAGACCCCGCTGCCGGCCTTCAGCCTCGAAGGACTCATCCGCGATGAGCGCGGCGTGCACTTTGCGCCGCAGGCCGAGGACTGAGCCCCGCCGTCGTGCTGCCGTTCGAGGCCTCACGGCGTCTCGCGGGTGCGAACCTGTTCTTCGCCGGCTGCGGGGCGCAGCTGGAAACTACCGGGATCACGCCCGACGCAGCCCTGCTCGCCGGCTGGCGCGCCCGCGCCGAGCGCGCCCGCGCGCAGCTTGGCTGGCACATGTCGGGCGTCGTCGCGCGCCTTCATGCGGGCGGCGCGTCGCTGGCGCTCGCATCTCCCGTCGATGCGCTCTACGTCGCCACCGAGGTCAACGAGTGGGCGCTGTGTGCGACGCTCGTCGCGCAGGATCCAGAGCGCTGGGCGGGTCTCGAGGCGGCGCTTGTCGGCGCGGCGCTGGAGGATGCGGCCGACCCGGCTGCGGTGATCGCGCCGGTGCTCGAGGAAACGGCCGCGCTGGAGCGCTTTCGCCGTCTCGCCGGGCGCGAGGCGCGCCCGGCGCTGCGGGCACTGATGGCTGAGGCAGCCGCGCGCGGCTTGCCCCACGTCGTGGACGACGACCTCGTGACGCTCGGCGCCGGGGCCGGCGGCCGCGACTTTGCGCTCAGCTCACTGCCGCAGCCCGCGGAAGTACCGTGGACGGACCTGCACGACATCCCCACGGCGGCCGTGACGGGCTCGAACGGCAAGACCACCACCGTGCGCCTGCTGGCTGCATGTGCGCAGGCAAACGGCTGGCTGCCCGCGTACTGCTGCACCGACGGGGTGTTTCTCGCCGGTGAGCTGCTCGAGAGTGGCGATTATTCCGGTCCCGCCGGCACGCGCCGCGTCATGCGTGAGCGGCGCGCTTGGTGCGCGATCGTGGAGGCGGCGCGCGGCGGGATCCTGCGCCGCGGGATCGCATTGGCGCGCGCACACGTGGCACTGGTCACCAACGTGAGTGCGGATCATTTTGGCGAATACGGCATCGATGATCTCGAAGGACTCGCCGACGTCAAGCTCTCGGTCGCGGGCCTGCTCGGTGCCGGCGGCTTGCTGGTGCTCAACGCCGAGGACGCCGAGCTCCGCGCCCGGGCGCCGCGACTGGCGGCGCGCTTCGGCCGCGCACCGCCGCTCGCCTGGTTTGCGCTCAATGCGGACCACGGCGTGCTGAGCGCCCATCGCGCCGCGGGCGGCCCGACCTGCGGCGTGCGCGCCGGGAGGCTGATCCTGAGTCGCACCGGGGCCGACCATGACCTGGGGGCGATCACTGCGATGCCGCTCACCGTCGAAGGCAGCGCCACTTACAACATCGCCAACCTCGCGGGCGCGGCACTGGCCGCCGCAAAGCTCGGCGTGCCGCCGCCGACCATCGCCGCTGTGTTCGCGCGCTTCGGCCGGGCGGTCACGGACAACCTCGGCCGCCTGATGCGCTTCGAGCGCGGCGGCGTGCGGATCCTCGTCGACTACGCCCACAACCCCGAAGGGCTGCGCGGACTCCTGCAGGTCGCCGAGCATCTGCGCGGCGGCCGCGGCCGGCTCGGGATGCTGCTCGGGCATGCCGGCAACCGCCAGGACGCCGAGATCGAGTCGCTCGCCCGTGCCGCGGCCGAATTTCACCCGGCGCTCATCGTCATCAAGGAGAACGAAGCGCATCTGCGCGGCCGCCCACCCGGGGAGATCCCGCGGGTGATCCATGCCACGCTGCGGCGCGCGGGGCTTCCGGAGGAAGCGCTGCCGGTGCGCCGGAGCGAGCTCGAGGCGGTGTGCTGCGCGCTCGACTGGGCGCGGCCGGGAGACGTGCTGGCGCTGCCGGTCCATTCCTCGGCGGCTCGCGCAGCGGTGCTCGCGATGCTGGCCGGCTGACTGCCGCTGGCTCTCCTGCGACAGCGATTTTCAGGCGCGCGGCGTACGCAGCCAGTCGGGCTCCGGCAGCTGCGCGAACGCCTCGCGCAGCGCCTCGCTCCAGCGCTTGCGGATGCCGGTGAAGTAAGTGTTGTCGTCGTCGATGCTGATGTGGCGCGCCACTTCGTAGCGGTCGCGCTTCACGATCACCAGGTCGAGCGGCAGGCCGACCGAGAGGTTCGAGCAGATGGTCGAGTCCATCGACACCAGCCCCGCCTTGGCCGCCTCGTTCAGGCTGCTGCTGCGCCGGACCACGCGATCGATGATCGGCTTGCCGTACTTCGACTCGCCGATCTGGAAGTAGCTGGTCTCGGCAGTCGCCTCGATGAAGTTGCCGGCCGGGTAGATGCTGAACAGTCGCGGCACCTCGCCCTTGATCTGCCCGCCGAGAATGAGACTGGCGTTGAACTCCACCGCAAACTGCTTGAGGGCGTGCGCGTCGCGCTGGTACGCCTCGCGCAGCGCCGTGCCGATACACTGCGCCGCCTCGAACATGTTGCGGCAGGTGTAGAGGTTGAGACCGGCATCGGCCGCCTCGATCCGCTCGCGCAGCACCGAGATCACCGCCTGGGTGATGGCGAGGTTGCCGGCGCTTTGTACCACCATGACCCGCTCGCCCGGCTTCTGGAACACGGTGGTCTTGCGGAAGGTGCTGATCTGGTCGACTCCAGCGCTGGTGCGCGAGTCGGACAGGAAGACCATTCCGGTATCGAGCAGCATGGCGACGCAATAGGTCATGGGTATTCTCTCAACTGATCGATGTCGCTGACGAGGACGGTCATTGGTCGCCGGAGCTGGTGGCGGCGACGCTGACGTCCATCACCTCGTGGCCGCCGCCACGGCGCACGCCGCGCACCGGCGCAGCATCCAGGTAGTCGCGCCCGACGGCAAGGCGGCAGTGCTTTTCTCCCATGGGCTCGAGGTGCGTCACGTCGATGCTGAGCCAGCCCTGGCTGTCCTCGAGCCAGGCATCCACCCAGGCGTGACTCGCCGATTCGCTGCCGTCGACGCTGCACAGGTAGCCGCTCACATAACGCGCCGGGATGCCCGCCGCACGGCAGCAGGCGATGAACACATGGGCCTGGTCCTGGCAGACGCCCTGGCCGCGCGCGAACGCCTGCGCGGCGGAATCCTCGACGCTGGTGGTGCCGGGCATATAGCGCACCGCCTGGTATACGCCGCCCGCGAGCCGGTACAGCCGCTCGCGCAGGCTCCCGCGACCCTCGAGATGCTCACGCGCGAGGGCCGCCATCTGCTCACTGGCGGTGGTGAGGGGCGTCGGCGCGAGATAGGTCAGCGGGGAGAGCGTGCCGTCGAAGCGCACGAACTCCTCGTCGCCGGTCATCTCGACGATGCCGCGCACGTCGATCTCGATGGCGCGGTGCGGCTCCTCGAGGGTGAGCAGGTGCGTGATGTTGCCGTGGGCATCCACCTGCTCGGTGCGGCGTCCCGGTGCGCGGATGGTCCAGGAAATCACCCGCTGCGCCCCCTCGCGGCGCGGCGTGAGGCGCAGCGTCTGCGCGCTGTACTTGACCGGCTCCTCGTAGCGGTAGGCGGTGTGGTGAAGGATATGCAGCTGCATGTCTGCCCGACCGGCCGTGCGCGCGGCTAGTAGGTGCCCGAGGGCACGAGGAAGTCGTTGGCGATCCGCTGGCCGAGGTCGCCCAGGCGGGCCTGGAAGCGGTCGAGGAACGGCAGCACGCCCTCGGCGCACAGCTCCTCGAAGCGCCCGAAGTGGAACTGCGCGTGCAGCTCGCCGACGCGCCGGACGGTCTCGCTCGAGTGATCATTGGCGACCGCCGCGAGGTTCCCCTGCAGCTCGTCGAGGCAGCGATGCACGCCCTGCGGCAGATCGTCGCGCATCAGCAGCATTTGCGTGACCCGCTGCGGCGTCACGCTGTCGCGGTACAGCCGGCGGAACATCTCGAAGGCCGACATGGCACGCAGCAGTACCGCCCACTCGGATGCCTCCTCGACGAGCCGCTCGCCGCGCCCGCCGGGATCGCGCCAGCGCGCCTCCAGCATGCGGGTGGTGTTGTCGGCGCGCTCGAGGAACGTGCCGATATGGGTGAAGTGCGAGGCCTCATCGCGCAGCAGCGTGCCGGAGGTGATGCCGCGCGTCAGATGCGTGCGGTACTTGACCCATTCGAGGAACTCCCCGCGCGCGCCTTCCGGCATGCTGGCACTGAAGGTCAGCGACTCAAGGTAGGTGGCATTCAGCGTCTCCCACATGTCGGAGGTGATCGTGCCGCGCACCGCGCGCGCGTTCTCGCGCGCGGCGCGCAGGCACTGCAGGATGCTCCCGGGGTGATCGCGGTCGAAGGCGACGAAGTCGAAGGCGCCACGCGGGGTCACGTTGCCGTGACGCTCGCGGTACGCCTCATCGAGCCCCAGCGACACCAGCGTCGCCTGCCAGCCCTGCCGTACCGCCTCGGGCGCGCGCGGCAGCAGCCCGAGGCGCTGATGCGCGTCGATCATGCGCGCGAGGTTCACCGCGCGCTCGAGGTAGCGCGACATCCAGTAGAGATGATCGGCGGTGCGGCTCAGCATCCGCGGCTCTCCGGCTCGCCGTCGCCGGCCTCCGCTGCCGCGCCGCGGGGCGGGCTGCCCGGTGGGGCGCCGAGCACCCAGGTGTCCTTGGTGCCCCCGCCCTGGGAGGAATTGACGACCAGCGAGCCCTCGCGCAGCGCCACCCGCGTCAGCCCCCCCGGCACCACGGTGACCTCGCGCCCGGAAAGCACGAAGGGGCGCAGATCGATATGCCGCGGTGCGAGCCCCGCAGCCACCAGCGTCGGCGAGGTGGACAGCGCCAGCGTCGGTTGCGCGATGTAACGCTCCGGGTGCGCCTTGATGCGGGCGCGGAACTCCTCGATCTGCGCACTGCTCGCGGCCGGACCGATCAACATGCCGTAGCCGCCGGCGCCGTGCACCTCCTTCACCACGAGATTCTCGAGGTGCGCGAGCACGTAGGCGCGGTCCTCGGGACGCCGCAGCACCCAGGTGGGCACATTCGCCAGCAGCGGCTCCTCGTCGAGATAGAAGCGCACCATGTCCGGTACGTACGGATAGACCGACTTGTCGTCCGCCACGCCCGTGCCGATCGCGTTGGCGATGGTCACGTGCCCGGCACGGTAGGCGGTGAGCAGCCCCGGCACCCCGAGCGTCGAATCGGGCCGGAACGACAGCGGGTCGAGGAAGTCGTCGTCGAGGCGCCGATACACCACGTCCACGCGCTCGGGCCCCCGCGTGGTGCGCATGTACAGCACCGCATCGCGCACGAACAGGTCCTGCCCCTCGACCAGCTCGATGCCCATCTGCTGCGCGAGGAACGCATGCTCGAAGTAGGCGCTGTTGTACGACCCCGGGGTGAGCAGCACGACGGTGGGATCGGTGACGCCGACGGGAGCGACGCTCTTGAGATTCTCGTGCAGCACGTCGGGGTAGTGCTCCACCGGCTCGATGGCGTCGAGCGCGAACAGCTCGGGGAACAGCCGCATCATCATCTTGCGGTTCTCGAGCATGTAGGACACGCCCGAGGGGACGCGTAGGTTGTCCTCGAGCACGCAGAACGCGCCGTCGCGATCGCGCACGATGTCGATGCCGGCGATGTGGGTGTAGATGCCACCGGGCAGGTTCATGCCCTGCATCTCCGGGCGGTATTGCGGATTGCACAGGATCTGCTCGGGCGGGATGCGTCCGGCGCGCAGGATGCGCTGCTCGTGGTAGACGTCGGCGATGAAAGCGTTGAGCGCGCGCACGCGCTGCTTCAGGCCCTGCTCGAGACGCGTCCACTCCGCCGCCGGCAGGATACGCGGCACGATGTCGAAGGGAATCAGCCGCTCGGTGCCCTCGTTCTCGCCGTACACGGCAAAGGTAATGCCGACACGGTGGAACAGCGCGTCGGCTTCGGTGCGCTTGCGCGTCAGCTGCTCGGCCGGCTGCCCACGCAGCCAGCGGTAGTATTGCCGGCAGTGCGGGCGCGGGGCACCGGCGGTGTCCAGCATCTCGTCGTAGGCAAGCGTCGGGGCGGGCATGCCGGATATTAGACCAAGGCCGCGCGGGGCCGGCAGCGTCCGGCGAGGGCCGGCTGCGCCCTGCACTCATATCGTGCGAGCGCCGGCGGCCCGGGCCGCCGTGCAGGCCTCAATGCGCCCCGGTGAGCGCGCTGAAGCCGTTCCAGATGATCTCGATTCCGATGCACATGAGAATGAAGGCCGACAGGCGCACCAGGACCTCGAGACCGGTCTCCCCGAGAAGCCGGCCGATGGTCTCGGCAAACCGATAGGCGAGATAGATGCTGATCGCGATCGCGACCATTCCGAGCAGCGCCCCGGTGGCGTGCTCGGCGAGCTCCGGGAGCTTGGGGATGCCCGCGGGCTTGCGGCTGCCGATGGTGATTGCCACCGACATGGAGCCGGGTCCCACGGTGAGGGGCATGGTGAGTGGATAGAAGCTGCCGACTTTGCGTGCCGGCGCCGACAGCCCGGCGCCGACGTGATCGGACCACTGCTCCTGGCTGAGCAGCTTCCAGCCGAGGGCGGCGACCACCAGCCCGCCGGCGATGCGCACGACCGGCAGCTCGAGCCCGAAGACCTCGAGCAGGTACGGCCCCAACGCCATCGACCCGAGCAGCAGCGCGAAGCCGTTGATCGCCGTCTTGCGCGCGAGCACGCGCCGCTCGTCGCTGCCGAGGTGGGCGGTCAGGCCGAGAAAGAACGGCGCGCCCTCGATCGGATTGACGATCGGAAACAGTCCCGCGAATGTCAGCAGGAACGCGCTCGCGACGCCGTTCACTTAGGTAGGCAGCGGCACGCTCTGCCTGGGCCGTTTCATATACCATCCCCCAGAGGACGTCGTTTCAGTATGAACGGCAGCAGCGGTGTTGTCATCGGCCGGGCGGACCTCACTCGCCGCGCGAGTGTCCGTCGCACAGGGCCCCGTGCATGAGCCGCGCGTTCGTGCGCGAGTCCGACGAGGATCCAGGGTCGCTACCGGAGCGGCCGGTGAGCGCGCATCCGAACCTGGTCACGCCGCGCGGGCTGGCCGCAATCGAGACGCGCGTGCGCGAGCTCGAGGCCCAGCGGCAGGCCGCACGGGCGGGTGATGATGCCGCGCTGCGCGCCCGCATCGAGCGCGATCTGCGCTACTGGAGCGCGCGGCGCGCGAGCGCCCGGGTGGTGGGCGCGGCCGCCGCCACGGACCGCGTGCGTTTCGGTATGCGCGTGACGCTGCGCCTGAGCTCTGGTGCGACCCGCGCCTATCGCCTGGTCGGCGAGGATGAGGCCGATGCTGCGCAGGGACTGCTCAGCTGGGTGGCGCCGCTCGCGCAGGCGCTGCTCGGTCGCGAGGTAGGCGAGGTCGTGCCCTTTCAGGGGGACGAGGCCGAGATCGCGAGCATCGAGGCGTGAGGCCGCTGCGCCAGCGCGCGACTCACGATGCGCTCGGCGCCGTGCGGCGGCAGCTCGAGCAGGGCTGTGGCCGCGCGTATGCGCTGTGCCGTGTCGGGAGCGAGCCGCCGGTGTGCCCGATAGAGCCGGGTACGCACGGTCGTTGCGTGCAGGCCGAGCGAGGCCGCGGTCTCGATGCCGCTCACACCCTCGACCACCCGCAGCACGTACACCGGACGAAACACCGCCGGCAGCGAGGCGATCGCCTGCTCGAGCTCGTGCCGCTCGCGCAGCTCCTCGCTCGCCGCGCTCGTGACCGCACCCACCGGCTCGCCGGCTGAAGACACCCCGCCGGGCGCGGCCGCCGGTGCGCGGGTCGCCACGCGCATGGCCCGCGCCTGATTGAACACCAGCCGCGTCAGCCACGCCGCGAACTTCCCCGTCGACTCATAACGGCTGAGTCCCGCGAATGCGGCGAGGAAGGCATCGAGCACCGCGGCCTCGGCACGCTCGTCGTCCATGAGCACGCTGCGCGCGACGCGGAACAGGCGGCGGCTGTAGCGGCGGATCAGCGCCTCGAGAGCGCGCTCATCGCCGCCGCGCGCGCGCTCCATCAGCAGCAGGTCCGGCAGAGCGTCAGGCCCCGCGCCCGGCACCCCGCTGCGCCGCAGGGGCGCGCTGCCGGTGTCGAGCCCGGGGGTCTGGAGCGTCGGTTCGAGCATGTGCATCACCCTTTGCTGTGTATCCTAGGGCCACCATGAGCAGCAGACCGGCCGGGCGGGCCGCCTATTGCGCAGCCTGCGCTCTTGTGGCGCTCCCGGCGGCGATCTCTGCAGCCGAGCCCGAGCCGGCAGCCGCGACCGTGCATCCGCAGCGCTGGCCGAAGCTGCGCCCCCTGCTCGCGCGCGATCCGCAGCTCGAGACACGCATCGAGCGGCTGCTGGCGCGCCTGACTCCCGAGCAGAAAGCCGCTCAGCTCATCCAGGCCGACATCGGCAGCATCGCTCCCGATGACCTGCGGCACTATCCCCTCGGCTCCATTCTTAACGGCGGCAACTCCTCGCCCGGCGACGACAAGCTCGCGGCACCGAGTGAGTGGCTGAAGCTCGCCGACCGGTTCTAT
>DASPPI010000104.1:0-52271 GCA_035625615.1 Steroidobacteraceae bacterium | reverse complement strand
CTCCTGCTCGCGCGTCATCTTCACGGCGACGTCGGCGAGCTCCTTGACGATCGAGTCGACGTCGCGGCCGACGTAGCCGACCTCGGTGAACTTGGTGGCCTCGACCTTGACGAACGGCGCGTTGGCGAGCTTCGCCAGGCGGCGCGCGATCTCGGTCTTGCCGACCCCGGTGGGGCCGATCATGAGGATGTTCTTGGGCGTGATCTCCTGGCGCAGCGGCTCCTTCACCTGCATGCGGCGCCAGCGGTTGCGCAGCGCGATGGCCACGGCGCGCTTGGCCGCGTCCTGGCCGACGATGTGCTTGTCGAGCTCCTGGACGATCTGGCGGGGCGTGAGCGATGACATGTCCATCAGACCCTGCCGCCGCGGGCGGCGTTCAGTTCCTCGATGACCACGTTGCGATTGGTGTAGATGCAGATGTCGGCGGCGATGTCGAGCGCGCGCTGCACGATGCTGCGCGCATCGAGCTGCGAGTTCTCGAGCAGCGCCCGCGCCGCGGCGAGTGCGTACTGCCCGCCGGAGCCGATCGCGGCCACGTCGTAGTCCGGCTCGATGACGTCGCCGTTGCCGGAGATCACGAACAGCTTCTCGGGATCCCCGACCAGCAGCAGCGCCTCGAGGCGCCGCAGATAGCGGTCCGAGCGCCAGTCCTTGGCGAGCTCGATCGCCGCGCGGGTCAGGTTGCCGTACTTCTCGAGCTTGCCTTCGAAGCGCTCGAACAGCGTGAAGGCGTCCGCGGTGCCGCCGGCGAAGCCGGCCAGCACCTTGTCATCGGCGAGGCGGCGCACCTTGCGCGCGTTGCCCTTCATCACCGTATTGCCGAGCGTCACCTGGCCGTCGCCCCCGAGCGCGATCGCGCCGTCGCGGCGTACGCCGAGGATGGTGGTGCCGTGAGGATCGAAGCGCGTGTGGTCGGTCATTAAGTCTCGCGCGGCCCTGAGCCTGAGGTGGCGCGGACTCGAGCCTTGCGGCGCGCCCGCGGGTGGGTAGCGTCATAAATGCGGGCGAGGTGCTGGAAGTCAAGGTGCGTATAGATCTGGGTGGTGGCGATGTCGGCGTGACCGAGCAGCTCCTGCACCCCGCGCAGCTCGCCGCTCGACTCGAGCAGATGCGAGGCAAAGGAATGCCGGAACAGGTGCGGGTGCACCGGCACGCCGAGCCCCTGGCGGCGGGCCCACAGCGCCACCCGCGCCTGCACGGCGCGGGCGCCGAGGCGAGTGCCGCCGCGGCCGACGAACAGGGCATTCTCCCCGTGCCGGGCGAGCGCCGCCCGTTCCTTGAGCCATGCGCGCAGCGCCTGCGCTGCGGCCCGCCCGACGGGAACGATGCGCGCCTTGCTGCCCTTGCCGAGCACCCGCACCATGCGGTCCTTGAGGTCGAGGCTGGTGATCTCGAGGCCCACGAGCTCCGCGAGCCGCAGTCCCGAGGAATACAGCAGCTCCATGATCGCCCGGTCGCGCGCGCTCAGGCGATCACCCGCCGGAATCTCCAGCAGGCGCGCCATCTGGTCGGCATCGAGGGTGTGCGGCAGGCGCCGGGCGGCCTTGGGCGCACGCACCTCGTGAGCCGGATTGTGCGTGAGGCGCGGCGCGCGGCGCCGCTGCGCGCCGCCGCCGGCCCTGGTGCGACCGTGGCCCTCGCGCAGCAGAAAGGCGTAGAAGCTGCGCACCGCCGAGAGCCGCCGCTGGATGCTGCGCGGGGCGAGGCCGCCGGCGTGCGAGTGTGCGGCGAAGGTGCGCAGGTGCTGGCTGTCGAGCTCATTCCAGTCGGCGATTCCTGAGCGCCCACAGAACCTCACCAGCGCGGCGAGGTCCCGTGCGTAGCTGCGGTCGGTGTGCGCGGACAGGCGTCGCTCGGAGCTCATGTAACGGCGGAACCGCGCCACCCACTCGAGCGCCGCGGGAGTCACGCTGCATTCATCGCGGTGATGAGCGCGTGGCCGGGCGCCGCTCAGCGCTGCGGATTGCCGGTCAGCGAGTCGGCGATCAGGTCGGCCATGCGCGCCAGGAACTCGGTGCTCATGCCCGGGTGAAAGCGGTCGCGATCGGCGCTGCCGAGCGCCAGCAACCCGAGCGAGCCTTTCTCCCCGAGCGGCACCAGCGCCACGGATCCCATCTCGAGCCCCTCCGGGCCGAACAGGAACTCGCGCTGCGAGTCGCGCGCCTGGCCGCAGCGCGGCCGGCCGCTGGCGAACAGCGATTCGAAGGACTTCAGGTTCGGGTCATCCACCGGCACGCTGCGCACGAAGCGCGGCGCACCCGGCTCCGGCGCGCCGATCAGCACCAGCGCGGCGTGGAAGGCGTCAAAGTCCTCGCGCAGTCCGGTCTCGATGCGCGTCAGCGCCTCGGCGCGCGGCACGGTGTGCAGCAGCCGGCGCGTGAAGCGGTGCAGCCGCTCGCAGATGGCGTCATTGGCGCGCGCCACGCGAAGGAGCTCCGCGAGCTTGTTCTCGAGGCCGGTCAGCTTCTCGCGCAGCACCTCGATCTGCCGCTCGACCAGGGAGATGGTCGAGCCACCGCGGGCGTGCGGCAGCCTCAGCCGCGCGAGCACCGCCTGGTGGCGCTCGAAGAACTCCGGATTGCGCTGCAGATAGCCCGCAATGGCTTCCTCTTCGGAGTCCACCGCGGCAAGACCGCGAGCCTCTCGTGTCGTCATAGTGCTCTAGACCTCGACATGACCTGCGAAGGATATTCGTGCAGGGCCGGTCAGCCAGATGTGCTCCCCCGGGCCTGCCCAGTTTACCTGCAACTCGCCGCCGCGCACGCCCACCCGCACCTGGCTCTCGAGCAACCCGCGCCGCCGCCCCAGCGCCACTGCCGCGCAGGCGCCCGTGCCGCAGCTGCGGGTCTCGCCGGCACCGCGCTCGTACACGCGCAGGCGCACCTCGCCGGGCGAAACAATCTCCAGGAACCCCACGTTCACGCGCTGCGGAAAGCGTGGATGGCGCTCGATCGCCGGCCCGAGCGTTGCCACCGGCGCGCTCTCCACGGCGGGCACGGTGAGCACCGCGTGCGGATTGCCGAGCGACACCGCGCCGATCTCGACCGTGGCGCCGGCGACCTCGAGGGGATAGCTGTCGGCTTCGCGCAGCGCCGTGAAGGGCAGTGAGGCGGGCGTGAAGTCGGGCACGCCCAGGTCGACCGCCACCCGCTCGCCGCCCGTCTCGATGCGGGCGCGGATGGGACCGGCGGGGCTGTCGAGGGTGATGGTGCCGTTGCGGGTCAGGCCGCGGCGGTGCAGGAGCGCGGCGATGCAGCGCGCGCCGTTGCCGCACTGCTCGACCTCGTCGCCGTCGGCGTTGAAGATGCGGTAGTACACGGCGCTGTCGGCGCGCCGCGGCGCCTCGAGCACCAGCGCCTGGTCAAACCCGATGCCGGTGCGGCGATCCGCGAGGCTGCGCAGCCGCTCGGGCCGCAGCAGAGATTCGTCGGCGGGTGCATCGAACACCACGAAGTCGTTGCCGACCCCGTGCATCTTCGTGAAATCGATGCGCATCGCGGCGAAGCATAGCCGTTCGCCGCGCTGTTCGCCGCTCTAGCGCAGCGCGGCGCGATCTTTGAACAGGCAGCGATCCATGACCGTGAAGATCCCGGCCCGCACCGCGCGCTCGGCGGCGACGGCGTCGACCACGCCCTCCTGCAGCCACAGCGCCGGGAGCCTGAGGCGAATGCAGTCGCTGACGATGTCGGTCACGTACTCGGGGCGGCGGAACACGTCGACGATATCGACCCACTCATCCGCGCCGAGCACGTCGGCAAGCTGGTCGAGCGCCGGCACCGCCGGCTCGCCGAGGACCGACTCGACGAACGGATTGACGGGAATGATCCGGTATCCGAAACGCTGCAGGGCCCGCGCCACGCCATGGCTCGGGCGCGTGTGATCGGGCGATAGTCCCACCACGGCGATGGTGTGCGCGGCGCGCAGCAGCCCGGCGATCTCCTGTCCCGGGGGATTCGCGAACATGATGCTAGTCTAGCCGCCTAGGTTACAGGTTGAAGACAGTGAGCTTGCACGAGCACAGCGTACGCATCGAGCCGCATGGGCGCACACTGCGCGTGCCGGCCACGCAATCCGTGCTCGAGGCGGCGCTCGCAGCGGGGCTGAACCTGCCGCACAGCTGCAAGTCCGGCCACTGCAGCTCGTGCCGCGCGCGGCTGCGCGCCGGCGAGATCCGCTACCCCGCCGGACGTCCGGTCGGGCTCACCGCGGACGAGGAGCGCGACGGCTACGTCCTGCTGTGCCAGGCGCGCGCGCAGTCGGATCTGGTCGTGCAGGCGCGGCTCATCGCCGGCGTCGCCGACGTCGAGATCAAGACCCTGCCATGCCGCATCGCGCAGCTCGCGCCGCTGGCGCCGGACGTGATGCAGCTGCTGCTGCGCTTGCCGGCGGTCGAGCCGCTGCGCTTCCAGGCCGGACAGTACCTCGACGTGCTGCTCGAAGACGGGCGGCGGCGCAGCTTCTCCATCGCCAGTCCGCCGCACGACAGCGCGCTCATCGAGCTGCACGTGCGCCGGGTGAGCGGCGGGGGGTTC
The DNA here is from genome assembly GCA_035625615.1 of Steroidobacteraceae bacterium. GTDB lineage: Bacteria > Pseudomonadota > Gammaproteobacteria > Steroidobacterales > Steroidobacteraceae > 13-2-20CM-66-19. Next base: position 47,739 of record DASPPI010000104.1, on the reverse strand, counting down.
ACGGAACGGCTGTTCGGCGCCGGCGCAGCGCCGCTCGCCGTCGGCTCGCTGCTGCGCGTCGAGGGGCCGATCGGTCAGTTCACCTACCGCGACGGCGCGCAACCGGCGCTGCTGGTGGCCGGCGGTACGGGCTTCGCGCCACTGAAGTCCATGCTGCGGCAGGCGCTCGAGACCGGCAGCCGGCGCCGCCTGCATCTCTACTGGGGTGCGCGGCATGCGGCGGACGTTTACCAGGAGGCGCTGCTGCTCGAGTGGACGCGGCATCATCCGCAGTTCTCCTTCACCGCCGTCCTCTCGGAAGCGACCGCGGCGGAAGCCGCGCATCACCGCAGCGGCTGGGTGCACGAGGCGGTGCTCGCCGATCACCCCGAGCTCGGCGGCCACGAGGTGTACGCCGCCGGCCCGCCCGCCATGATCGAGGCGATCCGCAGCGCCTTTCCGCGCCACGGCCTCGCCCCCGAGCGGCTGCATTTCGATTCGTTCGATTACGCGCCCGACTCGGCACGGCGGCAGCCTGTTATTCTTGACGGGCCGTCATGAGCGCCACAGTGACCCACGCGGCCATCACCGGCTGGGGCAAGTGCCTGCCACCGGCGGTGCTCACCAACCACGATCTGTCCACCATGCTCGACACCAGCGACGAGTGGATCGTGAGCCGCACCGGTATCCGCGAACGGCGCATCTCCCACGTCGGGCTCGAGGAGCTTGCCTATGTGGCCGCGGCGCGCGCACTGGCCGCGGCCGGGATCGCCGGCAGCAGCATTGAGCTGATCGTGTTCGGCACCTGCAGCCACGACGATCAGGTGCCGAACCAGGCCTCCGGCATCCAGGTGCGCATCGGCGCGCAGCCGGCGGCCGCGTTCGACATCAACACCGCCTGCACCAGCTTCCTTTACGGGCTGTCCACCGCCAACGCGCTGATCCGCACCGGCGTCGTGCGCAACGCGCTGGTGATCGGCGCCGAGCTCATCTCGCCGTTCATGGACTGGAGCGACCGGGACGTCGCGGTGCTGTTCGGCGACGGCGCCGCGGCAGTGGTACTGGAGGCCACCGAGCGCGAGGAAGGCGTGCTCGCCGAGAAGCTCGGCTGCTACGGGGAAGCGCGCGAGACGCTGCGCGTGCAGGGCATGGGCGGACGCTATGCCAACCGTGGCGTGCTCTACGGCGTCACCCGCTGGCAGTTCGAGGGCCAGGACATCTTCAGGCGCGCCGTGCAGGGCATGTCGACCGCCAGCGAGGAAGCGCTGAGGCGCGCCGGCTTCAGCGCCGCGGACGTGGATCTGGTCGTGCCGCATCAGGCGAACCTGCGCATCATCGAGGCGGTCGCCAAGCGCGCGCACGTGCCCATGGAGCGCGTGTACGTCAACATCGAGCGCTACGGCAACATGTCGGCCGCCACGGTGGCGGTCGCGCTGTGCGAAGCGCTCGAGGAAGGCCGGGTGCGCCCGGGTGCACTGCTGCTGTTGCCCGGCTTCGGCGGCGGCTTGAGCTACGGCGCGCTGCTGCTGCGCTGGGGCAGCCGCACCACGCCGCTCGCCACGAGCGACGTCGCGCTGCCGCCGAACGAGCGCCCGGCGCTCGCCATCCTGCGCGATTGCCTCAAGCGCAAGCTTCAGCCGTCGCCGCTGGCGACCAGCGCGACGCCGTTCGCGGGGGCATGACGCGGCCTGCGCGTTCAGCGCTTCGCGGCCCTGGCGGCCTTCTTCCTCTGCTTGGCCGGATCCTTCGGCCGGGACTTGCCGAACGAGCCCTGGTAGATCTTGCCGCGGCGGGTTTTGTGATCGCCCTTACCCATGAAAGACAGCTCCTGAAGCATTCATGCCAATGAAAAAGGCCGGCCGCCCGTGCCGTACGGCACCGGCAGCCGGCCCTTGGCAGCCTTGGATCTTACCAGCGCTTGGGTGCGCCGCCGCCGCGGTTGCCGCCGCTGCGCTCCTGGGCCTCATTGACGCGCAGCGGGCGGCCGCCGAGCTCCTTGCCATTGAGGTTCTGGATGGCGCGCGAGGCATCGGCCCGCGACATCTCCACGAAGCCGAAGCCGCGCGGGCGGCCGGTGTCGCGGTCGGTGATGATGCTCACCGACTCGACCGTGCCGTGCTGCGAGAACAGCTCGCGCACCTCGGCGTCAGTGGCGGAAAACGGCAGGTTGCCAACATAGATCTTCGTCATGCAATCGAACTCCTGAATCAAACGTTACCAGCAGGAGCGCATGCCGAAAATCGCAACGATTGGTCGGCGCACGCACTGCCACCTGGTCGGGAACGATTCGGCTTTTCAGACTCGGAAGCCAACTCGCTGACAGGGCGGGCGGCAGGCGGCAGGAAAGGGAAAGGTCACGAACCGGCGCGGACGATACCCCATGGGGCGGGCACGACACAAGCGGCATGTGGTGCAGCTGCGGCAGGTGTCCCGCCCGCCGCCGCCGTCTGGACGGCGGCGGCCTCTTGCCCCGCCGGCACCTCCTCGGCGTTCGCCAGACGATCGAGCAGCAGGATCAGCAACGGCACCGCGATGCCGGCGGCAACTGCCTGGAAAGGCCGTTTGAAGATGAACACAAACATCTCCTCCGCTCTCGTCTGGACGGCACTTTAGGCGAGGTGGTCATTTCGAAAAACAGGCTAATCGCGAATTTATTGTCAGCCAATCCTGTACAATAAGACGCATGGATCAACTGGTATGCATGCGCAGCTTCGTGCGGGTGGCGGACCTGCATTCCTTCACCCGGGCGGCTGACATGCTCGGCCTGTCACGTGCGGTCGTGAGCACCCACGTGGCCGAGCTCGAGAAGCACCTGCGCTGCCAGCTGTTCCAGCGCACCACGCGGCGCGTGGGACTCACCGCCGACGGTGCCGAATACCTGGGGCGCTGCCAGCGCATCCTCGCCGAGATCGAGGCCGCAGATCAGGCACTGCTGCGCACGCGCGCCGAGGTGCAGGGGCGGCTGCGCGTCGACGTGCCGGTGACTTTCGGCCGCGCGCTGCTGCTGCCCGCCCTGCCGCAGTTCACCGCCCGCTATCCGGATCTGCAGCTCGAGGTGCAGTTCAACGACCGGGTGATCGACATGATCGCCGAGGAAGTCGACCTGGTGGTGCGCGCCGGACCGGTGCGCGAGCCGCATCTGGTCGCGCGGCGCGTGGTCACCACGCGCCAGCTCACCTGCGCCTCACCCGAGTATCTGCGCACCCACGGGGTGCCGCGCGAGCCCGACGATCTGCGCCGTCACCGGCTGGTCGGCACCCTCGGCGCCGGCGACCGCCGGCCCCATCCCTGGGTGTTCCAGCGCGGCGCGGTGCGCCGCCAGCTGCGGCTGCCGTTCAACGTGGCGTTCAACTCCATCGAGGCGACCATCATGGCGGCCAATCGCGGCGCCGGCATCGTGCAGAGCATGGACCTGGTGGTGGCCGAGCTGCTCGCCGCCGGCAAACTCGAGGTGGTCCTGCCGGAGTGGACCGCGCCCGGCAAGACGGTCTCGGTGGTATGCCGCCGCGCGCTGCGCGACTCGCCCAAGATCCGGGTGTTCGCCGACCTGTGCGCGGACCTGCTGCGCCAGTACCGCGAGCGGGTCGATGCACTGCTCGAGTCACCGCAGTAAAGGGGGAGGCAACGGTGTTCAGCGCACGCGCCGTCCGGCATCAGCCTGCCGAGCGTGTGGCGAGCGTCTCGAGCGCACGCAGCTGCAGCTGCGTCGAATCCGAGACGGACAGCAGCTGGTTGGCCTGACGCAGGAAGGCCGGGACATCCTCCGCCGCCATGGGCGGGCTGATGAGATAGCCCTGCGCAAAGTCACAGCCGAGACGGCGCAGGAGGTTCCAGGCTGCCGGATCCTCCACGCCCTCCGCGACCACCTTCAGCCCCATGCTGTGGCCGAGCTCGATGGTCGAGGTGACGATGGCGACCGCGCCGTCATCCTGGGCGATGAGCGAGCGATCGATCTTCAGCTCATCGACCGGCAGCACCGCGAGCTGCGAGAGCGAGGAGTGCCCGGTGCCGAAGTCATCGATCGAGAAGCGCACCCCAGTGATGCGCAGCAGCTGCATGTTGCGCGCGGCGACCTGGGGATCGCGCATTACCGCGCTCTCGGTGATCTCCAGCAGCAGCGCGCTGCAGTCGACGCGGTGCTGGCGCAGTAACCCCAGGATCGCATCGCTCAGGTCCGGATCGAGAATGTCGGGCGCGGACAGGTTAACCGCGAGATCGAGCTCGAGGCCCTGCCGGCGCCATTCACCCATCTGACGGATCGCCGCGCCCAGCACCCAGTTGGTGAGCCGCCGCGAGCCGCCGGTGCTCTCGGCCAGTGGCACGAACTCGGCGGGCGAGACCGGGCCGAGCTGCGGGTGCCTCCAGCGCACCAGCGCCTCGAGGCTGCGCACCGAGCGGCTCGCCATCGCAACCTTGGGCTGATAGACGAGGCTGAGCTGGTCGTGGTCGATGGCGGCGCGCAGATCGGTGATGAGCGTGAGCCGGCGGCGATGCTCATCCTCCTGGCCGACGCGGTACATCGCGACGCGTGCGCGCGTCTCATCGGCGTCCTCGAGCGCGACTTCCACCCGCTGCAGCAGCTGATCGGCGCGGTCGCCGTGGGAGGGGAACAGGCACACCCCGCACGCCAGGCGCAGGTCGAGGGTAACCCCGGCGAGGTGAAAGCCGGTGCGGATCACCGCCGCCAGCTGCTCGGCGTAAAGGAGCGAGCGCTGCGCGGAGCAGCCGGGCGCGATCACCAGGAACTGCGTCTCCCCGATCCGGGCCACGGTGTCCTCGGCCGCCACGTTCTGCTGCAGACGCCGCGCGACCTCGCGCAGCACGTCGTCCCCGACCTGGTGTCCGAGGGAGGCGTTGATATCGCGCAGGTTGCGCAGGCCGATGACCAGCGCCGCGCCCCCCGGGCGCTCGCCGCCCGGGGGCTCGCCTCCGGCACCGCTCAGCAGGCTGTCGAGCTGGCGGTGAATGAGCGCGCGGTTCGGCAGCCGGGTGAGCGGATCGTGATAGGCCTGATAGGTGATGTCGGCCTCGCGCGCCGCGATGTTGGTCTGCATGGCGTTGAAGGTCGCGGCGAGGCTTCTGAACTCATCGCCCCCCGAGACGCTGACCGCGGTCCCGTACTGTCCGCGCTCGATGCGCTGTGCGGCCCGCACCAGCTCGCCGATCGGGCGCGTGGCGCTGCGGCCGAGCACGGCGCCGATGACCGCCGCGACCAGCAGCGCCACGGTGTCGATCAGCAGCATGGCATCGCGCAGGTCGCGGTACGGGGCGAGCACGTCCTCGAGCGGCTTGAGCAGGATCAGGTCGACCGAATCGCCGCGCACATCGAGGCGCCGTGCAAAGCTCAGGTAGTCCAATCCCGCGAGCCGCGTGAGGTGCGGCAGGTCCCTCACGGCGGGGAAGGTCATCGCCGGAGCGGCGGCAGCACCCGCGGGCAGCGTCGAGGCGATGCGGGTGAGGCCGTCGGCGCCGTGGGTGAGGATCGCGACCTCCGAGCCGACCAGGTCGCGGATACGGGCGGCGAGGGAGTCATCGGCCACGAAGCCCATCGCCACCCAGGCGATCGTCTCCGGTGTGCGTACCGGCGCGAGGAAGAACTGGTACGAGCGCCTGCCGAGCACGCGGAAGTTGGGTTGCTCGCGCACCCCCGGGGCGTCCTCGAGCAAGCTCTCGAGCGATCCGGCGGCGGCGGCCGCCGGCGCCGTCGAGGCGAGCACGCGCCCGCGGGTGTCGAGCACCAGCACCATGTCGGCACCGATGCGCTGCGCGTTGTTGCCGGCGGCCGAGAGGATGGTGGGCGAGTCCCCGCTCGCCACCGCTTCGCGAAAGCCGAAGTCCGCCGCCAGCACCGCCACGCCGTTGGCGAGCTGGCCGGCGCGATAGCGGATCAGGTGCTCGGCCAGCGTTCCCCCGGAACGCAGCTGCTCGGCGGCACGCGTCTCGACCGTGCGCCGCATGCTCATGAGCACTGCGATGAGCGTCACAGTTTGCGTGACGATCACCAGCCCGATGATCAGCACGAGAAGCCGTTTGCGGAAACTGCCCATGACGCGGTTCGAATATGTCGCCCCATCGTATGAGCCCCAGCGGGCCCACCGCGAGGATTCGAGTGCGGGAATGAGACCTGCGGCACGAGCGCGTTGCACCGCAGCGGCGCTGCGCCTTGCCGCAGCCGCTTGCGCCCTGCTCGCCGGGCTCGCCGCCGCCCCCGCCGCCGGCGCCACGCTGGTGATCCACGTGCAGACGCCCGATGGGCAGCCGTTAGCGGGTGCCGTGGTCATGGCACGGCCGCTCGATGCGCCGGCGCGCAAGCCCGCGCCGGTGCGCCTGGTGATGGATCAGCTGAACCGCACCTTCGCGCCGGATCTGCTGGTGATCCCCGTCGGCTCCACGGTCGAGTTCCCCAACAGCGATTCGGTGAGCCACCAGATCTATTCCTTCTCACCCGCCAAGCGCTTTCAGCTGCCGCTCTATCGCGGCAAGCCGTATCCACCGGTGCGCTTCGACCAGCCAGGCGTGGTGACCCTCGGCTGCAACATCCACGACGAGATGCTCGCTCACCTGCTGGTGACGGATGCGCCTTACTTCGGCCGCACCGACGCTGCGGGCGCCTGGTCCGCCGAGGTGCCGCGCGGCCGCTACCGGGTGACGCTGTGGCATCCGCGGCTGCGCGAGCCCGAGTCGAACCTCGATCGCGAGCTCGCCATCGGCGATGCCGAGCGCGCCGAGCTGACGGTGCAACTGTCCAAGCCGTTGCAGCCCGCGCCGCTCCACGACCATCCGCATACCTGGGATTACTGAGGGCCGCATGCACACGATCTCCCGAGCGCACCCGGCAACATCGGCACTGCGGCCGCTGGCACGCGCTGGCGTGGCACGCGGCATACTGGCAGTCGTGCTCGTCACGCTCGCGGGTGCGGCCGCCCCCTCCCGCGCCACCGACTGGGAGCTCGAGCTCGATGCGCGCCTGGTGAGCTCGAATGCCGAGCCGTCCTTCATGGAGGGCGGACTCGGCACGGTGCGCTTCGGCGACCATGATTCCGGTGTGCAGCTCGGGCGCGCACGCTTCGCGCTCACCCAGCCGATCGGCGAACTGTGGAGCGCGCATCTCGAGGTCTCCATGTTCGACAGCCTGGACCGCAGTCCCGTCGGCGTCACCGAGGCCTACCTGCTGTTCCGCCCCTATCCATTCAACGGATACCGCTTCCGCCTGAGAGCGGGTGCCTTCTATCCGCCGATCTCGCTCGAGAACCGCGCTGCCGGCTGGGAGTCACCCTACACGCTGTCGTTCTCCGCGATCGACAGCTGGCTGGCGGTAGAGGTGCGCACTCTCGGAGTCGAAGGCACGCTCGACTGGCTCGGCACGCGCTCAGGCCACGCGTTCGATGTGGGCGTCACCGGCGGAGTGTTCGGCTGGAACCAGGGCGCCGGCACGGTGCTCTCGACCGACGGTTTCTCGTTCACCGATCGGCAGACGCCGATATTCGGCCGCGTCGGTCAACCGGCGGATGCGCCGCTGTACGCCGTCGAGCCGTTCCTGCAGCTCGATCACCGCGAAGGGGTGTACGGCGGCATCGAGGCGCGCTACCTCGATCGCCTGGTGCTGCGCGCGCTGCACTACGACAACCGCGCCGATCCCAACGAGGTCGATGAGGCGTCGGATCTCTACGCGTACAACACCACCTTCAACAGCGCCGGGGCGCGCCTCGAAGGCGATCACGGCTGGACCGCCATCGCGCAGTGGCTCGAGGGCCAGACCACCACCAACGGCGACGGCTGGCCGGAGACCTGGCCATTCAAATCGGAGTACGCGCTGCTGTCGAAGCGTTTCGGGCGCCACAGTCTCAGCGCCCGCTATGACTGGTTCGACGTCCACTCGATCAACTACTTCGGCCAGGGCGCGCAGAGCGGGCACGCCTGGACGGCGGCATACGTGTTCCAGGCAAACGCCCACTGGCGCATCACGCTCGAGTGGCTGCAGGTGGTGAGCAGCAACTACACGCGCGCGGAGCTCGGGGGTCCGCCGCAGCTCACCGAGACGCAGCTGCAGCTGGCGATCCGCTACGCGCTCGGCTCGACGATTCGGTGAGGGCCGGCGGGGCGGGTGCCGCGAGCACCGCAGATGCATGGCCCCCGCAGGTGAATGATCCCTTTTTGCAATAGTTCGCCAATCGACTAACTATGTTTTCCAGCGAACCAATGCGGCCGTAGGTAACTGAGCCGCCAGCGATTTTTCGCACGTTTTCTCGCGTCACAGGATAGTTAGGTGAATACCTAACTATCCTCCGAAGGACCCCCCATCACCCGGAGCTTTCAAGAGAACCGCGCGCTGGCAACGCTTCCTCGCGCGGTAACGGGTCGTCTCAGCGGTAGCGCGCCAGCACTTTCTCGAGCGCCTTCGACCCCGGTGACAGCACCTCGAAGGGCAGGCTGTTGAGCGGCGCCGCGGGGGTGGCGTTCACTTGGTGGAACTCATGCTCGGCGTGCTCGTCGAGGTACAGCAGCCCGGTGAGATACTCCCCGGCCTTCATGCGCTCCTGGATCTGCGTGTACGCCAGCGTGCGGTTGGTCGGATCGTAGGCGCTGTCGAGCTTGCGCAGCACAATGCGGCTGCCGTCGTGCATTACCACCGGCAGGGTCTCGCCGGCCTGGTAGTCGGCGGTGATCGCGCGCTCGAACGGAATGAAATCCGCGTGCACCGCCGGCTCGTAGTGCTCGCGCGTGTAGGCGTAGCTCTTGGTCGAGCCCTCGTGATCGTTGAAGGTCACGCAGGGGGAGAGGACGTCGATGAGCGCGAAGCCGTTGTGCTTCAGCCCCGCCTGAATGAGCGGCACGAGCTGCTGCTTGTCGCCGGAGAAGCTGCGGGCGACGAACGAGGCGCCGAGGTTCATGGCCAGCAGCACCGGATCGATCGGCGGCTGGAGGTTCATCTCGCCCTTCTTGGCCTTGGTGCCGATGTCCGCCGAGGCCGAGAACTGTCCCTTGGTGAGCCCGTACACGCCGTTGTTCTCGATGATGTACAGCATGTTGAGATTGCGGCGGATGGCGTGGCCGAACTGTCCGAGCCCGATCGACAGCGTATCGCCATCGCCCGAGACGCCGATGTAGCACAGCGAGCGGTTGGCGGCGTTGGCGCCCATGGCGATCGAGGGCATACGCCCGTGCACCGAGTTGAAGCCGTGGGCGCCGCTCACGAAGTAGGCGGTGGTCTTGGAGGAGCAACCGATGCCGGACAGCTTCACCACGTTCTGCGGCTCGAGCGCGAGTCCCCAGCACGCCTCCACGATCGCGGCGGTGATGGAGTCGTGCCCGCAGCCGGCACACAGCGTCGACAGCGCGCCCTCGTAATCGCGCCGGGTCAAGCCGAGGGCGTTCTTCGGCAGCGAGGGGTGCGCCACTTTGGGCTTGGCGATGAAGGTCATGACGAGGCTCCGTGCAAGCGCAATTTCCCGGGGTGGTCAGCCATGGGCGGCATCCCGCGGCTGCGCGCGGCGCTCGGGCTGCAGTTCCGCGAGCACACCGTCCACGATGAACGCCGAGGAAATGGGTAATCCGCTGTAGTGCAGCAGCGAGCGCAGCTTCGACTTGTCGACGGCGGTCTCGAGCGTGAGGAGCGAGCGCAGCTGCGCATCGCGGTTCTGCTCCACGACGAACAGCAGCTCGTGCGCGGCCAGGAACTTCTCGACGTCCTCGCTGAACGGGAAGGAGCGCACGCGCATGTAGTCCACGCTGACGCCGCGGTGCCCGAGCAGGTCCAGCGCCTCGCGGATCGCACCGTCGCAGCTGCCGAGAGACACGATGCCGACCTTCGAGTCCGCGGTCGCATCGATCACCGCGCGCGGCACCAGTCGCTTCGCCGTCGCCCACTTGCGCATCAGCCGGTCGAGCACCACCTGGTAATCGGCTGAGTCTTCGGTGTAGGCGCCGTATTGGGTATGTCCCGAGCCGCGCGTGAAATACGCCGCCTTGGGATCGACGCCGGGGAGCGTGCGGTAGGCGATGCCGTCATCGTCCACGTCGAGAAAGCGGTAGAACTTCTTGAGCTTGAGGACCTCCTCCTTGCCGAGCATCTTGCCGCGATCGGGACGGAAGCTATCGTCCCACTGCAGGTCGCGGCACATCCAGTCGTTCATGCCGATGTCGAGATCCGACATCACCAGCACCGGAGTCTGCAGCCGCTCGGCGAGGTCGAAAGCCTGCACCGCCATGTAGAAGCATTCCTCGGGGTTGGCGGGGTAGAGGCACACGTGGCGGGTGTCCCCGTGCGAGGCGTAGGCGGCGAGCATGAGATCGCCCTGCTGGCTGCGGGTCGGCATGCCGGTGGAGGGGCCGACGCGCTGGATGTCGAAGATCACCGCGGGCACCTCGGCGTAGTAGGCGAGCCCGAGGAACTCGTTCATGAGCGAGATGCCAGGGCCCGAAGTCGCGGTGAAGGCGCGTGCGCCGTTCCACATGGCCCCGATCACCATGCCGATCGAGGCGAGCTCGTCCTCCGCCTGGATGAAGGCGAAGTTCCTGGCGCCGCTCTGCGGGTCGACGCGCATGCGATCGGCGAACATCTTGAACGCGTCCATGAGCGAGGTGGAGGGCGTGATCGGGTACCAGGCCGCCACCGTGGCGCCGGCGAACACGCAGCCGAGCGCCGCGGCGGTGTTGCCGTCGATCATGATGTGCCCGGCGGTGCTATCCATCTTCTCGACGCGCAGCGGCAGCGGGCAAGCGAAGTGCCGGCGCGCGTAATCGTAGCCGAGCTGGATCGCCTTCATGTTGCTCTCGATCAGCTGCGGCTTCTTGGCGTAGGTCTCGGCGAGGAGCTCGCGAATGCGCGCGACGTCGAGGTCGAGCAGCGCCGCGAGCACGCCGGCGTAGCAGACGTTCTTCATCAGGATGCGGGTGCGCACGCCGTTGAAGTTCTCGTTGCAGAGCCTGGCGAGCGGCACCCCGAGCACCGTGATGTCCTCGCGCTTCAGGAGCGCCGGTCGCGGCCAGGTGGAGTCGTAGACCAGGTAGCCGCCCGGGGCGACCTCGCGCATGTCGCGCATGTAGGTCTCGGCGTTCATGGCCACCATGAGATCGACGCGGCCCGAGCGGGCCACATAGCCCTCCCGGGTGACGCGGATCTCGTACCAGGTGGGCAGGCCCTGGATGTTGGAGGGGAAGTAGTTCTTGCCCATCACCGGGATGCCGCTCCTGAAGATCGACTTCATGAGCAGCGTGTTGGCGCTCGCCGAGCCGGTGCCGTTCACCGTGGCGATCTTGATGGTGAAATCGTTGACGCGTGTGGCTGTGGGAGACATGGCTGCGGCTTGCGAGGCTGGCTGTCGTCTTAGGCTGGCGCCGGGCTCAATGGTTCAGGCGATCTTCGCAGGCCGCGTCGCGGGCAGCGGCTGCGGCTCGTCGGCAGCGTGCGGCCAGTGGATCGTGGACTTCTGCATGTCCCACGCCGCGGTCGGGCAGCGCTCGGCGCACAGCCCGCAATGCACGCACAGGTCTTCGTCCTTCACCATCACGCGACCGGTCTGCGGCAGGCCCGCGGATACGAACAGCGGCTGCGCCGGGTTCTGCGCCGGCGCCTTCAGGCGCTGGCGCAGCTCCGTCTCCGTGCCGTTGTGCGTGATGGTGAGGCAGTCGACCGGGCAGATGTCGAGACAGGCGTCGCACTCGATGCACAGCTTCGCGGTGAACACGGTCTGCACGTCGCAGTTGAGGCAGCGCTGCACCTCCTGCTCGACCTGCTCCGCGGTGAAGCCGAGCTCCACCTCGATATTGAGCTTCTTGAAGCGCTCCTTGAGCGACACGTGCGGCATCAGCCGCCGCTCGACCGGAGTGTAGTCGTTGGCGTAGGACCATTCGTGCATGCCCATCTTGCGGCTCTGCAGATTGACGCCGGGCGGTAGCCGCCCGCCCACCGGCTCGCCGGACGTGAAGCGGTGAATGGAAATCGCCGCCTGGTGGCCGTGCTCGACCGCCCAGATGATGTTCTTCGGCCCGAAAGCCGCGTCGCCGCCGAAGAACACCTGCGGCAGCGTGGACTGGAAAGTGATCGTGTCGACCACGGGCAGGTCCCACCTGTCGAACTGGATGCCGAGGTCGCGCTCGATCCACGGGAAGGCGTTCTCCTGGCCGATGGCGAGGATCACGTCGTCCGCCGGCAGGAACTCCTCACCCACCACGCGCTCGGCGCCGATGCGTCCCTGCGCGTCGAGCTGGTACTCCATCTGCTGGAACTGCATGCCGGCGAGGCGGCCATTCTCGATCACGAACGCCTTGGGCGAGCGGTTGACGACGATCTGGACGCTTTCCTCCTCGGCATCCTCGAGCTCCCACTCGGAAGCCTTGAAGAAGCCGCGCGGCTTGCGCGCCATGACCTTGACGCTCTCGGCCCCGAGCCTGAGGCTGGTGCGGCAGCAGTCCATCGCCGTGTTGCCCACGCCGATGATCAGCACGCGCTTCCCTACCCGATCGATGTGGCCGAACGCCACCGACTCGAGCCAGGCGATGCCGATGTGGATGTTGGCTGCCCCGGCCTCGCGCCCCGGGAGCTGGAGCTCCTTGCCCTTCGGCGCCCCCGAGCCGACGAAGACCGCAGCGAACCCGCCCTGGGTCAGCAGCTCCCGCATGCTTTTCACCGGCGTGTTGAGCCGCAGGTCCACGCCCATGCCGGTGATCATGGCGATCTCCTCGTTCAGCACCGCGTGTGGCAGGCGGAAGGAGGGGATGTTGGTGCGCATCAGGCCGCCGGGCTCACCGTACTGCTCGAAGATCGTCACCTGGTAGCCGAGCGGCATCAAATCATTCGCCACGGTAAGCGAAGCACACCCACAGCCGATGCAGGCGATGCGCCTGCCGTTCTTAACGGGTGGGATCTTCGGCAACCGTGCGCTGATGTCCTCGCGATGGTCGGCCGCGACGCGCTTCAGACGGCAGATCGCCACCGGCTTCTGCTCGATGCGCCCGCGGCGGCAGGCGGGCTCGCACGGCCGGTCGCACACGCGTCCCAGGATTCCCGGAAAGACGTTGGAGTGGCGGTTCACCATGTAGGCGTCGGTGAAGCGGCCCTGCGCGATCAGTCGGATGTATTCGGGGACATCGGTGTGGGCCGGGCAGGCCCACTGGCAATCCACGACTCGGTGGTAATAGTCCGGATGGGAGGTATCGGTCGGTTCCATTCAGTGCCCAGGCCCCATGCCTGAGCCCTCGGGCGGCTGGGAGGTCCGAGAGTATAGAGGCGCCCGGCCGATTGTCATCGTCGTCAATACGCGGTTTCGCGCTCGAGCCGCGCGCCACCTTGACATATGCTGCAATGCAGCAGTGGTGGGGAACGCCAGCCACGGGGCGCACGGAGGTGGCGCCGGCAGGATCCTTCGCCTGGGATCGCCGCGACGGCAAGATCATAATCTCGGCCGCCGATGCCTGATCCTCCCATCGCAACCGAGATCCGCCTGCGGCGCGCGGCGCGTGTGCTCGAGGTGAGCTTTGCCGACGGCAGCCGCTTCGAGCTGCCCTTCGAGTACCTGCGCGTGCACTCCCCGTCCGCCGAGGTCAAGGGCCACGGGCCGGGCGAGGGGGTGCTGGTCGTCGGCAAGGAAAACGTCGGCATCACCGCCATCGAGCCGGTGGGCCAGTACGCGGTGAAGCTCGTGTTCGACGACGGGCATGACACGGGCCTGTACACCTGGGGCTACCTGCACGAGCTCGGCCGCGAGCGCGCCTCGAAATGGGCGCGCTACCTCGCGCGCAAGGCGCACGTGTGATGGCGCCGAGTGCGCGTGCCGCTGAACGGCGGTCGCAGAAAAAGGAAAGCGGGCCACACATCACTGCCCGGCCCGCTTGCCCAAGACCCCCCGTAACGGCGGCGATTCTGGGCATGCCAAGGAAAAAACACAACTTCGATAAAACCAGCGCCCGTGCGCGGACGCGCGCGGCGATCGTCTAGAATGTGTCTCAACCGATCTCCCCGGTCCGCAATGCGCACATGACCGACGAGCGCTCCACCGACTTCGGCTTTCAGCGCGTGCCACGGGCGCACAAGGCGCGGCGCGTGCGCGGCGTGTTCGACTCGGTGGTCGGCCGCTACGACCTGATGAACGACCTGATGTCCGCGGGCACGCACCGCCTGTGGAAGCGCTTCACCCTGGCGCTCGCGAACCTGCGCCCCGGACAGCGCGCACTCGATGTCGCCGGCGGCACCGGCGATCTGGCCGCCGGGCTCGCCCGCCAGGTGGGCGCGCGCGGTCTCGTGGTGCTGAGCGACATCAACGCGGCGATGCTTGCGCGCGGCCGCGACCGGCTGATCGATGAGGGCCTGGTCGGCAACATCGCCTTCGTGCAGGCCGACGCCGAGCGGCTGCCTTTTGCCGACGGCACGTTCGACTGCATCACCATCGGCTTCGGCCTGCGCAACGTCACCGACAAGCCCGCCGCGCTCAACTCCATGCGCCGCGCGCTCAAGCCGGGCGGCCAGCTGCTGGTACTGGAGTTCTCGCAGCCGCGCGCGCCGGGCCTGAAGCCGCTGTACGACGCCTATTCGTTCCGCATCCTGCCGTGGCTCGGCAAGCTCGTGGCCGGCGACGAGGCGAGCTATCGTTACCTCGCCGAGTCGATTCGCATGCACCCGGACCCGGAGACTTTGCTGAAGATGCTGCAGGAGGCCGGCCTCGAGGGCTGCCGCTACCACAACCTCGCCGGCGGGATCGTCGCGGTGCACCGCGGCTACCGCTGCTGACGCCGCGTGCTGTCGCTGCTCGATCGACTGCTGAACCGCGGACTGCCGCGCTCGCCGCGCGCACGGCAGCTGTGCGCGCAGCTCGGCGGCCGCAGCGTGGTCATCGTGATCCGCGACATCGCACGGCTGCGGGTCAGCTCGAACGGCCAGGCTGTCAGCATCGCGGTGGGCGACACCGCCGCCGCGGCGACCGCCGACGCGACGCTCACCGGCGGACCCTTAAGCCTGCTCGGGCTGGCGGGCGGTGCGGCGCAGGCCGTCCTGCAACGCGGCGACGTCAGCATCGCCGGCGACACCGAGGTGGCGCAGAAATTCCGCGAGCTGCTGAAGCTGCTGCGGCCGGACCCCGAGGAAGAGCTGTCGGTGCTGCTCGGCGACGTGCCGGCGCATCAGCTCGGGCGCCTGGCGCGCGGCAGCGGCCGCTGGGCGCGCCGTGCCGCGGGCGTGGCGCTGCAGAACCTCGCCGAGTACTTCGGCCACGAGCGCGCCGACCTGGTGCCGCGCAACGAGGGCGAGCAGTTCCTGCGCGGGGTCGATGCGCTGCGCGAGGGTGCCGACCGGCTCGAGGCGCGCCTCGAGCTGCTCGCGCGGCAACGCGGCGCGCCGTGAGGCGGACGGCACACCCGTGAAGCTGCGCGTCGTCGTGCGGCTCATCGAGATCCAGCGCGTGCTGCTGCGGCACCGGCTCGATGACTACGTGCGCGCCACGCATCTGTACCGGCCGCTGCGCTTTCTGTTCTTTCTCTCGCCCGGCGTGTGGTTCGCGCGCCGGCAGGGGGTGAGCCGCGGCGAGCGGCTGCGGCTCGCGCTGGAAGAGCTCGGGCCGATCTTCGTGAAGTTCGGACAGGCGGTGTCCACGCGCCGCGACCTGTTGCCCCCCGACATCGCCGACGAGCTCGCCAAGCTGCAGGACCGCGTACCGCCGTTCCCCGGCGCGACCGCGCGGGCGCTGGTCGAGCGCGCCTACGGTCAGCCGCTCACCCGGGTGTTCGCCAGCTTCGATGAGACGGCGCTCGCAGCCGCCTCCATTGCCCAGGTGCACCCGGCGCGCCTGCCCGGCGGCCAGGAGGTGGTGGTCAAGGTGCTGCGGCCGGACATGCGCGCCATGATCGAGCGGGATCTCGAGGTGCTGCATGCGCTCGCCGATCTGGCGCAGCGCTACTGGGTCGCGGGCCGCCGGCTGCGGCCGCGCGAGATCGTGACCGAGTACCAGAAGACCATCCTCGATGAGCTCGACCTGATGCGCGAGGCGGCCAACGCCTCGCAGCTCAAGCGCAACTTCCGCGACTCCGATCTGCTGTACGTGCCGGAGGTCTACTGGGACTACTGCCGCGCCGACGTCATGGTGATGGAGCGCATCCACGGCGTCCCGATCAGCGACCTGGCGGCCCTCAAGGCCGCCGGCACCAACATCGCGCAGCTCGCGGAGAACGGTGTGCGCATCTTCTTCACGCAGGTGTTCCGCCACAACTTCTTCCATGCCGACATGCATCCCGGCAACATCTTCGTGCTGGTCGACGACCCGCAGCGGCCGCGCTACGCCGCCGTGGATTTCGGCATCGTCGGCACGCTCGATCCGCGCGATCAGCAGTACATCGCCGAGAACTTCCTCGCGGTGTTCGACCGCGACTACCGGCGGGTCGCGCAGCTGCACCTCGAATCCGGCTGGGTGCCGCCCGACACGCGCGTCGACGAGATGGAATCCGCGGTGCGCACGGTGTGCGAGCCGATCTTCGACCGCCCGCTCAAGGACATCTCCTTCGGCCGCATCCTGCTGCGGCTGTTCGAGATCTCGCGGCGCTTCAACATGCAGATCCAGCCGCAGCTCATCCTGCTGCAGAAGACGCTGCTCAACGTGGAGGGCCTGGGGCGGGAGCTGTATCCCGAGCTGGACATCTGGACCACGGCGAGCCCGATCCTGCGCGAGTGGATGCGCGAGCGCACCAGCGTGCGGGCGCTCGCCCAGGACCTGCGCACGCGCGCGCCCGAGCTGCTCGATGCAGCCCGCGGCCTCCCGGTGCTGCTGCATGCACTGCTGCAGCGTGAGCACGGCGCGCCGCGCGCCGCGGCGCCCGCCGCAGAGCTCGAGGAGCTGCGCGCGGAGATGCGGGCCGCGGGCCGGCGGCGCGACGCCGTTACACTCGCGGCGGCGCTGCTCGCCGGCGGCCTGGTCTGGCTGGCCGCGGCGCGCAGCCCGCAATGGCTGGGCTGGGTGCTGCTCGCGGCCGGGGCCGCGAAGCTCGCCTACGGCCAGTGGCGCTGACCTGAGTGCCGCGCTCCCTCACCGAGGGCTCGATCCGGGGCGGACTGTTCCGGTTCGCGCTGCCGATCCTGTTCGCCAACGTCCTGCAGTCGCTGAACGGCTCGGTCAACTCCATCTGGGTCGGGCGCTTTCTCGGCGAGGCCGCGCTCACCGCGACCGCCAACGCCAACACCGTGATGTTCCTGCTGATCGGAGCGGCCTTCGGCGTGGCGCTCGCGGCGACCATCCTCATCGGCCAGTGCATCGGCGCCAACGACCTCAGGCAGACCAAGCGTGTCGTCGGCACCAGCGCGACGTTTTTCGCTGCGATCTCGCTGGGCATGGCCATCCTGGGCCTGCTGCTGTGCCGCCCGCTGCTGCTCCTCATGCGCACGCCGGCGGACTCGCTGCCGCTCGCGGTCGCTTACATGCGCGTGATCTTCCTGGCGCTGCCGTTCCTTTACCTGTATGCGTTCGTGATGGCCGTGCTGCGCGGAGCGGGCGACTCGAAGACCCCCTTCTATTTCATGCTGCTGTCGGTCGGCATCGACATCGCGCTCAACCCGGTGCTCATTTTCGGCATCGGCCCGGTCCCGAAGCTGGGCATCGCGGGCTCGGCACTCGCGACCTTCATCGCGCAGGCGGTGAGCCTGATCGCGCTCATCCGCCACCTGTACCGCCGCCGGCACATCCTGTGCCTGCACGGGCAGGAGCTGCGCCTGCTGAGGATCAACGGGTCCATCGCCGCTACGCTGGTGAAGAAGGGCATCCCCATGAGCGCGCAGATGCTGGTGCTGTCCTTGAGCGGCGTGCTCATGATCACCCTCGTCAACCGCTTCGGCGTCGACACCGCCGCGGCGTTCGGCGCGGCGCTGCAGATCTGGAACTACATCCAGATGCCGGCCTTTGCGGTATCGATGGCCGTCACGGCGATGACGGCGCAGAACGTCGGCGCCGGCAAGTGGGACCGGGTCACGCGCATCGCCCACGTCGGGGTGCTGTACAGCGTGCTGCTGACCGCCTCGATCGTGCTCGCCATCGAGCTGCTCGACACGAAGGTGTTCGGACTGTTTCTGCCCGCCGGCTCGGGTGCGCTTGCCATCGCCGGACACATGAACCGCATCGTCACCCCCTCGTTCGTCTTCTTTGGCATTTCGGTGACGCTGTTCGGCGTGGTGCGCGCGACCGGCGCGGTGGTGGCGCCGCTGGTCATTCTCACCGTCACGCTGCTGCTGGTGCGCTATCCGCTCGCCGAGGCGCTGCTCGACCGCTACCAAGTGGACGCGGTGTGGTGGAGCTTCCCGGTATCGTCGCTGCTGTCGGCCGCGCTGGCGCTGCGGTACTACCGCTACGGCGGCTGGCGGGACCTGCGCGTGACGCTCGCCCCACGCGCGACCTGAGCCCCAGCGCTCACTGCCCCGGCAGCGGCAGCTCGCTGACGGTGCTGCGCGGCTCGATCCACAGCGCGCGCGCCTTACCACACAGCTCCCCTTTGCCGTCGAAGATCGCCGTGCCGGCCTCGTGTTTGCGGCCGTTGGCGCCGATCTCCCAACCCATCACGGTGCAGGACTCGCCGATGTGCACGCGCCGGTCGACGTGCGCGGTGAGCTCCGCCAACAGCATCATGCGGTCATCGGGGGCAACCGCGTAGTAGCCCGCGCAGTCGAGCGCCGCCGACATGAACTCCGGGCGCACCTTGCCGTCCCCGGCATCGAGCGAGGCATCCGGCACCCAGGGTGCGGCGACGGCCGCGAGGCGCCCGCCCTCCGCGAGCGGTCCGGCAAAGATGCGTAAGCCGTCACCGCGCGCGCGTTGTGTGCCGCAGACGAAGCAACCGGGGAAGCGGTGGTGGCGAAAGCCCGCGTAGTGACGCGAGGCTTCCACCGCCTGCAGGTAATCGGGCGCCGGCGACGCCTCGAGTTCGAGCGAGGCCGGGCGCGCTTCGCCGATCAGCTCCTCGCCGCGCAGGACCTGCAGCATGCCGGCGCCGTGCCTGACGGTAAGCGGAGTGTTCAGCGGCGGCGGTTTCAGCAGCCGCACGCACAACGTCTGCGACGCGAGGCTCGCCACCAGGCCGGCGAAATACCCGCCGTTGGCGGAGTCCGGCGGCCCGCAGAAGCGGGCGCCGATCAGGAGCGTGTCTTCGACCACCTCCGCAGAATCGGCTGTTCGCGCGCCGGGCGCAAATCCTGCTTCCGCAGGATCACTGCGCCGCACCGCTGAGGAACTGCACCGTCACGCGGCGGTTGGCGGCGCGGCCGGCGGCCGTGGCGTTGCTGTCGATCGGATCGCTCTGTCCCAGCCCCTGCGCCGTCAGCATCCCCGCCGCGATGCCGTGTGCGGTCAGATAATCGCGCACCGCCGCGGCGCGTCGCTCGGAGAGCTGCTGATTGTGGCCGCTGCTGCCGGTGGAGTCCGTGTAGCCGCGGATCGTCACCTTCGAGCAGCCGCAGCCGCGGATAGTGCTCACCAGAGCGTCGAGCACGGTGCGCGACTCGGGCCGCAGGTGCGCCGAATCGGTGTCGAAGTTGACGCCCTTGAGGATCTGCTCCGCAGGCGGCGGCGCGGGCGGGGGCGGCGGGGGTGGCGGCGGCGCTGCGACCGGCGGGGGCGGCGGAGGCGGAGGCGGAGCCGCCATCGGCGCCGGCGCGGGCGCCGCAGCCGGCGCGTGCGGGCCGCCGAAGCGATAACCGAAGCCGACGCCGAGCAGCCAAGGGTTGATCTGGACGTTGGTGATCGGCATGCCGTCGAGCTTCACGTCCGAGTGGATCTTCACCCACTTGGCGTCAGCGTTCAGGAACCAGTGCTCACCGATCTTCCAATCGAACCCGACCTGCCCCGCGGGGCCGAAGCTGTCGCGCGCGAGCGTGAGCGGTGCGACCCCGGGCACGGCCAGATTGACGTCGTAGATCAGGGTGTAGTTGACGCCCGCGCCGATGTAGGGGCGGAAGTCCGACTCCGGCATGAAGTTGTACTTCACGGTCAGCACCGGCGGCAGGTGACGGAAATCCCCGAGATGCGCCGGCCCGAGGGCGCTTTGCGTCAAGTAGACCTCCTGCACCTGCGGATAGGTGAGGATCAGCTCGCTCGACCAGTGCGGCGTGAAGTGATATTCGAAGTCGAGGTCCGGCAGCCACTTGTTGTTGACGTGGATGGCGTCGGGGGGGACGAGGTTCGGAATCGCATCCGACCCATTCGCCGGGTCGAGATACAGCAGGCGCACACGCACCTCCCACGGTCCGTCCGTATCGGCGGCGCGCACCACCGTCGCGGCCAGCACGCATAGCGCGGCCGCAGCCGCCCTCATTCCGTATTTCCAACTCACGACACCCTCCCAACCAGGCCTAGAACGTTTTTTTGGAAAATATTTTTAAAAACGTTGCCATCAGGCGGCGTGTGCGCCTATCCGTATAAGCCGCAACGCGCTGCCCGCGGGCGCGGGCGCATGTTGGGTGTTGCCGCGGAGCGCGCGCGCAATGCGCATGCGTATTGGTGATGCGCATGCTTATCATGCGCATTGGTTATCGCATTCCTTAAATGGATCGCTGCCGGCAGATGCGGTGCGCGGCCGGCCCTCAGCCCGAGCGGAGCGCGCGCAACCACGCCACCGGATCCTCGCCGCGCTCCAGCACCTCCACCAGCGCAGAGCCGACCACCACGCCGTCGACATGTCCCCGCAGCCGCGCCACCTGTTCGCGGCTACGGATGCCGAAGCCCGCGCACACCGGCAACCTCGAGCTGGCGCGCACCCGATCCAGATAGCTCAGTACCTCCTCGGGCACCGCGACGCTCCGGCCGGTGGTGCCGGTCATGGTGACCGCATATACGAACCCCTGGCTGCCGGCGCACAGCTGGCGCAGGCGCGCCGGCTCGGTGACCGGCGTGACCATCTGCACCAGCGCCATCTCCTGTGCCTCGAGCGCGCCGCGCAGCTCGCCGCTCTCATCGAGCGGCAAGTCGGGCACGATGAATCCCGATACGCCGGCGCGCGCGGCGCGCACCGCCAGCGTCTCGATGCCGAAAGCCAGCAGCGGGTTCAAGTAGCTCATCAGCAGCAGCGGCGTGCCGAGGCCGCGCAGCGCCTCGAGCTCGTCCAGTATCCACCCGAGCGTCACGCCCTGGGCGAGCGCGGCGAGGCTGGCACGCTGGATGGTGACGCCGTCCGCCATCGGGTCGGTGAACGGCACGCCAATCTCGATCACGTCGGCGGCAGCGGACAGCGCACGCACCTCCTCGCGAAAGCGCTCACGCCGCGGGAAGCCGGCAGTGACATACGCCACCAGCGCCGGCTCGCCCTGCGCCGCAGCGCTGCGCAGGGCCGCGCTGATGCGCTCGCGCGGACTCACGTGCGCTCCGCAGTCAGCAGCGTCTGCTGCAGCGTCGACATGTCCTTGTCGCCACGCCCCGAGAGGCAGATGAGCACGCTGCGGCCGGGGTGAGCGCGCGCCCAACGCGCGGCGCCGGCCAGCGCGTGCGCGCTCTCGAGCGCGGGCAGGATGCCCTCGCACTCACTCAACTGCCGCACCGCGTCCAGCGCCTCGGCATCACTCGCCGTCTGGTAGCGCACGCGACCGACGGCCGACAACAGCGCGTGCTCGGGCCCGACTCCCGGGTAGTCGAGGCCGGCGGATATCGAATGCGTTTCCTGGATCTGGCCGTCCGCGGTCTGCAGCAGCATGGAGTAGCTGCCGTGCAGCACGCCCGGGCGACCGCAGGCGACCGTGGCGGCGTTGTCGCCGAGGCCTGCGCCGCGGCCGCCTGCCTCGACACCGATGATCTCGACCGCGGCATCGCCGAGGAAGGCGTGAAACGCACCGATGGAGTTCGATCCGCCGCCGACGCAGGCGATGACCGCATCCGGCAGACGGCCGCTGGCGGTGAGCACCTGGGCGCGCGCCTCCCGGCCGATGACCGCCTGCAACTCGCGCACCAGATACGGATACGGATGCGGACCCACGGCCGAGCCGAGCAGATAATAAGTGTCGACGGGGTCGGACACCCAGTCGCGCAGCGCCTCGTCGATGGCGGCGCGCAGCGTGCGATCGCCGCTGGTCACCGGCACCACCTGCGCCCCGAGCAGCCGCATGCGTCCGACGTTCGGCGCCTGCCGCTCCATGTCGATGACGCCCATATACACCGTGCACGGTAGCCCCAGCCGCGCACACGCGGCGGCGCTCGCCACCCCGTGCTGTCCCGCGCCGGTTTCGGCGACGATGCGCTTCGCGCCGAGGCGGCGCGCGAGCAGCGCCTGACCGGTCGCGTTGTTGATCTTGTGGGCGCCGGTGTGCGCCAGGTCCTCGCGCTTGATCCACACGCTCGCACCCCAGCGCTCGCTCAGCCGTCCGGCGAACGTCAGCGCGGTGGGACGGCCGACCCAGCTGCGCAGCTCGCCGCCGAGCTCGGCCTGGAAGTCGGGCGCGTGCAGATGCGCGCGTACCCCGCGCTCGAGCCGCTCGAGCGCCGGAATCAGCGTCTCGGGGACGTAGCGGCCGCCAAACGGGCCGAAGCGCCCGCGGGCATCGGGCAGTCGCCCCGCGACGAGGTCGGCCAGCAACCGCGCGGCATCGGGCAGTAGAGTCGGTGCACTCATGGGGAATCCTCTGTTGCAGCGGACCGCGACGCCGCGGATACGGCGCGTACCGCGGCCACGAACTCCGCGATGGCGGTCGGACTCTTGCGCCCCGGCCGCTTCTCGACACCACTCGACACGTCCACGCCAAAGGGCCGCACCGCCGCGATCGCCTGCGCCACGTTGCCGGCGTTGAGCCCCCCGGCCAGCACCAGCTCGCTGCGACGCGCCAGTGCGCCGGCGGCGCTCCAGTCGCTCACCCGGCCGGTGCCGCTCGCGGGACCTTCGAACAGCACGCGCGCCGGCAGGGCGGCGGGCGACTCTCCCGCACGCACCACCGGGAGCCGCTCGAGCGCCGCCGGCAATCGCAGCACGGCGAAATCGGCGGCATCGGTCTGCAGCAGGTCGGGTTTGAACACGCTGAGAATCTCATCGAGCGCGCGCTGCGCAGGATGGCGCGTCACCGCGACGCAGCGCACGCGCCCGCGCGCGGGCGCCGCGAGCCTTGCGGCGGCCTGCGGCGTCAGCTGCCGCACCGAGTCGGCGAACACGAAGCCGAGGGCATCCACGCCAGCCTCGAGCGCCGCCGCCACGGCGCGCGCACTCGTCATGCCGCAGATCTTGATCCACATCTCTAACCGCCCCCGCGGGCCGAGCGTCCCGCCGCCAACAGCGCGCGGGCGAGCGCGGCCGGGTCGGGGCCGCGCATCAGCGCGCTGCCGACCAGCGCGAGCGCATAGCCTGCCGCGGCGACGGCCTGCGCATCCGCCGCACTGACCACGCCGCTTTCGGCCACGTGCGGCAGGTTGCCCGGCAGCAAGGGAGCGAGCTCGGTGAGCCGCTGCGGCATGACCTCGAGCGTCGTGAGATCACGGCAGTTCACGCCGGCAAGCAGCACCGTCCCGGCGGCGTGGGCGCCGACAATCTCGTGCATGCGCTCGAGATCCCGGGCATCGAAGGCCTCCAGCAGCACGAACAGTCCGTGCTCGCGGGCGCAATCGAGCAGCGCATCGATCGCCGCCCGCGACAACATGCGCAGGATCACGAGCACGCCGCCCGCTCCGGCGACGCGCGCCTCGAGCACCTGATACGGATCGACCAGAAAGTCCTTGCGCATCGCCGGAACGCCGAGCAAGGTGAGCGCGCGCGCCGCCTCGCCGAGATGCTCCAGCGAGCCGTCGAAGCGGCTCGGCTCGGTGAGCACCGACACCGCCGCGGCACCTGCGCCGGCGTATGCCGTGACGCGCTCGGTCACCGCGGCGCTGCCTGCGCCGAGACGACCGGCCGCCGGCGAGCGGAGCTTGAGCTCCGCGATCAGATCGAAGCCACCCGCCGAGAGCCGCAGCGGCGGCGCGGGCGGCGTGTGCCGGGCACGCTCGGCGAGCACGCCTTCGGCAACGCGCTGCCGTGCCGCACGCACCCGGGCGCGGCTGCCGCCGGCCATTTCCTCGAGGAAGCCGCTCACGCCGGCCTTTCCTCGGACACGCCGGCCACCGGGTGCCGGCCGGGCAGCGCCTCGAGCAGCCCGAGCAGCCGTCGCGCGGCGCCGCTGTCGATGGCGGCGGCCGCGCGCGCCATGCCTTCAGCAGGGTCCGCGGTCTCACCGACCACCTCGAGCGCCAGAGCGGTGCCGAGCAGCAGGCAGTCGCGGTGAGCGCCGCGGTCCTCGCCGTACAGCACCGCCTTGAGCGCGCGGGCGTTGTGGCGCGCGTCGCCGCCGGCGAGGTCCGCCGCGGTGCAGGCGGCGAGCCCGTAGTCGGCCGGTGTGCGCACGCTCACCTCGACCCGGCCGGGACGCACATCGAACACGGTGAACGGGCCGATGGGCGTCGGCTCATCCCAGCCGGCGGCGCCGTGCACGACGAACGTGCGCTCGATCGGCAGCCCGGCGAAGGTGTCGGCCATGAGGCGCGCGACCTCGAGACTGAAGGCGCCGACCAGATTGAGCGGCGGCTGCGCGGGATTGACCAGCGGACCCAGGATGTTGAACACGGTGCGCACACCGAGCGCGGCGCGCACGGGCGCGACGCGTGCAGTCGCCGGATGGTAGTGGGGCGCAAACAGGTAGGTGAAGCCCGTGGCGGCGAGACAGGCCGCAGCCGCCTCGGCATCGAGCGGAATCGCCACACCCAGCGCTTCCAGCACGTCGGCGCTGCCGCTGCGGCTCGAGACCGAGCGGTTGCCGTGCTTGACCACCGGCAGGCCGCAGGCGGCGCTGAGCAGCGCCGTGCCGGTGGAGATGTTGAAGCTCCCGGAGGCATCACCGCCGGTGCCGACGACATCGATCGCGCGCAGATCCGCCGGCAGGGCCGGCCGGCGCGCCAGGCGCCGCATGGCCTGTGCCAGGCCGCGTACTTCCTGCGCCACCACGCCCTTGGTGGTGAGCGCGGCCAGCATCGCGCCCGCCAGCGCCGGCGGCGTGTCGGCATCGGTGAGCAGGGCGAGCAGCTCCTCGGCCTGCGCCTGCGAGAGATCACGCCTCTCGAGCAGCTGCTGCAGCAGCTCACGCGGCCGGGACACGGGCTGCTCCGCCGCCGGCAGTGCGCTCGCCGGCGCGGTAGGAGAGGAAGTTGCTCAACAGCTGCGGGCCCTCCGGAGTGAGGATGCTCTCGGGATGAAACTGCACGCCCTCGACGGTAAGCGTGCGGTGCCGCACGGCCATGATCTCGCCTTCCGCCGTGCGCGCGCTCACTTCGAGCTGCGCCGGCAGGCTCGGCGGCGAGGCGATCAGCGAGTGGTAACGGCCCACCTCGCACGGCTGCGCGAGACCGGCGAACAGCGTGCGCTCATCGTGACGCACCCACGAGGTCTTGCCGTGCATCAGGCGGTCGGCGCGGACCACCTTGCCCCCGAACACCTCGACGATCGACTGGTGCCCGAGACACACCCCCAGCACCGGAATGCGCCCGGCGAACGCGCGGATCATGTCCATGGACACGCCGGCGTCGGCAGGCGTACCGGGTCCGGGCGATATGCACAGATGCGAGGGCGAGAGCTCGAGCGCCTGCGCGGGGCTGAGCGCGTCGTTGCGGTACACCACGACTTCCGCGCCGAGCACCAGGAACGCCTGCACCAGGTTGTAGGTGAAGGAGTCGTAGTTGTCGATCAGCAGCAGGCGCGGCTTCACAGCCCCTCCTCCGCGAGCTCGAGCGCACGCACCATCGCCGCGCTCTTCGCCAGCACCTCTTCATGCTCGCGCTCGGGCACGCTGTCGGCGACGATGCCCGCGCCGGCCTGGTAGCTGTACTCGTCGCCGCGGAACACCAGCGTGCGGATGGTGATGGCGTGGTCCATGTCGCCACGGGCGCCGAAATAGCCGACCGTGCCGCCGTACAGCCCGCGGCTCACCGGCTCGAGCGTGTCGAGGATCTGCATCGCGCGCACCTTCGGCGCCCCCACCAGCGTGCCGGCCGGAAAGGCCGCGGCGAACAGGTCGAAGGCATCGCGCCCTTCGGCCAGCTCGCCGTGCACCCCGCTCACCAGATGCATGACGTGACTGTAGCGCTCGATCGAGCGGTAGGGATCGACGCGCACGCTGCCGGCTCGCGCCACGCGCCCGAGGTCGTTGCGCGCCAGGTCCACCAGCATGACGTGCTCGGCGTTCTCCTTGGGGTCTGCCAGCAGCTCCGTCTCGAGCGCCCGGTCGGCCGCGGGATCGGCCGCGCGCGGCCGCGTGCCGGCGATGGGACGCAGCTGCGCCCGGCGGGCGTTGAGCTTTACCAGGGCCTCGGGCGAGGAGCCGACCACGGTCACATCCCCGAGCGCACAGTAATACATGTAAGGCGAGGGGTTGATGTGTCGCAGCGCGCGATAGGCCTGGAACGGATCGAGCTCGTGCTGCCCGGAGAAACGGCTCGCCAGCACCAGCTGATACACGTCGCCCGCGGCGATGTACTCCTGGGTGCGCCGCACGCCGGCGAGGTAGTCGTCGCGGCTGTACGCGGCCGCCGGCGGGCCGTGGCGGCCGCTGCGCCGGCTGTTGGGAAGCGCCCCGCGCAGCGCCCGCACCACCTCGCCGCGCAGCGAGCGGCGCTCCTGCTCCGAGCCCGCGTGCAGCAGCGCAATGCCGTGCGTCAGGTGATCGAACACCAGCACCGAGCGCGGTGCGACGTAGTGCAACGTCGGCACCCCGCCTGAGCGCGCGCCCGGCGCGGGCAACCGCTCGAAGTGTCGCACCGCGTCGTAGGCGGCGTAGCCGACCAGGCCGCCGGCGAGCGGCACACCGGCGATGTCCGGCTGCGGCCGGGGCGCCTGCGCCAGCGCCGCGCGCAGCGCCGTGAGCAGCGCCGCACCGCTTGCCGGCAGCGGCTCGCGCCGGCCGCCGACGCTCAGGCCCGACGCGTCGAGGCGGATCTCGAGGCCCTCGCCGAAGCCGATGAACGAGTAGCGTGCCAGCCGCTCGCCCCCCTCGACGCTCTCGAGCAGGAAGCGCGGCCCGAAGGGGGCGAGCTTCATGAACGCCGATACCGGCGTGTCGAGGTCACCGGTGATGTCGAAAGGGGGCTGCAACGCGCACGCTCCAGGCTGACAAACACACATCAGGCAACAAAAAACCCATCCCGGGGTCATCCGGAGATGGGTTTCTGGCTGCGCCCGAATTCTTAAAGTCGCGGGAAAAAGCTAACCGTCGGCCCACTCCGTTATGAAGTGCGCCACCGCCACGGACGTGAAACGCTGACGGGCCGGTGCGACATGTGCGCCGAAGTATCGCCGTCGCCTGCTCGGCCCGTCAAGGACTTGCGCCCGGACGTTCCGCTAGAATGCGCGCCCGGGCCGCTGTGCGCGGGGGGAGCCGTCGGTGAGTTTCAAAGAGTTGCTCGAGAGCTGGCGCGTCAGCGCCGCCGCACCCCGCACCGCCAGGAGCTACACCGTGCGGCTGCCGGTCGATGAGGCCGCACAGCTCGCCGCGCTGGCGGACATGTTCCCGGGGCGGGCGCCCGAGCAGCTCATCACCGAGCTGCTCAGCGCGGCGCTCAAGGAAGTCGCGGCCGCCATGCCGTACGTGGCCGGCGAGCGGGTGATTTCCACCGACGACCAGGGCGACCCGGTGTACGAGGACGTCGGGCCCACGCCGCGCTTCATGGAGCTCGCACGCAGCCACCGCCGCAAGCTCGAAGCCCGGCGCGCGCCGGCCAGACGCTCCGGCTCCCGCTCCGGGCCACGCAGGAAGTCGCGCTCACGCGCCTGAGACCGGCCATGCCCTCGTTCGATGCCGTCTCCGAGCTCAACGCGCACGAAGTCGCCAATGCGGTCGACCAGGCGAACCGCGAGCTGTCGCAGCGTTTCGATTTCAAGGACAGCGGCGCGCGCTTCGAGCTCAAGGATTTCACCGTGACACTGCACGCCCAGGTGGAGTTTCAGCTCCGGCAGATGCTCGAGATCCTCAAGCTGCGCCTCGCCAAGCGCGGCGTCGACCTGGTATGCCTGGAGGTGAAGGAGCCGCAGACGACGCTGTCGGCGGCACATCAGGAAGTGGTGCTCCGGCACGGCATCGACGCGGAGACCGGCAAGAGGATCGCGCGGCTGGTGAAGGACTCGAAGCTCAAGGTGCAGGCGAGCCTGCAGGGCGACAAGGTCCGCATCGCGGGCAAGCAGCGCGATGACCTGCAGGCCGCGATCGCACTGCTGCGCGGCGCCAAGCTCGACGTTCCGCTGCAGTTCAATAATTTCCGCGAATAGCGCCCGCGATCGTGCGACACAGCTTCTCGGTGGCGTCGACGACGCTCGGCCCGAGACGACTGAGCGCCTGGTCCTCGAATACCACCACCCGGCCGCTGCGCACCGCGGCGAGCATGCCGAAGCGGCGCCAGTCAGCCACCCACGCCGCTCCCTCTCCCGGCGGGGCCGCCGCGAGAATGATGTCGGGGTTGCGGGCGATGACCGCTTCGGTGTCGACCACCGGGCCCGCCTCCGCCAGATCGGCGAATGCGTTGCGTGCGCCGCAGGTGGCCAGTGCATCGCTCATCAGCTGCCGGCCGCCCACCGTGTAGATCGGACGATTCCACACCTGCAGCAGCACCGTGGGGCGTCGTCCGCCGCCGCCGGCACCATCGGCGTAGGCGCGCGCCAGGGCGGCCAGACGCTCTTCCAGATCCCGCGCGGCCCGCTGCGCGGCCGCCTCGGTACCGGCGAGCACGCCCAGGCGTCGCAGCGAGCCGGGCAGATCGGCGAGCCGCTCCACCTGCTGCTCGTAGACCGGCAGTCCGAGCGCGCCGATCTTCTGGCGCTGGGCGGGGTTGCCGCCGGCAGGCCAGGCCACCAGCACGTCCGGCCGCACCGCCACCAGCCGTTCCATATCGAGCGCGGCGACATCGCCGATGCGCGCGATGGCGCGCGCGGCCGGTGGCTGATCCGCGTACTCCACGGTGGCGATCACCTGTGCGCCCGCACCGGCGGCGAACAGCATCTCGGTGCCACCGGGCGTCAGGCTGACGATACGCAGCGGCGGCGCAGGCACGCGCACCGCGTGGCCGAGGTCATCCGGGACCGTCCGCAGCGCCACCGCCCGCGCCGCCGGCGGCGCCGGTGCTGGGGAGGTCGCGGCTATTGCAGGCGCAGCGCCCGCAAGCGCAACGCAGGCGAGGGCGGGTACCGCCGAGAGCACCTGGCCGGCGAAATACGGCAGGAAGCGCCGTTCGCGCAGCAGGCTGAACTGGGATCCGCCGGCACTGTTCGCCATCCGTAACTGCATTATCGCCCATGGCCGGCGGAACGGTTGCAGACCGGGGGACGGCCGCCGCCGGAGCTGCTATCATTTCAATCGATTGATTTTACGATTTCGATAGACGGCATGAATCCAAAGCCCACATGGAGCTGAAGCTGAGGGACCTGCGCTACCTGGTGGCGCTGGCCGACCAGCGCCATTTCGGCCGCGCCGCGGCCCGCTGCTTCGTCAGCCAGCCGACGCTGTCGGCACAGCTGAAGAAGCTCGAGCAGGCCCTCGGGGTACAGCTCATCGAGCGCGCGCCCAACAACGTGTCGCTCACGCCGGCGGGAGCGGAGATCGTGACGCGCGCCCGGCGCATCCTCGAGGCGAGCGACGAGGTCGTGACCCTGGCGCGCAGCCAGCGCGACCCCCTCGCCGGCCGGCTGCGCGTGGCGCTGCTGCCGACCATCGGCCCCTACCTGCTGCCGCGCGTGGCGCCGCTCATCCGCAGGAGCCTGCCGCGCCTCGAGCTGCGCCTCTATGAGTATCAGACCGCGCCGCTGCTCGAGAAGCTGCACGACGGGGAGCTCGATCTCGGCGTCCTGGCGCTGCCGGTGGAGCTGGCCGGACTCGAGGCGCACGAGCTGTACCGCGAGGCGTTCCTGCTGGCGCTGCCCGAGCGTCACCCGCTCGCCGCGCACGACAGCGTGCGCGTGGCAGACCTCAAGGGCGAGACCCTGCTGCTGCTCGAGGACGGGCACTGCCTGCGCGACCAGGCGCTGGAGGTCTGCAACCGCGCCGGCGTGCGCGAGCAGCAGGACTTCCGTGCCACGAGCCTCGAGACGCTGCGGCAGATGGTGGCCACGGGAGCGGGGGTCACGCTGCTGCCCGAGCTGGCCGGGAGCGGCGCTTACCGCAGCGCGCGCGGCGTGGCGCTGCGGCCCTTTGCGAGGCCTGCGCCGCAGCGGCGCATCGGGGCGGTGTGGCGCAAGAGCACCGCGCGCCGCGCGGCGATCGAGGCGCTGTGTGCGCTGATCGCGGAGCACGCCCCGTGAGCACACCGCTCTCGCCGCAGCCGGTCGCGGTCACGGCGCGCGACGGGCGCTCACTCGCGGGCCTGCTCATCGAAGCGCAGCCGGCACGCGGCGCGGTGAGCATCAACGGCGCCACCGGCTGCCGGCGCGAGTTCTACCTCAAGTTCGCCGGCTACTGCGCGCAGCGTGGTTACCACGCGCTGGTGTACGACTACCGCGGCATGGGCGCCTCGGCGGTCATCCCGCTCAGCGCCGAGCGCGCGCGCATGAGCGACTGGGGCCGGCTCGACATGCCGGCCGCGCTCGAGACGCTCGCCGCGCGCTTCCCGCACCTGCCGCTGTTCACCCTCGGGCACAGCGTCGGCGGCCAGCTGCTCGGCTGCATGCCCAACCAGGCCCGCGCGCGCGCCCACGTCATGATCGCGACCTCGACCGGCTACTGGCGCCGCCAGCGCGTGCCGTTCCGCTACCTGGCGCTCGTCCTGTGGAAGCTCTATGGACCCTTGATGCTGCGGCGTCTCGGCTACGTGCCGCGCGGGAGGGTCTGGAGCGGCGGATCGCTGCCGCGCGGGGTGTTTCTGCAGTGGCGCAGGTGGTGCCTGAATCCCGCGCCGTTCGGCAGCCGGCTCGATGAGGACATGCGTGACAGCGAGTTTGCGGCGGTGCGCGGGCCGCTGCTCGCCTGGGGCTTCAGCGACGATCCGATCGCAACTGCCGCGGCAGTCGAGGCGCTGTTAGCTTCCTACCCCAACGCGCAGATCGAGCGGCGCTGGACCCGACCGGCGGATGTGGGCGTGCGCGCCATCGGCCATCGCGGCTTCTTCGCTGAGCATCACCGCGATTCGCTGTGGCGCGCGGCGCTCGACTGGCTGGATGCGCGCTGCGCCTGAGGCGCCGCAGCCGGCGGCAGCGCGCGGCGGGCGCGGCGCGCCAGCGCGATCGCCGCCAGCACCACCACGCCCCCGGCGATCTGCAGCGGTGCGAGGTGCTCGTCGAGCAGCAGCCGCGCGTAGACGGCGGCGGCGATCACCTGCACGTACAGCCCCACGGCGCCGAAGGTCGCCGGCAGAGCGGCAAGCGCATAGGCGATCAGGCTCTGACCCAGCACCTGCGCCGACAGGGCGCAGCCGATGAGCAGCCACCAGCCGCGCGCCGTCAGCGGCAGGAATCTCTGCGGCAGCGCGAGCGGCAGCAGCAGCAACGTGAATACCAGCGTAGTCGCGAACATGACGGTGCCGGTGCCGTGCCGGGTGCGTAGGCGCGCCACCGCGAGGATGTACGCCGCGTAGAAACCCGCCGTTCCGAGCCCCAGCGCATCGCCCAACAGCGCCCGGCTGCCGCCGCCGAGCTTGGGCACGAGGATCAGCAGCATGCCGGCGAAGGCGAGCACGATCGCGGCGAGGAACCCGAGCCGCGGCCGCTCGCCCCACAGCGCCCAGGCCAACAGCATCACCAGCATGGGCGCGCAGTTCGCCTCCAGCGTGGAAGCGGCGATGGACGTGAGCAGCAGCGACCAGTGCCACAGGGCGAGATCGCCGGCGAAGAACACGCCCGCCCAGAACAGCAGCGGGTCGCGCAGGCCCGCGCCCGGTGCCGCAGCCGCCGCTGCTGCGACCGCCGGCGCCGGGCGGCGGCGCTCGAGCCGCGCCCACAGCCCGAGCAGCGGCAGCGCGAGACAGCCGCGCCAGAAAGCGGTGGCGACCGGTCCGGTCTCCGACAGGCGCACGAAGATGCCGGCGCTACCGATGGCCAACGCGCCGGCAAACAATGCGGCCAGGGCGGGAATTTCGCCGGCGGCGGATCGTTGTGACATCGGTGCACGCGCGCCGCGCATCATAGTCGGTCGCATCCGAGTGCGTCTGGCATAATTGCCGCGCCGCTGCACCGGACCACACGCCTTGAGATCGCCCGCCGCGCTCGCTGCCGTCTGCCTCGCCTTGCTCGTCGTCGCCCGCGCCTCCGCGCAGCCGCCGCCACTCACCGCGCAGGACGCCTGGATTCGCGCCACGCCCGGGAGCGATGTAGCCGCTGCCTACCTGACGCTGCATAACGCCGCGGCGCAGCCCGTGACGGTCATCGGCGTGCGCACGCCGGCCGCTGCGCAGGCGATGATCCACGAGACCACCATCACCAACGGACAGTCGATCATGCGCGCGCACGAGCCGCTGCGCATCGCCGGCGGCGCGACGGTGCGCCTCGCGCCGGGCGGACTGCACATCATGCTGCATGCTCTGACGCGCCCGCTGACCCCGGGCGACGCGGTGCCGCTGGTGCTGCTGCTCGGCGGCGGCGGGACACTCGAGGTCACGGCGCGCGTGCGGCCGCTCGGCGACGGCTGAGCGCGCGCGCCGCAGCGCCGACATCCTGCGCGTGAGCGCCGCCGCTTCAGCCCTCGATCACGTCACACCCTACGACCGCTTCGCGTGGAGCGATGCGCAGATCGCGCAGTCGCTCGCGAGCGGCGTTCAGCGGCGCGAGCTCAGCGCCTATTTTGGCGCGAGCGAGTACCGTGCGCTCGCAGCGCTGGCGCAGCGCGCACGCCGCGTGCGCGTGGCCGAGCACGGCTTACGCGTGCTGGTCGTCCCGGGCATCATGGGCTCGCAGCTGGGACTGCTGCGAGCAGCGCCGCTGCCGAACAACATCATCTGGCTCGATCCGATCGACATCCAGCACGGGCGCCTCGCGGCGCTGCGGTTGCCGGCGGCGGCACCCGTCGTGCCGCTCGGCGTGGTGCTCTTTTCGTATCTGCGGCTGCAGCTGTATCTGCGCGCCCGCGGCTTCGCCGCCGAGTTTCACGACTACGACTGGCGGCTGCCGGTAGTCGAGTCCGGCCGTGCGCTGGCGCAGCGGCTGCGCGCCGCGAAACCTGCCCGCATCGCGATCGTGGCGCACAGCATGGGGGGGCTGGTGAGCCGCGCGGCGCTCGCGCTGGCGGACACCGCCCACGTCGAGCGCCTGGTGCTGCTCGGCACGCCCAACAGCGGCTCATTCGCCGCGGTGCAGGCGCTGCGTGGCACCTACGCCGTGGTGCGCAAGGTCGCGAGCCTGGCCGGCACGGGCATGGCGGAGACTCTCGCGGCGGAGACCTTCAACACCTTCCCGAGCCTTTACGACCTGTTGCCGCGGGGCGCCTGCGCCGGCGGCACCGATCTGTTCGAGCCGCGCAACTGGCCCGCCGCCGGCCCGCAGCCGCAGGCGGCGCTGCTGCAGGCGGCGCGCGGGGCGCATGAGCGCCTCGCGCCCGCCGACGAGCGCTTTGCCGTCATTGCCGGCGTGGGCGAGGAGACCGTCACCGCCGTCGCGCGCCGCGGTGATGATTTCCTCTACACGCTCACGCGCCACGGCGACGGCACCGTTCCGCTGGTGAGCGCCGAGCTGGCGGGTGCGCGCAGCTTCTGCGCGCGCGTCGCCCACAGCGACCTCACCCGCGACCCGCGGGTGGCCGCGGCGGTCGTGGAGCTGCTCGAGCGCGGCGCCACCTCACGCCTGCCGGCGAAGTGGGTCAGCCGCAGCCGCGCGCGCGCGCAGGTGAGCGACCGCCGGCTGCGCCGTGGTCATGCGCAACAGGTCGACTGGGGGGCGCTCAACGCCGAAGAGCGGCGGGTGTTTCTGCAGAACCTCAACGAGCCGCCGCGCTTCACGCTGCGAACGCCCGGGCGATCGCCTCGCGCTGGCCCTCATCCGGCAGCCGACCGCGGCCGCCGCCGAGGTTATCGGTGAGATGCGTCACCTTCCCGGTCGCGGGGATGATGCAGGTCACCGCGGGGTGGGCGGCGATGAACTTGAGGGCGAGCTGGCCCCAGCTGGTGGCGTCGACGTCCAGCGCCCACGCAGGCAACGGCCGCCCGCGCATCGCCTGGAATAGCGCACCGTCCTCGAACGGCCGGTTCACGAGCACTGCCACGCCGCGCTCGGCGGCGAGCGGCAGCAGGCGCTGCTCGGCCGCGCGCGTCACCGGGGAGTAGTTGAACTGCACGAAGTCGAGCTTCGCGCGCGCCAGCACGCGCGCCAGATCCGCGTGCGCGCTCACCGTGTAGTGCGTCACGCCCACGTAGCGCACCCGCCCGGCGTCTTTCCACGCGTACAGGGTGCGCAGCTGCGTGTCGAGATCGAGCAGGTTGTGCACCTGGATGAGATCGAGCCGGATGTTGCCGAGCAGCTGCGCCGAGCGGGTCATCTGCTCGCTGCCGGAGCGCTCACCGCGCGTCCACACCTTGGTGGCGAGAAAGGCGCGCTGCTGCATGTCGGGAGTCAGCAGCTCCCCGAGCACCCGCTCGGCGCTGGAGTACATGGGCGAGGTGTCGATGAGGCGCGCACCGCCGGCGAAGAAGGACTGCAGCACCTGCTCGAGCGGGGCGCGCTCGGATGGCGCCTCGCCGACCTCGAAGGGGCCCGAGGTGCCGAGGCCGATGACCGGCAGCTCCTCGCCACTCGAGGGAATCCGGCGCTGGATCAGCGGCGCGACGGAACTGGCGCCAGCAGCGGCGCCGGACGTTGCGGCTGCGGCCATGATGGTGACTCCTGCGGCCTGCAGCGTCCGGGCGCTACACCAGGGCCGCGTCGGTCTCGACGACGCTCACCGCACCCGCCTCGACCACGCGCGCGAGCGCGGCGGCGGTAGGCAGTACCTGGGCGGCGTAGAACGCCGCGGTGCGGATCTTGGCGGCATAGAACTCGCGCTCGGCCCCGCGCGCGCGGTCCGCGGCGATCGCCGCCGACTTCGCCAGCAGCCAGCCGCCGGCGACATAGCCGCAGAGCTTGAGGTACGGCACCGACACGGCCATGGCCGTATCGGGACGCGTCGCCAGCGCCTGCAGCAGCGCGCGCGTGGCACCGCGCAGCAGCCCCGCCGCCTCGAGCGCCGCCTGCCGCGCGCGCTCGACCACCGGGTCGCCGACCGTGAGTGCCCCGAGCTCACGCTCGATCTCGAGCAGCAGTGCCGTCATCGCGGCGCCGTGGTCGCGGCCGATCTTGCGGCCGATCAGATCGTTGGACTGTATCCCGGTCGTGCCCTCGTAGATGGTGGTGATGCGCACGTCGCGCATGTACTGCGCAGCGCCCGTCTCCTCAATAAAACCCATGCCGCCGTGTACCTGCACGCCAATGGCGCACACCTCGTTGCCGCACTCGGTGCACCACCCCTTGACGATGGGCGTCAGCAGCTCGCCGCGCGCACGGGCAGCGGCGCGCGACTGCTCATCGGGACTGCTGTCGGCGAGATCGAACTGGAAAGCGGTGTAAAGCGTGAGGGCGCGCGCAGCCTCGGTCAGAGACTTCATGGTGAGCAGCATCCGCTTGACGTCCGGGTGGTGGATGATCGGCGCGGGTGCTGCGGCGGCCGCCACCGGCGGCCGGCCCTGCACGCGCGTGCGTGCCCACTCCGCGGCGCGCTGGAATGCGCGCTCGCCCACCGAGTAGCCCTCGCTCCCCACCGACAGGCGCGCGCTGTTCATCATGATGAACATGTACTCGAGACCGCGCCCGGGCTCACCGACGAGCTCGGCCAGCGCGCCGTCGCGCTCGCCGAAGGCGAGCACGCAGGTGGGACTCGCGTGAATGCCGAGCTTGTGCTCGATCGACAGGCAGCGCACGTCGTTGCGCGCACCGAGCGCGCCGTCGGCGCCCACCAGCACCTTGGGCGCGATGAACAGCGAGATGCCCTTGACGCCCGGCGGCGCACCGTCGATGCGCGCCAGCACCATGTGAATGGTGTTGGCGGTGAGGTCGTGGTCGCCCCAGGTGATGAAGATCTTCTGGCCGAAGAGGCGATAGCGAGCGCCCTCGGGCACGGCGCGGGTGCGTACCTGGCCCAGGTCCGAGCCGGCCTGCGGCTCGGTGAGCACCATGGTCCCGGTCCACTCGCCCCGCACCATCTTCGGCAGGTACAGGCGCTTCTGCGCCGCCGAGCCGCACAGCTCGAGCGCATGCACGGCGCCGTGCGTGAGCATCGGGCCGAGCTTGAAGGCGAGGTTCGAGGAGCCCCAGAACTCTCCCACCGCGCTCACCAGCACCCTTGGGAGATGCTGACCGCCGAACTCCGGCAGCCCGCCGAGCGCCGGCCAGCCGCCCTCGACGTACCGGGCGTAGGCCTCGCGGAAGCCGGACGCGGTGACCACGCCCGCGGCGGTCCAGCGCGCCCCCTCGATATCGCCCGGGCGGTTGAGCGGATCGAGCACCCCTTCGGCAAAGCGCGCGGCTTCCTCGAGCACCGTCTGCGCCAGCTCATTTGAATAGTCGGCGTGGCCGGGGAAGCCGGCGAGACTCTGCGCGCCCAGCAGCTCCTCGAGCACGAAACGCACTTCACGCAGCGGCGCACGGTACATGGTCGGATCCTCTACCTTGGAGTAGCGGTAACGGCGCGCGGTCAGTGCGCGCTCACCTCGTGCTCGCGCGCCGGCGGCGCGCTCATGCGCGCAGGCACCGGCGCGGGCGGCACCAGGGCGGGGACGATGTTCGCCGCCAGGAAGTCCACGAACTGCTGCGCCCGCGGGTCGGACTCGAGCACGCTCGGGTAGAGCGCATAAAGCGGCGCCGCGGCCGGCACGGTCCATTCCGGCAGCACCGCTTTCAGCCGCCCGGTCGCCAGCCCTTGCCGGCACAGAAACTCCGGCAGCAGGCCGACACCGAGTCCGGCGGCGGCGGCGGCATGCAGCACCGCCGGATCATCGACGGCGAGCTTCGGTGACAGCGGCACCTCGGCCCGCTGCGCGCCGCGCGAGAGCTGCAGACGAAACTCCGGGAGTGCGGCGGCCTCCGGGGTGAGCAGGTCGTGTGAGCGCAGGTCGTCGGGACGCTCGGGCGTACCGCGCTGCTGCAGATACGCGGGCGTGGCGCACAGCAGGGCCGGCGGTGCGCCGAGCAGGCGCTGCGTCACACTGAGGTCGGCGGGCGCGCGGGTGCGGATCGCCACATCCCAGGAGCCCTCCGGGAGCTGCTCGGCATCGAGCGCCACCTCGAGCGGCACGTGTGGAAAGGCCTCGAGAAAGCGCGGCACGAGCGGTGACAGCAGTACGCGCCCGTAAATCGGATCGGCCACGACCCGCAACGGGCGCGCCTCCGGCGACTGCAGCTTCGCGATGGCGCTGCGCGCGGCATCCGCCTCCTCGCCGATGCGCCGCGCATGCGGGTACAGCAGCCGCCCCGCGGAGGTGAGCGCGATGCGCCGCGTGGTGCGCTCGAGCACCCGCACACCGAGCGTCTTCTCGAGATCCGCCACGGCGCGGCTGACGGCCGCCTTCGGCACGCCGAGGGCACGCGCGGCCGCGGAGAAGCCGTTGAGATCCACCACCTTGGCGAGCATGGCGAGTTGCGCCGGTGTCCAGATCAGGCTCATGGTGGCCCCAATCCCTCTTTGGAGGGGTCCCATTGTTTCACCAGGGAGGCAGGCGCGCCAGTGCCGCGCGGCATAGAATCTGCGCCCCTCCCGCAGGACAACAAGGCTGCCCTATGAAAGTCTCGATGCACGCGCTCTCGGCCGACGTATTTGTGAATGCGCTCGGCAACCTTTCCTGGATCCTGGAGAAAGCAGCGAACAACGCCGCGCAGCGCAGGATAGAGCCCGCCGTGCTGCTCGGCTCGCGCCTCGCGCCGGACATGCTGCCGCTCACGCGCCAGGTGCAGATCGCCTGTGACCTCGCGAAGAATTCCGTGGCACGACTCGCGGCCACCGAGCCACCACGCTTCGATGACACCGAGACCACCATCGAGCAACTGCGCGCGCGCATCGCGCGCACCATCGACTTCCTCGAGGGCGTGCCGCCGGCAGCGCTCGAGGGATCGGAGACGCGCGACATCAAGGTGCCCGCGGGCGAGCGCACGCTCGAGTTCAAGGGGCTCGATTTCCTGCAGCGCTGGGCGATCCCCAACGTCTTCTTCCACTTCACGACCGCCTACAACATCCTGCGGCATAACGGCGTCGACCTCGGCAAACGCGACTTCATCGGCGGCGGGCGCGAGCAGCGCTGAACATAAGCAGGGGCGACAGATTACTGTCGCCCTTTGCGGACAGTCTTTACTGACAGAACGCGAGGGAAATCACGGCAGCGCGGCGCCCGCGCTGCCACCCTCTCGTCCAGGAGGCGGGCGATTGCGGCCTGCCCGTGCACAGCCTCGAGGACGGGAAACTCCCTTGCTGCGACTGAAATCCACGCGCCCGCCCGCCCTCAAGCCCGTACCCGCGGCCCCTGCACCTGCGGCACCCGTCGAGAACACCCCCCACACGGTCGAGTCCCTCGGACAGCAGCTGCGCGAGGTGTTGCCCACCCGGCGCCTGCACTCGGTCTCACTGTGTGACCACGAAGCCAACATCGTGTGGCTGAGCGAGGGCGCCCTCGGGCCCGACGAGCACAGCCTGGTCGTCGAAGCGCTCGCCGTGATGGCCGCCGACACTTCCCTGCCGTGTCACGAGATGGGTCTCGAGGATGGCCGACTGGCGCTGTTCCTGCCGGTGCGCGGCCCGTCTTCCGAGCTGGTCGGCATCGCCATGATCATCACCGACGGCAGGTCGATCGGTGACGATACGCTCGAGCGCATGACCGCCGCCCCGGTGCGGGCGATCATGCTGCGCCTGGCGATCCTGCTGAAGCCCGGCGATGCGCCGGCCGACCCTCCGGCCGAGGCCTCAGACCGCGTATTCGCCGACGCCGCGAGTTCCCTGTCCGCCGAGGCCGCGGACTCCGTACTGGCAGAGACCGAGGACATTCTCGCGGCGCTGGATGAAGCGTCCGGTACGCCGAAGGCGTCCGAGCCCGAGCCCGCACCCGAGCCCGCGCCCGAACTCATGTCACCCGAGGAGGTGAACGACATCCTCGAGTTCGAGCTCTCGCCCGAGGAAACGGCATCGTTTCGCATCCCGGTGATCCAGCCTTCCGAGGTGCCGGCACCCGCGCCCGCCAAAGCCGCGCCGACGAAGGCCGCTCCGCCCAAAGCCACGCCGCCCAGGGCCACGCCGCCCAGGGCCACGCCGCCCAAGGCCGCGCCGGTTAAAGCCGCGCCGGCAGCGGTCGCGGACCCTTCCTCGGAGATGATGCTCCTCGAGTTCGTGAACGATCCGCCGCCCGCACCTGCACCAGCGCCCGCCCCCGCGGCGCGACCTGCCGCCTGGACGCGGCCGGTCCCTGCCGCAACTGCCGCGCGCGCTGCGCCGCCCGTTGCGGCGCCGCCGCCGCCGCCCGATACCCCGGTTGCGCCGCCGGCCCGGCCAGCGGCGCGCCCGGCATCACGCGCACGGGCAATCCCCCGGACAGCGCCCGCCGCGGTTCCGGCAGCGCCCGCTGCGCCGCGCGTGCTGGCACCCCCGGCAGCGCCCGCTGCGCAGCCGCCCGCGGCCGCCCCATCGGCCGCCGCAACCGCGCCGGCCGTCAGCGCGCCGGTCGTGACCGCGCCGCTCGTGAGTGCGGCAGCGCCCGCGCCCGCTGCGGTGAACGATCCGAACCTGCTGCTCGAGCTGCTGCCGTACGCCAAGCTGCGCGCCGGCGGACAAACGCGGCGCTTCCAGCTGCTCGCGCGCACTTCTGCTGCGCAGCGCGACCCCGCCGCCCAGGATGCGCTGGTGCTGCAGCGTCTGCTCGGCTGGCTCGCCGCCCACCGCGGCTCGTGGAACTCGCAGCCCACCGGCTTCACCGTCAACCTGTCGATCGCGACGCTCGAGGACGAGCGCTTCCCGCAGAAGATCGCCGCGGCGCTCAACACCCACGGCATCGCCGGGGACACACTCGGCTTCAACATCAGCGAGGCGCTGTGCACGCAGAGCCGCGCGCAGGTCGAGCGCTTCATCGGCCAGTGCGAGAAGGTCGGCAGCTGGATCGTGATCGACGACTTCTCCTTCGACGCCCAGGTACTGCCGTTGCTGCGCTTTAAGGCCGTGCGGCTCGTGAAGATCGACTCGAAGTTGAGCTCCTCGGCGCTCAAGGACAAGCTCGCCCAGGCCATGGTGGTCGCCATCGTTCAGGCGGCGAAGGTGCTCGGCATCCACTGCGGCGCCAAGAAGGTCGATTCACAGGCGGCGCTGCAGTGGCTCACCGCCATCGGCTGCGACCTGGCGCAGGGCGCCGCTGTGGCCCCGGTGCAGCCGCTCGACGCGCTCGCCGGCTCGCCCGACCCTACCGGTCTCAACGTAGTGCTGCGTTAGACCCAAAAGTCGCTTAATCAAGGTCTTACAACCGCCCCGAGCGGCCGCGACCCCATCGCGCCCGCCTCCGGGTGCGACGAAGCGAGCCGCCCACGCGCTCACGGCAGCGGCCGCCGGCACAGCGGATGCCCTAAGCTTTCCGGGGCCGGCGCTCACCGCCAGGCTGGCCGCCGCAACGCATGAAGATGCCGACGCTCGAACAATTCCGCTCCAACCGCAACGTGCTGTTCTGGAGCCTGCACGCGGCCGGCTGGGCCGCCTACGGCATCTCGCAATACTTCGGCGCACTGCTCTACGAGAAGCCCTCAAGCTACGCGCGCGTCATCGCGGTATCGGCCCTGGCAGGGTTCCTGCTGTCGGCGCCCATGCGCTTCATCTACCGGCGGCTGTGGGGACGGGCGCCGCGCACCATGATCGTCGGAGTGCTGGCGACCTCCTACGTCACCGGACTCGCGCTGCGCATCGTCATCAACTACTCCTACAAGATATTCGTCGACCCGGACTGGCAGGCGCAGACGCTGTTCGAGCTGTTCGGCGGCGCGCTGTCCTCGACTTACCTGCTGCTGTGCTGGAGCCTGCTGTACTTCGGCATCAAGTTCTACGAGTCGCAGCGCAAGCAGGAGGAGGGGATGCTCAAAGCGATCGCACTGGCGCAGGAGGCACAGCTGAAGATGCTGCGCTACCAGTTGAATCCTCATTTCCTGTTCAACACCCTGAACGCCATCTCGACACTCATCCTCGATAACCAGAACCGCAAAGCGAACCACGCGGTCACCCGCCTGTCAGAATTCCTGCGCTACACGCTCGACCAGGACCCGATGAAGAAGGTCACCCTGCGCCAGGAGATCGAAGCGCTCAACCTGTATCTGGGCACCGAACGGCTGCGCTTCGGCGAGCGGCTGCGCCTGGAGTACGCGGTCGAGGAGGCGGCGCTCGATGCGCTGGTGCCGAGCCTGCTGCTGCAGCCGCTGCTCGAGAACTCGCTGAAATACGCGGTCTCCGCGCGGGAACAGGGCGGCGTGATTCGCATCGAGGGCCGCACCCGCGAGGGCCAGCTCGAGCTGTCGGTCATCGATGACGGCCCGGGGCTGCGCGAAGGTGCGCCGGGGGGCGAGCGGCGCGGCGTGGGCCTGCGCAACACGCGCGAGCGCCTGACGGTGTTGTACGGCGGTAACTGCCGCTTCGCGGTGTTGAATTGCCAGCCGGGCCTGAGGGTGGAGATGGCGCTGCCGCTCGAGATGGCGGCACCGAACCCGGCCGCGCCGGCGGCTCAGCCGGCAGCCCCGCGGGTCTCCGCCGGCAGGCATGCATGAAGATCCGCACCCTGATCGTCGACGACGAGGTGCTCTCGCGGCGCGGGGTTGAAATCCGCCTGCGCGCGCAAAGCGACTTCGAGATCGTGGCGCAGTGCGCCAGCGGCCGCGAGGCGCTCGCGGCGATCCAGCAGCTGAAGCCGGACCTGGTGTTCCTCGACATTCAGATGCCGGGCATGTCCGGCTTCGAGGTGCTGGCGCACCTGCCGCAGGCGTCACTCCCAGTGGTCGTGTTCGTCACCGCTTACGACCAGTACGCCATCCAGGCCTTCGAGGCACGCGCCATCGACTATCTGCTGAAGCCGATCGACGAGGCGCGCTTCGCCGCCGCCCTGACGCGGGTGCGCGAGCACATGCACGCCCGCAGCGCCGCCGAACAGCGCGACCGGCTGATGCAGGTGATCGGCGAAATCACCGGCTGCGGGGAGCTGGTGCTCGATGAGTTGCTGGTGCACGGGCGCAAGGCGATCGGCGGAGGACGCCCCGAGGTGCTGGCGATCCGCCAGGGGCGCGAGACGGTGCGCGTGCCGGTCACCTCGATCGAGTGGATCGACGCTGCGGGCGACTACATGTGCATTCACGCCGGCGGCGATACCCACATTCTGCGCGGCACGATGAAGGAGCTCGAGGAACTCCTCGATCCGCGGCTGTTCCAGCGCGTGCACCGTTCGACCATCGTCAACCTGCGCCTCGTCAAGAGCCTGCGCGCGCACATGAACGGGGAGTACTTCCTCACGCTCGCGGGCGGGCACGAGCTGAAGCTGTCGCGCACCTACCGCGACAAGGTCGAGTACTTCCTCAGCGGCTCGGCGGGCTAAAAACCGTGATGCAGTTCCTACCGGGAAATTCTCCTCCCGGCAACCGTGACCTGCGTCACGAACCGCAAACACCTGAACGGGATCTGTGAGCCATCGCGAGGCCATGGAGCCGCTGCGTTGCTTAGATATGTCGCCATATGGAAGTCGCGCCCCGCCCTCCGCTCGCGCCGCTCGTCGATCTACCGGCCGACGAGCCGACGGAAGCCGCCACGAAGCGTAAGGAGCCCGTGGCGCCGTCTGCGGCAGCGGCAACCCCGGTAGCTCCCGCGGGCGCGGCCAAGGCGCCGAAGGCGCCTGCTGCAGCGTCCGCTGCGCCGCAAGGACCCCAGGCACCCCAGACCCCGGATACCGGACAGACGGGCCTGAATTTCGTCGATCCCGACATGTTTCTGGCCCCGGGTGCGCAGCCGAGCGCCGTGCCGCTCAACGGGGCTGCTGCGGCCAAGGAGCCGGAGCCCGAGCTCGAGCTGGTGCTCGAGGACCCGGTCGTCGACGACATGCTCACGAGTCCCCCGGCGCCTGCACCGATCACGCCGCCCGCGGCGACAACGGCTGCGGCGACGGCCTCTACGGCCCCACGCGAAAAGACCAATGCCGCGGCCGAGCGCGCGGCCGCGCGCGTACCGATCGCGAAGACCGCCTCCCTGGCGGCCGCCGCCACCAAGCTCGCTGCCGCGAATCAGCGTTCACCGGTGAAGACTGCAAGCCGACCCGCTGCACCATCCGCACCCGCTGCAGGTCCCGCCCCGGTGACGACGCCGGCCGCCTCGTCCAAGGGACCAGCGCCGGCTGCCAGGGCCCCCGCGCCTAAGAGCGACGCGCCAAAAGTTGACGTGCAAAAGGCCGATGTGCCGAAGGCCAATGCAGCGAACGCTGACGCGCCGAAAGCCGATGCGCCGAAAGCCGATGCGCCGAAGCTCGATGCGCCGAGTCTCGCGAGCTGGGCGAATGCCCGCGCGAGCGCAGCGGCGAGAGCTCCCGCCGCACCGGCCGGCACGGCAGCGCCCGCAGCTGCTGCCGCTGCGGCAAGGAGTGCGCCGAGAGTCGCAGCCGCCGCGCCGGCTGGCGCGGCCGCACCCGCCGCCTCACCCGCGCCGCCCGCTACGCCGGCGCAGTCTGCGGCCGTGGCCGCCTCGCCGCACATGGATCGGGACTTCATCGCCCGCAACCAGGTGGTGGAGCGCTACCTGTCGGGCCGCCTACCGATCAAGACGGCCACCGAATTCGAGCGTTTCTGTCATGACCACCCGGACATGCTCGATCAGATCGGCCTACCCGAGAGAGTCAACTCGGGCCTGCGGCTGCTCGAGGCGAGCGGCAAGCCCGAGCCCTGGCAGGAAGCGCCGCGGCCGGTGTGGCAGAAACCGATGGTCATGCTGGCACTCGCCGCCGCAGTGCTGGTCCTCACAGTGGCGCTGGCGATCGTCGCCGGCGGCAGCGCCAGCAAGAGCCGCCGCATCGCCAATCTGCAGAAGCAGGCCAGCGAGCGGGCGCTCGACCCGGCCACCAGCACGCGCGAGATCCGCGTGCTGCCGAACCGCACCGGCGCGTCCAACTCCCCGGCCATCACCATCGGCATCCCCGGCGGCGCGCAGCTCGCGGATCTCAAGATCGACGAGTCACGCTCGCCGTATCACAACTTCCGTATCACGATCGACCGCGTCGATCAGGGCCGCGTGGCCATCATCAGCAACCTGCTCAAGGACTCCAACGGGCATCTGCGCATTGCACTCAACACCTCCGCGCTTGGCCCCGGCAACTACCAGCTGACGCTCGAGGGCCTCGACTGGCGCGGCGCACCGCAGCCCGACTCCTGGCTCACGATCGGCATCCAACACTGAACCGCTCAGCCCCGCAGTGTCGTCAGTGGCGGCTGATCGACGACACTGCGCGTTGCCAGCCACCCACCAGCCGCCACCAGCAGCGCCCCGCCCATCACCCCCTCGAGCCACGGCACGAGCTCGAAAACGTAATGCAGATCGAGCCAGTGGGTGGTCAGGAAATACGCCGCCACTGAGGCACCGAGCGCGGCCAGCAGCCCCGCAAGACCGCCGAGGGTCGCAAACTCCGCCAGCACTCCCTGCACGACGGTGGCGCGGCTCGCCCCCAGCGTGCGCAGCATGGCGCTCTCATAACGGCGCTCGTCACGACTCGACTGCACGGCGGCCAGCAACACCGTGAGTCCGGCGAACAGCGTGAAGACGAACACGCTCTGCACGGCGAGCGCCGCCTTGTCGAGCACGGCGCGCACCTGGGCAAGCAGCTCCTCGA
Organism: Steroidobacteraceae bacterium; assembly: GCA_035625615.1. Classification (GTDB taxonomy): domain Bacteria; phylum Pseudomonadota; class Gammaproteobacteria; order Steroidobacterales; family Steroidobacteraceae; genus 13-2-20CM-66-19. The sequence continues at coordinate 3,013 of DASPPI010000104.1, read as the reverse complement.
TGTCGAATATCGACACGCTGGGGAAGCGGTGCGCGAGTGCGGTAAGCGAGCGCGCCGAACCGGGCGTGAAGTAGGCGCTGGTCATATAGGTGCCGGCGATCCCCTCGAGCACCCCGGGGTTGAACACGATGAAGAAATTGGGCTGGAACGTATCCCACTTGACCCTGCGGATGCTGGCAACCTGGACCTCGCGCGTCTCGCCGGCAATGTCGAAGGTCAGCCGGTCGCCGATTTTGAGGCCGAGCGACTCCTGGAACTCGCTCGCCAGCGACACCAGCGGCCTGCCGGCATCCGCCGCCGTCCACCAGCGCCCGGCAATGATGCGGTTGTCGGGCCCGAGCTCGGCGGTCCAGGTCAGATTCTGCTCGCGCGTCGCGAAACCCTCCTCGCTCGCGCGCCCGCCGCGGGCCTCTTCCACAGGGTGTCCGTTGATGCCCGTGAGCCGCCCGCGGATCATCGGCAGCATGCGGGTGGTGCGCGCGCCCTGAGCCTCGAGGAACTGCACGAACTCCTGGCGCGACTGCGGCGGGATGTTGACGAAGAAGTAGTTGGGCAGATTCTGCGGCAGCGTGCGCTGCCAGTCGCCATGGATGTCGGCGCGCAGGATCGCCAGCAGCAACAGCACCATGATACCGGTGCCGAACGCCACCAGCTGGACGACGCTCTCGGCGCGCCGCCGGCTGAGGTTCGCGACCCCGAAGCGCCAGGCCACACCCACCCGGCCGCGCAGTCGTCCGGCGAGCGCGACGAGCAGCAACCCGGCGAGCGTCAGCACCAGGACGAAGGCGCTGAGGCCGGCCGTGATGTAGAGGAACATCCGGCCTTCCGGCACCACCCAGTAAATGAGCAGCGCCACCACGGCCACTGCAGGCCCGAAGGCCAGCAGCACCAGCGGCGGCGGCGGACCGACGTCGCGGCGCAGCACGCGCAATGCCGGTACGCGCGCGAGCTGCAGCAGCGCGGGCAGCGCGAACCCCGCCAGCACCGCCACCGCGGTCACGAAACCGATGGCGAGCGGCGTCGCGCTCGCCCGCGGCACGTCGCTCACGCTCAGCAGTCCCCGCACCGTACGCAGCAGCCACTCCTGCGCGATGAAACCGAGCGCCGCGCCGGCGGCCGCCGCGATGACCGCGAGCGCGAGCAGCTGCAGCACCGACAGTGCCAGCGTGAAGTCGCGCGTCGCTCCGAGCGTCTTCAGCAGCGCCACGGTATCGAGGTGCCGGTAGACGTAGCGCCGCGCCGCCATCGCCACGGCGATCGCACACAGCAGTACGCTCACCAGACTGGCGAGGCTCAGGAAGCGACCGGCGCGCTCCACGGCGTTGCGCACCTGGGGGCTTGCTTCGGTGATGTCGCGCAGCCGCTCGCCGGGACGCTTGTGCGCGCTGAGCCACGCCTTGAAGTCGTCGATGCGCGAGCGCTCTCCGGCGAACAGCCCGGCGTAGCTCACGCGGCTGCCCGGCTGGATCAGGCGCGTCGTGGGCAGATCGGCGGCGTTCATGACGAGACTCGGCGCCAGGTCCGCGAACGTGCCGCCCTGATCGGGCCGCGAGATCAGTACACCGGTGACACGAAACTCGGCAGCGCCGATCGACAGCTGCGCGCCGACACGCCCGCCGACGGCAGCGAGCAGCTTGGAATCGGGCCATACCTCTCCAGGCCCGGGAACGCCGTGCGCCGCGACGCCGGCGGCGAACGGCTCCGCGGCCACCAGCAGCCGCCCGCGCAGCGGGTAGCCGGCAGTTACCGCGACGACGTGCGCGAGCTGGCTCGCATCGCCGTTGAACACCACCGACAGCAGGTTGGTGCTGTGCGCGCTGCCGAGTCCACGGCGCGCAGCTTCCGCAAAGTACGCCTCATTCAGCGGCTGCGGAGAGCCGAGGCGGATATCGGCCGCCAGCACGGCGGTCGCCTGCAGCGCCACCGCGGCACCGATGCGGCCGACCAGAAAGCCGACGCCCGTGAGGGCGGCGACCGCGACAGTGAGCGCGAGCAGCAGCACGCCGAGCTCGCCCGAGCGCCATTCGCGCGCCAGCGTGCGCAGCGCGAGCCGTAGTGCCTTCATAGCGCGCGGCCGGCTTCCATGCGCACCACGCGCGCGCAGCGCGCGGCGAGCTCGCGATCGTGGGTGACCAGAACCAGCGTGGTGTGCGCGCTGGCGTTGAGCTCGAACAACAGCTCGCCGACCCGCGCCCCGGTGACCGTATCGAGGTTGCCGGTCGGCTCATCCGCGAACAGCACCGCCGGACGCGTGACGAAGGCGCGTGCGATGGCGACACGCTGCTGCTCTCCGCCCGAAAGCTGGCGCGGGTAATGTCCGGTGCGCGCGCGCAGGCCCACGCCGGCCAGGGTCTCCGCGGCCGTCCGCCGTGCATCGGCGCGCGCTGCCAGTTCGAGCGGCAGCATCACGTTCTCGAGCGCGGTGAGCGCCGGGATCAGATGGAAGGACTGGAACACGAATCCGACGCGCTGGGCGCGCAGCCGCGCGCGGCCGTCCTCATCGAGCTGAGTGAGATCGTGCCCCTCGAGCAGCACCCGCCCGCGCGTCGGCAGGTCGAGCCCCGCCAGCAGCGCGAGCAACGTCGACTTGCCCGCGCCCGAAGGTCCGGTCACCGCCACCGATTCGCCCGCCTCGATCGCGAGCGACACGTCATCGACAATGGTCAGCGAACCTTCCGGGCTGCTAACCTGCTTGGAGAGGTTCTCCGCTTTGAGAACATGGCTGCGGGTCATCTGCGCCTGGGCGCTGGGCGTAGGGTTGGTGTTCATCGCGCTCCAGAACGCGGTGGCCTCCCCCAGCACCATCCTGGTATTCGGCGACAGCCTGAGCGCCGCCTTCGGAATGCGCGCGGAGCAGGGTTGGGTCGCGCTGCTCACGCAGCGATTGCAGTCACAAGGTTACGGGTACCAGATCGTCAACGCCAGCGTCAGCGGCGAGACCAGTGAGGGCGGGCGCGAGCGATTGCCGCGGGCGCTGCAGCTGCATCAGCCGGGGATCGTCATCCTCGAGCTC
>DASPPI010000103.1:0-6972 GCA_035625615.1 Steroidobacteraceae bacterium | reverse complement strand
GAAGCGGCCGCCGTCGGAGAACGAGTCGGGCGTGACATTCAGCACTCCCATGACCACGGGGGTGCTCAGATCGAGCGTCTTATCCGCGCAGCGCAGCGTTACCGGCGTCGGCGACATGCGGCCCGCAGGCCGAGATCAGTGCTGTCCCGCCGGTATGGCCGGCCCACCCGCCGGCGCCGGCGGCGCCTGCGGCGGCTTGTTCGAGAGGGTGTCGTCCCAGCCTGGGGGCGGCTGCGGGGCCTTGCCCGCCATGATGTCCTTCAGCTGCTCCTCGTCGATGGTCTCGTACTTCATGAGCGCATCCGCCATGAGGTGCAGCTTGTCGAGCGCGGCGGTGAGGATCGCCCGCGCCCGCTGGTAGTTGCTCTCGATGACGCGGCGCACTTCCTCGTCGATCGCGTGCGCGGTGACATCCGAGACCTGCTTGTGCTGCGTCACGCTGCGGCCGAGGAACACCTCGCCGGTCTCCTCGGAGTAGGTGAGCGGGCCCAGCTTGTCCGACAAACCCCACTTGGTGACCATGTTGCGGGCGAGCTCGGTGGCGCGCTCGATGTCGTTGGCGGCCCCCGTGGTGACCGACTCGGGACCGAAGATCAGCTCCTCGGCGATGCGGCCGCCGAACAGCGTCGCGATCGCGCTCTCGAGCCGCCGCTTGGAGAAGCTGTAGCGATCCTGCTCGGGGAGGAACTGCGTGACGCCGAGCGCCCGGCCGCGCGGGATGATAGTCACCTTGTACACCGGGTCGTGCTCGGGCACGGTCATGCCGACGATCGCGTGGCCGGCCTCGTGATAGGCCGTCATGCGCTTCTCCGCCTCGCTCATGACCATGGAGCGCCGCTCGGTGCCCATCATGATCTTGTCCTTGGCGCGCTCGAACTCGTCCATGCCGACGATGCGCTTGTTGGCGCGCGCGGCGAACAGCGCCGCCTCGTTGACCAGATTGGCGAGGTCGGCGCCCGAGAAGCCGGGTGTGCCGCGGGCGATCAGCGACGGCTTCACGTCATCGGCGAGCGGCACGCGCCGCATGTGCACGCGCAGGATCTGTTCGCGGCCGCGCACGTCGGGCAGCGGCACCACTACCTGGCGGTCGAAGCGCCCGGGCCGCAGCAGCGCCGGATCGAGCACGTCCGGGCGGTTGGTGGCCGCGATGACGATGATGCCCTCGTTGCCTTCGAAGCCGTCCATCTCCACCAGCAGCTGATTGAGCGTCTGCTCGCGCTCGTCGTGGCCGCCGCCGAGCCCGGCGCCGCGGTGGCGGCCGACGGCATCGATCTCGTCGATGAAGATGATGCAGGGGGCGTGCTTCTTCGCCTGCTCGAACATGTCGCGCACGCGCGAGGCGCCGACGCCGACGAACATCTCGACGAAATCGGAGCCGGAAATGGTGAAGAACGGCACCTTCGCCTCGCCGGCAATGGCACGCGCCAGCAGCGTCTTGCCCGTTCCCGGCGAGCCGACCATGAGCACGCCCTTGGGGATCTTGCCGCCGAGCTTCTGGAACTTGCCCGGATCCTTCAGGAAGTCGACGATCTCGCCGACCTCCTGCTTCGCCTCATCGACGCCGGCCACGTCGGCGAAGGTGACGTTCACCTGATCCTCGCCCAGCAGGCGTGCACGGCTCTTGCCGAAAGACATCGCGCCGCGGCCGCCGGAGGCACCCTGCATCTGCCGCAGCATGTACAGGAACACCAGGATCAGCAGCAGCGCCGGCGCCATCTGCAGCAGCAGCTGACCGATGAAGTTCGGCTGCTTCGGCTCGCGCGACTCGATCTGCACGTGCGCCCTCTCGAGCGCGCCGATGAGAGCCGTGTAGTCCGTCTCAGGATTGCGCGTCTTGAAGGTCGTCTTGTCCTTGCGCGTGCCGTAGATCATGTCGCCCTGCAGGACGACGGTATCGACGCGGTCGCTCTTCACGTCATCGAGAAAGGTGGAGTAATAGATGTCCTGCGGCTGGCCGACGGTGGGCATGTAGCGGCTGAAGACCGCCAGCAGCACCAGCACGATGACCACCCACAGCAGGATGTTCTTTGTCAAATCGTTCAAAGACTTCCGTCCTTTTGCGCGGAGCGCCGTCGAGCGGCTGAAAACAACCTACACCAAGCGAAACTGCATGGCCAGCAAATAGATCTCCGGGCTACGGGAGCGCGAGGCACCCGGCTTCACCAGCCTCACCCGGGTGAACCTCCTGCGCGTTCCCTGCACCAGCTCCGGGAAACCGGCGCCCTGAAAGAGCTTGATCAGGGCATGACCGCCCGGCTTCAAGACGCGCCCGGCCATCTCGAGGGCCAGCTCGGCGAGGTAGATCGAGCGCGGCTGGTCGATGACGTCGACCCCGCTCAGGTTCGGCGCCATATCGGACAGCACCACGTCCACGGGCCGCTCGGGCAGCAAGCTCAGGATCCGATTGAAGATTTCCGCCTCCCTGAAGTCGCCCCGGACGAACTCCACGCCCGGCAAGGCGGTCATGGGCAGGATGTCGGTCGCGACCACCCGCCCCTGCCGGCCCACGCGCTGGCGGGCGTACTCGCTCCAGGCGCCCGGGGCTGCGCCGAGATCCAGGCAGACGGCACCGGGCCTGAGCAGCCGCTCGCGCCGATCGATCTCCTCGAGCTTGAAGACGGCCCGCGAGCGGCGGCCTTCGGCCTGGGCGCGCTGCACGAAGGGATCGGCGAAATGCTCCCGCAGCCACCGCTCGCTGCTCCTGGAACGCCGCGTCATGATTTTAGTGAGCGCCGGCCGCGCATAAGTTCCTCATAGAATGGCATCAATGAAAGATGCTGCCCACGACAGCGGCACGCGGCCGGCGCCGCCGTTGACCGAGCCTCAGCGCAGGCACCTGCGCGGACTCGCACATGCCCTGAAACCCGTGGTGCGGCTCGGCAGCGCCGGGCTGAGCGCGGCCGTCGCGGCCGAAACCGCGCGCGCCCTGGACGCGCACGAGCTCATCAAGGTGAAAGCGGCCGGCGGTCGTGAGGCGCGGGATCAGCTGTTTGCCGCACTCGCGCAGCGGACCGGCAGCGCGCTCGTGCACCGCATCGGGAACGTGGCCGTGCTCTATCGCCCGCGCAGCGATCTGCCGCGCATCCTCATCCCGGACCGCTAGCCGCAGCGCACTGCGATGATCTCGTAAGAGCGCGTGCCACCCGGGGTGGCCACCTCGACCAGCTCGCCCTCGGACTTGCCGACCACCGCCCGGGCGATGGGCGAGGTGACCGAGATGCGTCCGGCGCGGATATCCGCCTCGTCCTCGCCCACCACCTGGTACACCACCCGCACGCCGTCCGCCTGGTCCTCCAGCTCCACCTGCGCCCCGAACACCACCTTGCCCGTGTTGGGTACCCGCGCCGGGTCGATCACCTGGGCGTTGGCGAGCTTGTGCTCGATCTCCCTGATACGGCCCTCGATGAATCCCTGCTGCTCGCGCGCCGCGTGATACTCGGCGTTCTCCGACAGGTCGCCGTGTCCGCGCGCCTCGGCGATCGCCTTGACGATGCTGGGGCGGGCTTCGGATTTCAGCCGCTTGAGCTCGGCACGCAGCGCCTCGGCGCCCCGCAGGGTCATCGGATGCTTCATGCCCCGAGCGCCTCGTTGTGCAGATCCTGCAGGCGGTTCACCTCCACCTCGTCGAGGTGATCAAGGGCCTCGCAGGTCGCGAGGCCCGCAGCGATCGTGGTGTAGTAGGTGACGCGGCGGTGTACGGCCTCGCGGCGAATGGAGTTCGATTCGCGAATGGCGAGCTTGCCTTCGGTCGTGTTGACGATGAGGTCGATCTCGTCGTTCTTAATCATGTCGACGATGTGCGGGCGGCCGTCGCGCACCTTGTTCACGCGGCGGCAGGCGACGCCGGCGGCGCTGAGCGCCTGCGCCGTGCCCTCGGTCGCCAGCACCTCGAAGCCGCGCTCGATGAGCTTCTTCGCCAGCTGGACCGCGGGCGGCTTGTCCCGGTCGCGCACGCTGATGAAGCACACCCCCTGGCGCGGCAGCACGACGCCGGAGGCGGTCTGCGCCTTGGCATAGGCTTCCCCGAAGGTGCGGCCGGTGCCCATCACCTCGCCGGTCGACTTCATCTCCGGACCCAGAATCGGGTCAGCCTCGGGGAACTTGATGAACGGAAACACCGCCTCCTTCACCGAGTAGTAGCCCGGCACGCGCTCGATGGCGCCCACCAGCTGCTTGAGCTTGCGGCCGGTCATCAGGCGCGCGGCGATCTTGGCGAGCGGGAGCCCCGTCGCCTTGGAGACGAACGGGACGGTGCGTGAGGCGCGCGGATTGACCTCGAGCACGTAGATGACGCCCGCCTGGATCGCGAACTGCACGTTCATGAGACCCACGACATTGAGCGCGCGGGCGAGCCGGCGCGTCTGCTCGCGCAGATCCGACTGCACTTCGCGCGACAGACTGTTCGGCGGCAGCGAGCAGCCCGAGTCCCCCGAGTGCACCCCGGCCTGCTCGATGTGCTCCATGATGCCGCCGATCAGCACGTCCTCACCGTCGCACACCGCATCGACGTCGACCTCGATGGCGACGTCGAGGAAGCGATCGAGCAGCACCGGGCTGTCGTTCGACACCTCGACCGCGTGGTTCATGTAGGTGCGCAGGTCCTCCTCGTTGAACACCACTTCCATGGCCCGCCCGCCGAGCACGTACGAGGGGCGGACGATGAGCGGGAAACCCACTTCCCGGGCGAGCTGCACGGCCTGCTCCTCGGTGCGCGCCGTGGCGTTGGCCGGCTGCTTGAGTCCGAGCTTGCGCACCAGCGCCTGGAAGCGCTCGCGGTCCTCGGCAATGTCGATCGAGTCGGGTGAGGTGCCGATGATCGGGGCACCCGCCGCCTCCAGCGCCCGCGACAGCTTGAGCGGCGTCTGACCGCCGAACTGCACGATGACCCCTTCGGGCTTCTCCACGGCCAGGATCTCGAGCACGTCCTCGAGGGTCAGCGGCTCGAAGTACAGCCGGTCGGAGGTGTCGTAATCGGTCGAGACGGTCTCCGGATTGCAGTTGACCATGATGGTCTCGAAGCCGTCCTCGCGCAGCTGCAGCGCGGCGTGCACGCAGCAGTAGTCGAACTCGATGCCCTGGCCGATGCGGTTGGGGCCGCCACCGAGGATCATGACCTTGCGCCGTGTGGTGGGGGCTGCCTCGCACTCCTCCTCGTAGGTCGAGTAGAGGTAGGCGGTGGAGGTGGCGAACTCCGCCGCGCAGGTATCGACGCGCTTGTAGACCGGCCGCACGCCGAGCTCGTGACGCTTGTCGCGGATCGCCTTCTCCGGCATGTCGACCAGCTTCGCCAGGCGGCTGTCGGAGAAGCCCTGGCGCTTGAGCAGGCGCAGCCGCTCAGCGCTCAAGGCCCCGAGCCCCTCCGCGCGCACCTGCGCTTCCTGCTTCACGAGCTGCTCGAGCTGCGCCAGGAACCACGGATCGATGCGCGTGAGCTCGGCGATGCGCGTCAGCGGCCAGCCCGCGCGGAACGCGTCCGCCACGTACAGCAGGCGGTTCGCGCCGGGGGCGCGCAGCTCGTGCGCCAGCCGGTCGCGGTCCTCATCCGAGAGCGGCATGACGAGCTGAGAGCTGAGACCATCGAGGCCGGTCTCGAGTCCCCGCAAGGCCTTCTGCAGCGACTCCTGGAACGTGCGGCCGATGGCCATCACCTCGCCGACGGATTTCATCTGCGTCGTCAGGCGGTCGTTGGCGGCGGGGAATTTCTCGAAGGTGAACCGCGGGATCTTGGTGACGACGTAGTCGATTGAGGGCTCGAACGAGGCCGGAGTGGCTCCCCCGGTGATGTCGTTCTTGAGCTCATCGAGCGTATAACCCACGGCGAGCTTGGCGGCGATCTTGGCAATCGGGAAGCCGGTCGCCTTGGAGGCGAGGGCCGAGGAGCGCGACACGCGCGGATTCATCTCGATGATCAACAGCCGCCCGTCCTCGGGGTTCACGGCGAACTGCACGTTCGAGCCGCCGGTGTCGACGCCGATCTTGCGCAGCACCGCCACCGCCGCATCGCGCATGCGCTGGTATTCCTTGTCGGTGAGAGTCAGAGCAGGTGCGAGGGTGATCGAGTCGCCGGTATGCACGCCCATGGGGTCGAGGTTCTCGATCGAGCAGACGATGATGCAGTTGTCCTTGCGGTCGCGCACCACCTCCATCTCGAACTCTTTCCAGCCGATCACCGACTCCTCGAGCAGCACCTCGCCGGTCGGAGAGGCATCGAGCCCGCGCGCTACGATGTCCTCGAGCTCCTCGCGGTTGTAGGCGATGCCCCCGCCGCTGCCGCCGAGGGTGAAGGACGGACGCACGACCACCGGGTAGCCGATCTCGCCGGCGATCGCCAGTCCCTCATCGAGACTGCGCGCGATCTGCGACTGCGGCGTCGCGAGCCCGATCTCGCGCATGGCGTTGCGGAACAGCTCGCGGTCCTCGGCCATGTCGATGGCGGCCCGGGAGGCGGCGATCAGCTCGACCTCGTACTTCTCGAGCACCCCCTCGCGCACCAGGTCGAGCGCGGTGTTGAGCGCGGTCTGTCCTCCCATCGTCGGCAGCAGCGCATCGGGGCGCTCCTTCTCGATGATGCGGGCGAGCGTGCGGGCGTTGACCGGCTCGATGTAAATGGCATCGGCCATCTCCGGGTCGGTCATGATGGTGGCGGGATTGGAGTTGACCAGAACGATCCGGTAGCCCTCCTCGCGCAGCGCTTTGCAGGCCTGGGCGCCCGAGTAGTCGAACTCGCACGCCTGCCCGATGACGATCGGGCCGGCACCGATGATCAGGATGCTGTGGATGTCAGTGCGCTTGGGCACTGCTTCAGCGTGCGCCCGCCTGCTGGCGGCGCATGTTCTGCTCGGCGACCTTCAGCTGCGCCTGCAGGCGGCGCAGCATGAAGTGATTGAAGCGCTCGAACAGCGGCCTCAGGTCATGCGGGCCGGGACTCGCCTCGGGGTGTCCCTGAAAGCCGAACACCGGGCGCTCGTGGAA
>DASPPI010000102.1:0-2549 GCA_035625615.1 Steroidobacteraceae bacterium | reverse complement strand
TATCGGCGCTTCGAGCAGGCCGGCCTGTCGATCATTGCCGCACGCATGCTGCATCTGTCGCAGCGCGAAGCCGAGGGCTTCTACGCCGTGCACCGGGAGCGTCCGTTCTTCAGGGACCTGGTGCGCTACATGAGCTCAGGGCCGGTGATGGTGCAGGTGCTGGAAGGCGAGAGCGCCATCGCGCGCAACCGCGAGATCATGGGTGCAACCGATCCGGCCAAGGCCGCTCCCGGAACCATCCGCGCCGATCTTGCCACGAGCATCGAGCAGAACGTGGTGCATGGCTCGGACGCGCCGGAGACGGCGGTGCGCGAGATCGCCTACTTCTTCAGCACCACGGAGCTGCACCCGCGCGCCTGAGGCGCGCGCGCCCTATGGCTGCCCTGACTCCTGAGCGCACCAACCTGCTGGGACTGACGCGCCCGGCGCTGGAAGCGCTGGTGGCGCAGCTCGGCAGCAAGCCGTTTCGCGCCCGCCAGCTCATGAACTGGATCTACAAGCGCGGCAGCGGCTCCTTCGCCGACATGACCGACTTGGCGAAGGACCTGCGCGCACGGCTCGCCGCCGCCGCCGAGGTGCGTGCACCGGAGGTCCTCGCGCTACGGCGTTCGGCCGACGGCACCTGCAAGTGGCTGCTCAAGGCCGACGCTTCCCAGGCCTACGAGATGGTGTTCATCCCCGAGCCCGATCGCGGTACGCTGTGCATATCCTCGCAGGTCGGCTGTGCGCTCGATTGCTCGTTCTGCTCGACCGCCCAGCAGGGCTTCAATCGCAACCTCAGCACCGCCGAGATCGTCGGTCAGGTGTGGCTGGCGGTGCGCGAGCTCGGGCGCGCCGCGCCGCCCGTCCCGGCGGGCGAAGCCGCGGCAGCTGCGGCGGCGTCGGGCGCCGAGCGGCAGGTCACCAACGTCGTGCTCATGGGCATGGGCGAGCCGCTCGCCAACCTGCGCAACGTCGTGCCGGCCCTCAGCATCCTGCTGGACGATTTCGGCTTCGACCTGTCACGGCGCCGTGTGACGCTGTCGACCTCGGGGCTGGTGCCGCAGATCTACCGGCTGGCGCGCATGAGCAACGTCGCACTGGCGGTGTCGCTGCATGCCCCGGACGATGCGCTGCGCAACGAGCTGGTGCCGATCAACCGCAAGCATCCGATCGCCGAGCTGCTCGCGGCCTGCTGGCACTACCTCGACGAGCAAAACGGCCGCAGCGTGACGTTCGAGTACGTCATGCTCGCGGGCGTGAACGACTCGCCGGCGCAGGCGCGTGCGCTGACGCGGCTGCTCAAGGGCCACCCGGCCAAGGTGAATCTCATCCCCTTCAATCCCTTTCCGGGCACGCGCTACCGTCGCTCCCCCGCAGCGGCCATCGAGCGCTTTCGCGACGAGCTGCTGCAGCGCGGCCTGCTCGCCACCATCCGGCGCACGCGCGGCGACGACATCGATGCCGCCTGCGGACAGCTGGCCGGGCGCGTCATCGATCGCACCACCGTGCGTCTCGGCAACAAGGTTTTCGGCGTCGCAGTTCACCCATGAGCAAGCAACACAGGTTCACCGGCGCTCGCGCCCGGGCGCTCCTCGCGGCCTGCGGCGTGCTGGCCGCGCTGCTGTTGGCCGGCTGCGTCAGCAGCAAGGCACAGCAGAAGGCGGCCAAGCAGCGCGAGGCGGCCACCTACAACGTGCAGCTCGGCGTCGCCTACATGAACCAGGGCGACCTGGCGCGCGCCAAGGAGAAGCTCGACCGGGCCTACAGCCAGGATCCGGACAACCCCGATGTGCGCAGCGCGCGCGCCATGCTGTACGAGCGCATGGGCGAGAAGGACAAGGCGGACGCCGAGTTCCGCGCGGCGCTGCGGCTGGCGCCGAAGGACCCCAAGGTCATCAACAACTACGCGGTGTACCTGTGCCAGGTGGGGCGCACCGACGACGGCGTGAAGCGTTTCCTCGAGGCAGCGACCAACCCGCTGTACCCGACTCCCGAGGTCGCCTACACGAACGCCGGCGTATGCCTGCGCGCGGCCAAGCGCGACGAGGAGGCGCGCGCCGACTTCGTGCGCGCGCTGCAGCTGAAACCGAATTTCGCCGAAGCCGCGTTCCAGCTCGCCACGCTGCAATTCCAGCTCAATGAGCTCGCCGCCGCGCGCACCGGGATCGACGCGTTCCTCGGCACCTACGAGGCAACGCCCGACCTGCTGCTCCTCGGGGTGCGGGTCGCGCGTGCTCAGGGGGACCGTCTGGCCGCGCAACGCTACGCGCGGAAACTGCAGCTCGATTTCCCCGACACCCCCCAGGCGCGCGCCCTGGCCGGGCTCGATCGCAACCCGGGCTGACGGCTATGAGCAGTGACGCTGGCGGCGACCCGGTCCGCGGCATCGGCGCGCGGCTGCGCGCCGCACGTGAGAAGAAGGGCCTCGCGCTGCTGCAGGTCGCGGAGAAGCTGCACGTGGATGCACGCGTGCTGCAGGCGCTCGAGGCGGAAGACTTCGCCGCACTGGGCGCGGATGTCTACGTGCGCGGTCACCTGCGCCGCTATGCGGAAGCCGTGGGCGAATC
>DASPPI010000101.1:0-26316 GCA_035625615.1 Steroidobacteraceae bacterium | reverse complement strand
GGCGAACAGCACCTCGACCTTCTTTCGGTCCCTGCGCGACTGGTGATATCGAGCCGTCTGGGCCAGTGCACGGGCAACGCTGCGCGCCGCTTCATGCACGCTGCGAGCGATTTTGCGGAACGGCGTCTTCGGGCAGCACCGGGACTTGAGCGGGCAGCTCGCGCAGTCGCCGTATCGAGACCGGTAGATGATCGTGTCGGCTTTGGTGATGTGCGTGCGGGGGCTGCGGAAGGAGCGCCACTCGCGGCGAAGCGGGCGCCCCTGCGGGCAACGGTACTCGTCGGCTTCCTCGTCCCACGTAAAGTCGCTGTTCGAGAACGTGCCGTCCTCGCGTCTCCACTTCTCCCAGACTGGGATATGGGGTTCAATCTGCTTGTCATTGACGAGCCAGTCGAGCATCGGGGCGGTGCCGTAGGCCGTGTCGGCGATCAGGTGAGAGGGCTTGAGTCCAAAGCGCTCTTCAACCCGCTCGATCATGGTCTGGGTCGCGTTGTTCTCCTCGATCCGATGCGCCGAGGTCGCTTCGACATCGACGATGACCCCCGCGTGGACATCGACCAGGTAGTTGGTTGAGTAAGCAAAGAACGCCGGGCATCCAGGAGCGGCTGTCCAGCGCGCCGCCGGGTCCGTGAGGGAGATGTTCTTCGGCGTCGCGCCGATCTGGCCTTCCTGTTCGAGCCCCTGCAGGTACTCCTGTACGGCGCGCGTGCCAAGAGCCGGATCGGTCCAGTCGATCGGTTGTTCACTGGGAACGCCACGACGTCGGTTGGCATCGGCCTTGACGATGCTCGCGTCGACGGCAAAGCCTTCGCCGCGTACCAGTCCTTCCGACATGCAGCGACGCACGACTCCCTCGAACACGCGCCGGAACACGTCGCTCTCGCGGAATCGGCCATGGCGGTTCTTTGAGAAGCTCGAGTGATCGGGAACACTGTCTTGAAGTCCGAGCCGACAGAACCAGCGATAGGCGAGGTTGAGGTGCACTTCCTCGCACAAGCGCCGCTCGGAGCGGATCCCGAAGCAATATCCGACCAACAGCATCCGCACCATGAGCTCCGGATCCACCGAAGGGCGGCCTGTGTGGCTGTAAAACGGGGCGAGATGTTGACGCAGATCGGCGAGGTCAAGAAATCGATCGATGGCGCGGAGAAGATGGTCCGCGGGGACGTGCTCATCGAGGTTGAAGGAGTAAAACAGCCGCTGTTGATTGCCGCTGTGCTGTCCCATCATTCCGGTGCTCTCCCTCCCGCCGGTCTTAGGATCTAAGACCTTGAAAGACCAGCAACGTTCAGTAGTTTTTCAACAGAATAGGCCGCTCAGCGACGGTCTGCTGGCAGGCTACCATGGATAAGAACCACAACCCGATTGGGAACAACCCATGAACATTCTGAAGGCAGCAGTGAGCGTTGGTCTCGTTGGTCTTGCTTCTCTATCACCGGCCGCGACGCTGGCGGGCGACGCGTATTCCCGTGCTGAGGCGGAGCGATACATCATGGCAAGTGAGGCCGAGTGGGCCGAAAGCGTAGCGACCAGCGATGCGTCTGTTGTAAAGCGAATTCTCGCAGAGGATTGTGTGTGGGTATTCGACGGTGAAGTGTGGGATAAAGCCCGGGCGGTTGCCGACGCTGCGGAAGGGCCCGGCGATTTCCTATCGAATCATTTGGACTACGCTCACGTACGGTTCTTTGGTAATGCAGCGGTTGTGCAGGGTAGCGAGACGTGGACTCGCAAGGGCGGCAAGAAGGGTCATTTCGTTTGGCTCGACACCTGGATTCGTCGCAACGGCCAATGGCAGATTGTTGCCGCCGAGGACATCTCGGTGCCGGTTAAATGAGCCGTCTGAGCATCGCTACAGCGCACACTCGAATGACTGCTATGTGGATTTCTGAGGGATCTGACCCGATGTCGTCTATTGGCCGGGAGCCGCCTGATTCACTCCGCCAGAGCCGTCATTCCTCGGCGGGTGGTCTGACTAGTAGTTCGCCGCGGCTCGCACCGTGCTTGTCGGTTTGTCGAGGTCGGCGAGCAGCTCCGGTCCGACAATCGCCAGAGGAGTCGTGCCATAGGACAGGAGGCGATCGTGGAAGTCGCGCAGCGAGCCCTTGCCCTGCATGCGCCGCAGGTACTCGGCTAGCAGCAGCTCGATCTGCTGGCGGCCGACGGTATAGGCGATAACGTAGCCAGGGTCTTCGGCGATCATGGCCACTGAGGCTTCAGCCTGCTCCTTGGTGAAGCCGGTTTCGCGCGCAAAGAACTCCGCACCCTGAGGGTAGGTCCACTCGCCGCTTGCCAGTCTGAAGTCGCAGATTGCGCGCGCACCACGCACCCGCTCCCAGCGCGCCGTCATCAGCCGTCCGTCGAGCCGCTCCCCGTATAAGCCGAGACGCACGAACATTTCCTCGCCGTAGAACGCCCAGCCTTCTGCGAACGAGTTACTGAACTGAATCTTGCGGATGAAGTCAGGGTGACGCTTTGCGATGGATAGCTGCATGAAGTGCCCGGGCAGCGCCTCGTGCGCCGCGGTCGCGAGGATGCGATCGCGATCGAAATCCACGTTCATGTCCAGGCGCGCGGCCGCCTCCTCTAGCGATTTCGGCGGGGTGATGTAGTAGTAGCCCATGGTCGAGCGATCGAACAGCCGCGGCGGATTCATGGAGGCGCCCGGGGACACCGGTTGCAGGAACAAGGGCGTCTCGACGATCTCCATGGTCCCGAGCCAGGACGGGATAGTGACCACGTTGGCGTCGGTGACGAACTTGCTAAGCTCGGCGATGCGCTCTCGGTAGTAGCCGATGAGCGCTGGCCCGCCTGGGGCGAGCCCACCACCGCTCGGAGCGCCGAGCGCCACCCCAGAGCGGCGCGCGAGGTCCTGCAGCCACGCCTCTTCCGCCCAGCCGTGCGCCAGTTCGTCCTCGCCCATGCGCACGACGTCGTGTCCGTTAAACGGTAGGAGCTGCTCCTCCTTGAGCATGCGATCGTAGGCCTCACGCCCCATGGCATAGTTCTCGGGCCACTCGCCCGCGTGGGCTTCGATGTACCCCTTTAGGTCCGCTATCGACCTGAGCGCGCCGTCACGTGCCTTGAGGAACTCCGCGTAGTCGGCGGAGTGCTCACCAAGCTGGGTGCGCGCGGCATCGCTGAGCGCCCCGCTCAGGAACTCCGGTGCCCCGGCAAGCTCCTTGGAACCGACGACGCCGAAAAGGTGGCACGGCATGGTGACCAGGCTGCGATACGCCGTGATGTACGCGGGGGTGAGCCTTAGCCGGCGCGTGATGTCGGCCCAGGCGCGTCGCTGGTCCGCCGCCGTGGCGTCATCGCGCCCCGGCACCGGGAGGTGCTCGAACTGGGTGAACACGGCTTGGACCACGGTGTTGCCGGGGGCACTGTAGTCCTTGCGATCCTCTTGGTAGACCAGCAGATGGTTGAGATCGCGCGTCAGCTCCGCCCTGAGCAGCCGCGCGTCGTCGCGATCGACCATCGCGGTGTCGGGCGTGAAGCCGGCCGTGATGGCGTCGAGGCGCGCCAGCCACTGCTGGTGCCGGGTGACGTCGGCCGCACGCCAAGCCTCGCTGCGCATCTCCAGCTCGCCGTCATGGCCCGGAATTCCGAGTTCGGTGGCGAGGGTCGGGTGGATGCGGGCACTCGTATACACGTAATCCTGCGCCAGGTTCACTAGCTGCTCGTGGCTGGTTTCGGCCATCGCCGGCAAGGGAGAGGTGAGGAGCAGCGCGCCACTCAGGCCACGGGTCAACACTCGCTTCATGATTCCCCCACGAGACAATCAGCTACGCAGGTGCTGGGCCTGTAGATCCTACAACGGCGCAAGGCGGCAACGCGACGCCGGTTCGCTGTCCGCTTTGCAGAAATCAAAGAGGTCGTCGCCGACGACCGCTCCTGGCCGATAGCGACATGGCCCGGCGGTCGATAACACCGCGAAGCTAAGCGCGGCGCGCACTTCCATGTGCGCGTTCGGCCGCGACGCTACTGCTTGTCAAACACCATAGTATCGTCAGCTGCAGGGTTGTTCCCTTGCTGACCGGTGTTGTGCACAGTTAGTATCTTGCCGTCGGCTGATACGACGCGATGCACATGGCCGACTACCTTGCCGTCCATCTTGACGTCGAAATCCCAGGTATTGGGATTCACTTTCTTCGCAACAGTGGAAGGCCCGCCCTCGTTCTTTACCTCCTGACCGTCCCGGTACTGCACGTGCAGCGAGTTTACCTTGCCGTCCGCGCCCGTGATCTTCTGATCGAGCGTGTACAACCCTGCGGATTCGGTATAAACGCGCGTACCGGCCTTTGGTGCTGGCCCTGGGTCGAACTTAGACTTTGCAACATTGAGCGTCCAGGTGCCGACGATCGGGTCTGCAGCGTATGCAGAACCGGCAACGAAAATCGCCCCAAGCAGGACGAGTGCGAGAGCCTGTTTCATAGCGAGATCCCCCTTGAATGGTTGCAGTTCGGATTCGTTTAGAACTCACTCGGGCGCGGGCCCGAACGAATGACAAAGGATGCGCGTGCGGTCGGTAAAGAGCAACGCAGCTCTCTCGCTACGCCTTCAACATGCTAATGACCGGTTCCGAGCGATGCGTGAGGCGAGTGTCAGTGGCCGGTCATGGCCGCCTCCTGCCGCTGACCAGGAGTTGCCGCGGATCCCCTGGATCATGCTTTCTTACAGGCCCTTAGCCGCGATCATCTTCTCGATGACCTTCGCTTTGTGATCGACGACGAGATGCGAGTAACGCTTCACCATGGCGAGCGTTTTGTGTCCCAGCACGTCGGCGATTTCAAGCAGCGAGGCACCCTGCGCGGCAAGCATTGAAGCCGTGGTGTGGCGCAGGTCGTGAAAATGAAAATCCTCGATGCCGGCCGCTTTGAGCGCCACGTACCAATGCGCGTCGAAGTGCTCATACGGCCCGGGTAGGCCAGAGGGCTGTGGAAACACGTATTCGCTGCGCGCCGAGTCTTGCAGCCTCAGCGCTCGCAGGGCCTCCAGCGCCTTACCAGCGAGCGGAAGCGTGCGGGGCTCGTCGTTCTTCGTCTCATTCACCTGGGCGCGGCCTGTTTTCAAGTCTACATCGGCCCATTTGAGGCGGATCAGCTCGCCCTTTCGGGCGCCCGTCGTGATCGCCAGCAGCACGAGCGTGTGCAGTGCGGGCCAAAGCGACTCTGCGCATTCCTTGAGCAGCCTGGTGCGGTCGTCATCGGAGAGAAACCTTGTGCGGCCGCGTGGCTCGGGCTTGCGCCGGATATCGCTCACCGGGTTGCGCTCGAGCAGCCTCCGCTCCTTCACCGCAAAGCTAAGGGCATGCGATAGGGCCGCGATGTAACGATTCACGGTCGCGCCTGAGCGGCGATATTCGTTAGGCAGTGCCCTCCCCGCGCCCCTATCCGGCTGCTTCTGTGGGCGGCTACGGTTGTACGTCTCGGCGGCGAGCTGGTCACGCGTCTTGGAGATGCGGTCGGCTGTGATTTCCGCGAGCGAGAGACCCGCAAACTGCTGCGACCACCACCCGAGCTGGCGCTCGCGCGTCCGCCGCTCCTTCACATCGAACTCCGCCAGGACCGTCTCGGAGTAATCCTTGGCGAGCGCATCGAAACTCGTCCGCTTGGCTGCCGCGTGCGGGAAGTGCCTGCCCTCGCGAATCGCAGCCTCAAGCGACTCGGCCCACGCCAAGGCCTCCTTGCGATTGGGGAAGCTGGCCGATTCCGGAGACCGCCCTTTGCGCCGAACTTGGACGCGGTACGCGACTTCACCGGTGAGTGGCGAGACGATGCGCTGGATGGAGGCCATGCGTGCAAATCCGAGTGGCGTGGAGCAGCACGGATTGCACCGAGTGTGCACCGAATTTTTATTCTTGTCATCGCGCCATTGTAAGTTATTGATTTATATGGGGCGTGACGGAATCGAACCGTCGACCAGCGGATTAAAAGTCCGATGCTCTACCGACTGAGCTAACGCCCCACCGCAATTCACCTGAGCACCTCGGGGGTCCGGAGGACGGGCTGCCGCGCGGGCGCGGCATGATACTACAGGCTCTGGTAGCGGGTCGGATCGGGCAGTCCCGCGGCGGAAAAGCCCGCGCGCCGCAGCCGGCACGAATCGCAGCGGCCGCAGGCGCGTCCCTGGGCGTCGGCCTGGTAGCAGGACACGGTCTGCGCGTAATCGACTCCGAGCCGTGTGCCCGTGCGGATGATTTCGGCCTTGCTCCAGCGGATCAGCGGCGTGTGTATCCGGCAGGGATGGCCCTCTACGCCGGCTTTGGTGGCGAGCGCCGCGAGCGCGCCGAAGGCAGCTATGAATTCCGGCCGGCAGTCCGGGTAACCGCTCGAGTCGAGAACGTTGACACCGATGAACAGATCCCGGGCCCCGAGCACCTCCGCCCAGGCGAGCCCGAGCGACAGCATGATGCTGTTGCGTGCCGGAACGTAGGTAACCGGTACGCCGGTGGTAGGCTCCTGCGGAACCGCGATGGCCGGGTCGGTCAACGCCGAGCCCCCGATGCCGGCGAGGTCGACCCGCATGATGCGGTGCTCACGCGCGCCACCGTCTCGTGCCACGCGCCGCGCCGCTTCGAGCTCGGAGGCGTGACGCTGCCCGTAGTCCACCGACAGTGCATAACAGATGAAACCCTGCTCGCGGGCGATGGCCAGGGCCGTGGCCGAGTCGAGACCCCCGGACAACAACACCACGGCAGACGATGCGCCCATGGGCCCTCGCTACCGTCCCGGCACGTCGCCCCAGAGGTACTTGTGCAGCTGGATCTGGAAGCGAACCGGCAGGCGGTCTGCGAGAATCCAGTCAGCCAGCTCGCGCCCTCCGAGCTGTCCGTAGCTCGGCGAGAACAGCACCGTGCAGCCGCTCGGCAGCGCCAGCTGCGGCAACCTCCCGCGGCTCCACTCGTAGTCGCTGCGATCGCAGATGACGAACTTCACCAGATCCTGCGGCTTAAGACGCGCCAGCTCCTCGTAGCGATTGCGGCGCTCTTCACCCGAGCCGGGCGTCTTGATATCGACGACCTTGATCACCCGCTCGTCGACATCCGCGAGTGACATAGCGCCGCTGGTCTCCAGCGACACGCGCAGCCCCGCATCACACAGCCGGGTCAGCAGCTCGGCGCAACCCTTCTGTGCGAGCGGCTCGCCGCCGGTCACGCACACGTACCGCGTCGCAAACTCCTCTACCCGCGCCAGGATCGCCCCGATGTCCCACCACTCTCCGCCGTGAAACGCGTAGGCGGTATCACAGTACTGACATCGCAGCGGGCACCCGGTGAGGCGCACGAATACCGTGGGCACGCCGACTGTGTCGGCTTCCCCTTGCAACGAATGGAAGATCTCCGTGATTTTCAGGCGCGTCACGCTCTGCGGGCTCCTCTCGCGACGCTCGCACCCCAGCCGCGCAGCCGGGCTATTGCGCGGTTGGCGGGGGAATGCGGGCCAGACGCTCGGCCGCGAGTCTGGCGGAATCGGTCCCTGGATACTTCTTGGTCACTTCCTCGAGGGTCGCGCGGGCAGCCGGGACCTGCTTCTGCTGGAGTTGCGCGAAGCCGAGCTTGAGCAGCGCGTCCGGCGCCCGGCGCGAGTCCGGCCACTTCTTCAGCACCGTGCGGAAGGCGCCGGCGGCCGATTCGTACTCGCGGTTCACGTAGTACGCCTCGCCCAGCCAGTACTGCGCGTTCTCCGCCAGCGGACTCGACGGATAGCTGCCGAGAAAGCCCTTGAATCCCGTGATCGCGACCGAGTAGCTCCCCGCCTTGAGGGCATCGAACGCCTGCGTGTACACCGCCTGCTCGACCGAGGAAGGCCCGGCGCTTCCGGCCGCGTCGGTCCCTCCCTCGCCTGCGGCCGCACTGCCGGCCGCCGCGCCGCCGCCGGTCGCCGCGCCCGCGGTGGCGGCACCGCCCGCAGCGCCGCCCGCGGCACCGCTGCCTGTTGTGCCACCGCCCGTGGCGGCGCCGCCGCCCGCCGTCGTGGCACCCGCCGCGGGTCCGCCGAGGGCCGCGATGCGTCGGTCCAGATCGCCATACAGGTCGCGCTGGCGCTTGGCTGCCACTTCGTTGTTGTGCTCGATCTCCTCGATGCGGCCCTGCAGCTCGCGGATGCCGCTCTGGATCTCATCGAGACGCTGCGACAAGCTGACCTGGTTGGCGACGATGCGTGCCATGCGCGCATCGAGCTCGTTGAGCTTCTGCTGCACCGGATCCTGCTCGCTCGGTGTGCTGGCGCACCCCGCGAGCGTCGCAGCCACCGCCGCCAGCAACCAGGCCCACCCTCTCATGCGCCTGGCCGTCTCTTGCCCGCTGTGTTTGCACTCCATGACGGCACGCTATTGCTTCGGTGCGGGGGCCGAGGCCAGGTAGACGATCTCCACACGCCGGTTCTTGGCCCAGGCCGCCTCGTCGTGCCCCGGCGCGGCCGGACGCTCCTCGCCGTAGCTCACCGTGGAGATCTGCGCGTCCGCGGCGCCTTGCAGCAGCATGGCGCGGCGCACCGACTGTGCGCGGCGCTCGCCCAGGCCGATGTTGTACTCGCGCGAGCCGCGCTCGTCGGTGTGGCCCTCGAGACGCACACGCGTGCCCGGGTTGGCGGCCAGGTATTTCGCATGCGCGGCCACCACCTCGACGCCCTGACCCTTGATCTCGGCGCTGTCGAAATCGAAATACACCACGCGTATCGCGAGCAGGCCGGCCTGCGGTCCGGCAGCCTCCTCCTCCGCGCCGCCCGTGCTCGCAGCCGCCCCCGCGGCGCCGGCGCCCTCGGCTCCCGCTGCGGCCGCGTTGGACGCAGGCGTACCCGCTTCCGGCTTGGCCCCCGGCTTGCTCGCGCAGGCGGTGAGACTCAAGGCCGCCGCCAGCAGCATGACGGCCGTCACCCGGCCCATCGACAGCTTCTCCGCCATTCCACGTCCTCCAGAACTGTCCCGCCGCACAGCAGTTCTCACGGGCTGAACGGCGCCCATGCCGGCTCCTGCACCTCACCCTGCTGCGACTTCAGCCGCATGCCCGTCAGGCCATCGATCGAAACCGTCGCCAACGCGCCGCGCTCGCCCTCGCGCTCCGAATAGATAAGTGTAGCGCCATTGGGGGCGAAACTCGGTGACTCGTCCAGTTGCCCGTGCGACAGCACGCGCACCGTGCCGGTCGAGAGGTCCTGGACTGCGATGCGGTAGTGGCCGTTGTCGAGCGTTACCATGGCGAGCTGGGTGCCATCCGGCGACACCCGCGGCCGGGCGTTGTAGTTCCCGCCGAAGGTGATGCGCTTCGGGTGTGCGCCCCCGGTCACTGCGGTCTGGTAGATCTGCGGCGAGCCGGCACGGTCGGAGGTGAAATACAGCGTGCGCCCGTCCGGCGCCCACTCCGGTTCGGTATCGATCGCCGGATCGTCGGTGATGCGCGTCAGCTCCTGGGTCGCCAGTTCGAGTATGTAGATATCAGGATTGCCACCGCTGCCGCCGAGGGTCAACGCCAGCTTGTGCCCGTCGGGCGACCACGCCGGCGCGCTATTGACGCCGGCGCGCGCCGACACCTGCCGCCGCTCACCGCTACGCACCAGCTGCACATACACCGCCGAGTGCTTGGTCTCGAAGGACACGTAGGCGAGCCACTGACCGTCCGGCGACCAGGACGGCGACATGAGCGGAAAGCGCGACTCGAGAATGAGGTGCGGATTGGCGCCGTCGGCGTCGGCGACGATCAGCTGGTAACGCTGCGACGGGGGTGCGCCGTCCACGGCCACATAAGCGATGCGGGTGGCGAAGGCGCCGCGCACCCCCAGTATCTTCTGGTAGACCACATCGCTCACACGGTGAGCCGCATTGCGCAGCGCGCTCGGGGACCCGACGAAGCGCTGCCGCGCGAGCCGCACGCCGGTGAGGGCATTCACCAGGTCGAAATCGACCGCGAGCTTGCCGGCCTCGAGGGCCGACACGCGCCCGACGACGACGTAGTCGCTGCCCACGGCCTTCCAGCTGGCCGCGGCCACCTCCTCCGCGCGCGTAGGCTTCGCCGGCATGTGCTCGCGCGGCAACGCGCGGAAGCGGCCGCTGCCCTCCAGATCGTGCTGCACGACCCCGGCGACATCGAGGCCGCCATCGGCACCCTCGGCGGGCGCGAACGGAACAATGGCGATCGGCACCGGGTCGCGCACGCCCGAGGTGATCTCGATCTGCAGCTCTGCACGCGCTGCCGCGCCCGTCCCGAGAACGAGCGTGAGCACAGCGGCGCGCAGCAGCGCGCCTGCTCCCCTCGCTGGCTTTGATTCCCTCATGCGCATTCAGTCCGGCTTGAAGTTGATCCGGAGATTGCGATCGAACAGCGTCGGGTCGGGCGGCGGCGGCAGCGGCGAAGCACGATAGACGGCCGCTTCGATCGACTCGCGCACCGCCTGGTCGCCATTGCATGCGCCGATGGTCACCCGGGTAACCTCCCCGCCCGGCACCTGTGTTACGTACAACATGCACTCGATCCCCGGGCGCGCCGTGGGTGGCCGCAGCCAGGCGCGCGTGATCTTCGCGGCAATCTGCGACTCCCAGTTGGCCAGCGCCGGCCCGGAGCGCGCGACGCGCGCCTGCTCCTCCGCCGCTAGGCTGCGCTTCAGGTCGGCCTCGCGCTCGCTGTCCTCCTGCGCCTCCGCCTGGCGCTGCCGCTCCTCGGCGGCGCGCTTCTGCGCTTCCGCCTCCTGGCGTGCCTTGCGCTCGGCTGATGCGCGCGCCTCGGCCGCGCGCCGGGCCTCGGCCTCCCTGGCGGCCTGCTCCTCGGCCGCCTTCTGCTCCGCGGCGGCCTGCGCCTGCTGGCGCTCCTGCTCGCGCTGCGCGAGCTCCTCGGGCGTCGGCTGCGGCGGTCCCAGCGGCTCCTGCGGTTCCGGCTGGGGGGGCGGCGGCGCGACCTGTGGCGGTGCCTGCCGCAGGCCGCTCACCGTACGCGCATCCACCGCCGTCGCCTCGATGGCCAGCGTCGGCGCCGGCCGCGGCGGGCGGCGATACAACAGCCAGCCGTACACCAGTGCCGCCAGCAGCGCTGCGTGCAGCAGCACCGACAGCGTAATCGATATCCAGCGGTCACTCACCCGTTGCATCCGGCCAGCCGCATCAGTTCCCGTGACGGCTGGCTTGCGGCAGCAGCGGCTCGGTGATGAAGCCCACCTTGCGGGCTCCGGCACGCTGCAGGATCACCATCGCCTGCACCACGCGGCCATAGGCGACGGCGCTGTCAGCCTTGATGAGCACCTGCGTTGCCGGACTGCGGCGCAGCGCGGCCGCCGCGCGCGCCGCCAGTGTCTCTTCATCGAGAGGCGCCTGCGGGTTGCCGCCGATGTTGAGATAGAGCCTCCCCTGACGATCCACGGACAACACCAGGGGTTGGAGCCTTTCGGCCTCCAGAGGTTCCGCACCGGCCTTCGGCAGCTCGACCTTCACTCCCTGTGTCAGCAACGGCGCCGTGATCATGAAAATGATCAACAACACCAACATGACGTCGATGTAGGGCACGACGTTGATCTCACCCATCAGGCGCCGGCGACGCACGGTCTGCACCATGCTCTAACGCTCCGGCGCGGCCGAGCCGCTGTCGCGGGTCGCGTGCCGCTGCAGGATGGTGGAGAACTCCTCGATGAAGGCGTCGAAGCGCAGCTCCAGGCGCGTCACCTGGTCGGCGAAACGGTTGTAGGCCACCACTGCCGGGATCGCGGCGAACAACCCGATGGCGGTGGCGACCAGCGCCTCGGAGATGCCCGGGGCTACCATGGCGAGCGTCGCCTGCTGGACATTACCGAGCGAGGAGAAGGCGCTCATGATCCCCCACACGGTGCCGAACAGTCCGACATAGGGGCTGGTGCTGCCCACGGTGGCGAGCGTCGCAAGACTGTGCTCGAGACGGTCGATCTCCTTCAGCTGCGCCACACGCATGGCGCGCCGTGAGCCTTCCAGCAGCTGGTCGGCGCCGACGGCGCTCTGGCGCAGCCGCGCGAACTCGCGGAAGCCGAATTCGAAGATGCCCGCCATGCCGGTCGCGCCGCCGTGCGATTCGATCGCGCGATAAAGCTGCGCCAGGTCGTCCCCGGACCAGAACCGGCCTTCGAAGCGATCCGCCTCGCGCCGCGCGCGCCCGATGCTGCGGCGCTTGCGGAAGATGATCGCCCACGAGGTGAGCGATGCCAGCAGCAGCAGACCAATCACGATCTGCACCGGCACGCTCGCCTGCACGATCAGTCTGACGATCGAGAGCGGCTCACCCACCGTTGCCCGCCTCGCGCGCCACGGCCTCGCGCAGGAATTGCGGCAGCCGCCGCGGCCTGAGGGTGCGCGCATCGACGCAGGCGACGCGCACGTCGGCCTCGACCAGCGGGCCCGCTGCGGCGGCGCCGTGCGGACCCTTGCGATAAACGCGCTGCGCAAAGCGCAGTGACGCCGCGCCTTCGGCCCGGGGCTCGCAGGTGACCTCGAGCTCGTCATCGAGGCGCGCGGGCGCACGGTAATCGACCTGGATGCTCACGACCGTGAACAGGATGCCGGCCTCGCGCGCCAGCTGCAGCTGCGAGTGGCCGTGCGCGCGCAGCCACTCGGTGCGCGAGCGCTCGAGGAAGCGCAGGTAGTTGGCGTAATAGACGATCGCGCCGCCGTCGGTGTCCTCCCAGTAGACGCGCGCCGGCCAGGAAAAGACGCTCATCGCTCACCCTCGAACAGCGGCAGCGTCGCCGCCCGCTCCGGGGGCTTGATGCCGAAGTGCAGGTAGGAGGCGCGCGTCACCATGCGGCCGCGCGCCGTACGCACCAGGAAACCCTGCTGGATGAGGAATGGCTCGGTGACGTCCTCGAGCGTGCCGCGCTCCTCCCCCAGCGCCGCCGCCAGGCTGTCGATGCCGACCGGACCGCCGTCGAAGCGCTCGATGATGGCGGTCAGGAGCTTGCGGTCGAGCGTATCGAACCCCTCGCGGTCCACCTCGAGCAGGTCGAGCGCCGCATCCGCGACCGCACCGTCGATGCGTCCGTCGGCGCGCACCTGCGCGTAGTCGCGTACCCGCCGCAGCAGGCGGTTGGTGATGCGCGGAGTGCCGCGCGAGCGCTGGGCGATACGCCGCGCGCCGGCCTCATCGATGCTCACGCCGAGAATCGCCGCCGAGCGGCGCACGATGCGCTCCAGATCCTCCACCCCGTAGAACTCCAGGCGGTGCACGATGCCGAAGCGGTCGCGCAGCGGCGAGGTGAGCAGGCCCGCACGCGTGGTCGCGCCGACCAGAGTGAAGGGTGGCAGACTGAGCTTGATCGAGCGTGCCGCGGGCCCCTCGCCGATCATGATGTCGAGCTGATAGTCCTCCATCGCCGGGTACAGGACTTCCTCGACCACCGGGGCGAGCCGGTGAATCTCATCGACGAACAGCACGTCGCGTGCCTGCAGGTTGGTGAGAATAGCGGCCAGATCCCCCGGGCGCTCGAGCACGGGGCCCGAGGTCTGGCGCAGATTGACGCCGAGCTCGGCGGCGATGATGTGCGCGAGCGTCGTCTTGCCGAGGCCGGGGGGACCGAAGATCAGCACGTGATCGAGCGCTTCCCCGCGCGCGCGCGCGGCGCTGATGAAGATCTCCAGTTGTGTCTTGACCGGCGTCTGACCGACGTAGTCGGCGAGCCGGCGCGGGCGGATGGCCCGCTCGACCGCCTCTTCCTCGGCGCCCGCGTTGCCACTGATGATGCGTTCGACGGTCACGGCTGGCGGTCTACTCCCGTGCCGCACCCTGCAGGGCGCGACGGATCAGTTCTTCGGTCGAATGTGTACCGGGACCGACCGCTTTGAGCAAGCGCGCCGCCTCAGCGGGACGGTAGCCGAGGGCGACCAGGGCGCCGTACGCCTCGCTCTCGGGGCTGGCCGCGGCGGCCGTGGCCGGAGCGCCGGCGGCCACTGGTGGCGCCGCCAGGCGATCGCGCATCTCGACAATCAGCCGTTCGGCGGTCTTGCGGCCGACGCCCGGCACGCGTGTCAGCGCGGCGATGTCCTCGCGCTGCACGCACTCGGCAAAGGCCGCGACGCTGATGCCCGAGAGCAGCGCGAGCGCGATCTTGGGTCCGACGCCCGACACCTTGATCAGGCTGCGAAACAGCCGCCGCTCGTCCTCGGTGGCGAAGCCGTAGAGCGCGTGCGCATCGTCGCGCACCACCAGGTGCGTGAGCAGCCGCACCTCCTCGCCCACCGGCGGCAGGTGAAAGAACGTCGACATGGGCGCTTCCAGCTCGTAACCGATCCCGCCGACATCGACGGTGAGTTGCGGAGGCGTCTTGGAGGCGATCCTGCCGCGCAGCGAGCCGATCATCTTAGGCCCGCGACCAGCGGGCTGCCGGCCGCTGCGCCAGCGCGAGCAGGCGACGCGCGTGCGCATGACAGATGGCCACCGCCAGCGCATCCGCGGCGTCCGCACGCGGCCGGTCGGTGAGGGCCAGCAGCGCACGGATCATGTGCGCCACCTGAAATTTCTCCGCCGACCCCGAGCCCACGACCGCGAGCTTGATCGCCCGTGGGGCGTACTCGAACACCGGCACGCTGCCGGGTATGGCGCACAGCGCCGCGCCGCGTGCCTGGCCGAGCTTGAGAGCGCTGTCGGCGTTACCACTGACGAACACGCGCTCCACCGCCACCTCGCCCGGCGCATGCTCGCTCATGAGCGCCTGCAGCCCCTCGAAGATCAGGCGCAACCGCATCGCGGGCGCCGCAGTCGCCACATTCAGGCAGCCGTGCGCCACGGCGACGAGCTCGCTGCCGTGGCAGTCGATCACGCCGAAGCCGGTGCGCCGCGAGCCCGGGTCGAGACCGAGGATGCGGACGCTGACACCCAGGGTGACGGGCGTGGCTGCGTCAGGATCGAAGGCGCGCCACGATCTCGTACGATACCTCGACATCGGAGCAAGCGTAGCTGAAAACAAGCACTTACGCATTCTCTGAGCGGTGCTCGTCGGCTCGTCGGTGCGGCCACCGGCGCCGCAGGTCACGCGGCAAGCGCGCCGCAGCGAATGGCAGTGTTGGCGCGCGCTCAGGCTACAGCGCCAGCACCTCATCAGCGATCTCGACGTTCGAGTACACGTCGCGCACTTCGTCCAGCTCCTCCAGCGCTTCCAGCAGTTGCACCATCGCCTCTGCGGTGCTGCCCGAGAGCTCGAGCGAACTGGCGGCGCGCTGGGTCACTTCCGCCGTGGCCGGCACAAACCCGTGCAGCGCGAGCAGTGCGCGCACCGTGGCGAACTCGTGCGGGTCGGCCAGCACCTCTACCGAGCTATCGGCGTTGGGCACGACGTCCTCGGCGCCGGCCTCCAGCGCCACCTGCATGAGCTGCTGCTTGTCCGTCCCGGGGGGATAAGTCAAAAGGCCGACGGTGTTGAACAGATAGCTGACCGAGCCGTTGGCGCCGAGGTGACCGCCATGCTGCACGAAGGCGCGCCGCACCGCTGCGCACATGCGGCCGCGGTCATCGGTCACGCATTCGACCATGACCGCACCGCCGCCCGGACCGTACCCCTCGTAGCGCACGACCTGCTGTCCTGCGCGCGGGGAGCCGGCAGCGCCCCGCTCGCGTCTGCGCGCCTGGACGCCCTCGCGGCGCTGGATGTTGGCCCACCTGCTGTGTCCTGCCATGGGTCACCCGGGGTGCGATCATCGCGGAAAAACCGGGCGTATGATAGCGGCAAAGGGCAGCACCGACGCGCCTAACGCGCGCCCGCCTCGTCCCTCGCACAGCCGCCGCCGTGGAAACCAGCCAACTCTGCCCGCCCCGAGTCCGCGACGCCATCAGCGGCGCACGCGCCGCGTTCGAGCGCGCCAGCGCGCGGGTCCCGGCCGATCTCACCTTCGCCACCGAGGCAGCCGAGATCATGGGCGGGCTCACCGAGAGCACCGAGCTGGCGCACGCACTGCTGGCGCGGCCGGTCATCGCCCGCGCCAGCCTGACCGCCGAGCAGACCGCCGGCATCGTCGGGCAGGGGGCTACCGACATCGCAGTCGCACTGCAGCGCCTGGGCACGCTCGGTCTGCCGCGCGACTGGTCGCCCGCGCAGGGACTCGATGCCCGCCAGGCCGAGACGCTGCGCAAGATGCTGCTGGCGGTGGTGAGCGACCCGCGCCTGGTGCTGGCACGGCTGGCGGAAGAGCTGGTGACGCTGCGGCACGCGCGTGCCCTGCCGGAAACCGAGCGCGAGCGTCACGCGCTCGAGACGCGCGCCATCTACGCGCCGCTCGCCAACCGCCTGGGCGTGTGGCAGCTGAAATGGGAGCTCGAGGATCTCGCCTTCCGTTATCTCGAGCCCGAGGAGTACCGGCGGGTCGCCGCGGCGCTCAACGAGCGGCGCGCCGACCGCGAGCGCTACATCGACACGCTGTGCCGCGAGCTGCGCGCGCAGCTGCGCTCGGCCGGCATCGAGGCGGAGGTCTACGGACGTCCGAAGCACATCTACAGCATCTACCGCAAGATGCAGCGCAAGCAGCTCGCCTTCGAGCAGCTGTTCGACGTGCGCGCCGTGCGGGTCGTGGTGGCCTCGGTCCCCGAGTGCTACGCCGCGCTCGGCATCGTTCACGGCCGCTGGCCGTACATACCCGGAGAGTTCGACGACTACATCGCGACGCCCAAGGGCAATGGCTACCGCTCGATCCACACTGCCGTGATCGGCCCGGACGCGCGCAGCGTCGAGGTGCAGATCCGCACGCGCGAGATGCACGAGCACGCCGAGCTCGGCGTCGCCGCGCACTGGACCTACAAGGAAGGCGGCGCGACCGACGCCCAGTACCACCGCAAGATCGAGTGGGTGCGGCGCCTGCTCGAGCCGCAGGAAGGCGCTGCTGCGGAATCGGACCGCGACTTCATCGAAGGCATGCGCAGCGAGCTGTTCGAGGACCGCGTCTACGCGCTCACCCCCAAGGGCGAGGTGATCGACCTGGCGCGCGGGGCGACGCCGCTCGACTTCGCCTACAGCGTGCACACCTCCCTCGGGCACCGCTGCCGCGGCGCCAAGGTGAACGGTCGCATCGTTCCGCTCACCCACGTGCTCAGCAACGGCGAGATCGTCGAGATCATCACCGGCCGGCATGACGCGCCCAGCCGCGACTGGCTGGCACCCGAGCAGGGCTATCTGGCCTCGCCGCGCAACCGCAGCAAGGTGCGCGCCTGGTTCCGCAGGCAGGATGTCGGCGAAAACCGCACCGCCGGCCGGGGCATCGCCGAGCGCGAGCTTGCCCGCATCGGCGCCCGCCCCGAGCAGTTCACGGCGCTCGCGCAGGAGCTCAAGGCGCGTGACGTCGATCACCTGTATCAGCTGCTCGGCGAGGGCGAGATCACCATCACGCAGCTCATGCACGCCGCGACCCGCCTGTTCGAACCCCCGCCGCCGCGGGTGGTGCGCCCGGCGCGCGCCGCCGCCGCGCGCCGCCGCACCTCGCCGGTGGAGATCGAAGGGGTGGGCGATCTGCCGACGACGCTCGCCCGCTGCTGCGCACCGCTGCGCCCGCAGCCGATCACCGGCTACGTCACCTTCGGCCGTGGCGTCACGGTGCATCGCAGCGACTGTGCGAGCCTGATCCGCATGGCCGCCCTCAAGCCCGACCGCGTGCTCAAGGTCGAATGGACCGGTGCGGACAGCGGCGCGCTCGATGTGCAGCTCACCGTCAGCGCCTATGACCGCCGCAGCCTGCTGCGCGACCTGACCGACGTCATGGCCGTCGAGCGGCTGAGCATCGACGCCGTCAACTCCAGGACCGATCACGACACCGGCATCGCGTACTTCGTGCTCGACGTCGCCGTCAACGACCTCGAGCAGCTCGCGCGGGTGCTGCGACGCCTCGCGGCCGTGCCGAATGTGATCGAGGCGCGTCGCCGGCTGTAGCGCGCCCGCTTCAGCGGTTGATCGAATCGATCGAGCGCTTGTCGGCGGCCAGCGCGGCCTCGTGCACCGCCTCGGAGAGCGTCGGGTGGGCGTGGATGGTGCGCTGCAGGTCCTCGCTGCTCGCTGAATACTCCATGGCGAGCACGGCCTCGGCGATCAGCTCCCCCGCCAGCGGGCCGACAATGTGCACGCCGAGAATCTCGTCGTCGTCGCGGGCCGCCACGATCTTGACGAAGCCGACCGCCTGCTCCATGGCGCGCGCGCGGCCGCTTGCCAAGAACGGGAAGTTGCCGGTCTTGTACTCGCGGCCGTTCGCCTTGACCTGCTCCTCGGTGAGACCGACCCAGGCGATCTCCGGCGCGGTGTAGATGACTGACGGAATGACTTTGTAGTTCATCTCCCCGTAACGGCCGGCGATGAGGTCCGCCACCATCACCCCCTCTTCCTTGCCCTTGTGGGCGAGCATCGGGCCGCGCACGCAGTCGCCGATCGCCCAGACGTTCTCGACGGGAGTACGGCAGGAGTGATCGACCGCGATGAAGCCGCGCTCATCGAGCTTGACGCCGGCGTCGGGGGAGAAAAGATCCTTGGTGAAAGGACGGCGTCCGATCGCGACCACCAGCCGGTCGACGCTGAGGCGCTGCTCGCCCTTGGCGTCGCGGTAGCTGACCTGAACTTCCCCCCCGCTGACGGCGGCGCCGGTGACCGTGGCGCCGAGACGGATGTCGAGCCCCTGCTTCTTGAAGTGGCGCAGCGCCTCCCGAGCGAGCTGCTGATCCGCGAACGCGAGGAAGTCCGGCAGCATTTCGAGCACCACCACCTCTGCCCCGAGCCGCCGCCACACGCTCCCGAGCTCGAGGCCGATGACGCCCGCGCCGATGACGCCGAGGCGCTTCGGCACCGCCTCCAGGTCCAGTGCTCCCCAGGAGTCGACGATGTGGGGTGGCTTGAAGGGCGCGGAGCGCAGCTCGATGGGCGTCGAGCCGCTGGCGAGCACGACGTGCCGGGCGCTGAGCACGCGCCGCGCGCCCTCGTGGGCGGTGAACTCCACCTTCCGGCCAGCGAGCAGCCGCCCGTGGCCCTGCAATGGGGTCACTCCGGCGGCCTTGAACAGGGCCAGGATCCCCTGGGTCATGGAGCGCACGATGCCGCTCTTGCGCTTCTGCATCTGGGTCACGTCGAGCTGGGCCCCGGCGACCTTGATGCCATGCAGCGCAAATTCCTCCTGGAGGCGGTGATAGAGCTCGGTGGACTCGAGCAGCGCCTTCGACGGGATGCAGCCCGCGTTCAGACAGGTGCCGCCGAAGGCCGGCGTGCCGTCGCGGTTCTTCCATTCATCTATGCAGGCGACGCTGAGCCTGTTCTGCGCCGCGCGGATCGCCGCCGGATAACCCGCAGGTCCTCCGCCGATGACGATGACATCGAAGGTGTCGGCCGCGCCTGCCGCGCGCTGGTCTTCGTTGGCCATGGGAGTGCTCTGCGGAGGGATTGTTCTAAGGGAAGGCCTTGAAAAATAACATAAAGGTCACCGCTCCGGCAGACGACACGGCCCCGTCATAAATCCTGAATATTACTGTCATACGCTGCGCGCCTACCAAAAGAGCGAGTATCCGCCATGAGCAGCGTTGCCGACACGGTCGTCGCCGTCCCCGCCGCGCGTCCGCTTCTCGATCGCAAGCCGAGCCGCACGACGGTCCTCGTGTTCCTGGTGCTGCTGCTGGTGGGTGTGAGCTACACCGGCTACAGCCTGGTGAGCGATATCAGCAGCGCCGCCCCCCAACGCCTGGCCCTGCTGCCCTTCCTGCTGCTCGGTGTGGCGCTGCTCATCGCGCTGGGGTTCGAGTTCGTCAACGGCTTTCACGACACCGCCAACGCGGTGGCGACCGTGATTTACACCCACTCGCTACCGCCGCATCTTGCGGTGGTCTATTCGGGGACACTCAACTTCCTCGGCGTGCTGCTGTCGAGCGGCGCCGTCGCCTTCGGCATCATCACGCTGCTGCCGGTGGAGCTCATCCTGCAGGTCGGCTCGAGTGCCGGCTTTGCGATGGTGTTCGCGCTGCTCATCGCGGCGATCCTCTGGAACCTCGGC
Source organism: Steroidobacteraceae bacterium (assembly GCA_035625615.1). Taxonomy (GTDB): domain Bacteria; phylum Pseudomonadota; class Gammaproteobacteria; order Steroidobacterales; family Steroidobacteraceae; genus 13-2-20CM-66-19. The sequence goes on along the minus strand of DASPPI010000101.1, from coordinate 6,372 downwards.
ACCTGGTGGCTCGGCTTGCCGGCCTCCTCCTCGCACACGCTCATCGGCTCGATCATCGGAGTGGGCGTCGCCAATGCGCTGATGCACGGCCGGGACGGCACCAGCGGCGTCGACTGGGCGCAGGCGACCAAGATCGGCTACTCACTGCTCGTCTCGCCGCTGGTCGGTTTCGTCTGCGCTGCGCTGCTGCTGCTGCTGCTCAAGTCGCTGGTCAAGAACCCGCAGCTGTACCGTGAGCCCCGGGGCAACGCCGCTCCGCCCTGGTGGATCCGCGCAATCCTGATCCTCACCTGCGGCGGAGTGTCGTTCGCGCACGGCTCGAACGACGGCCAGAAGGGCATGGGGCTCATCATGCTCATCCTCATCGGCACGGTGCCCATGGCGTATGCGCTCAATCGCGCCATGCCGGCCTCGCAGCTCGTGCCCTTCGTCGCCATGGCGACGACCACTCAACACTCGCTCGACCGGTACGCGACAGTGGGGGCACCCGCCGATCCCCGCGGCACGCTCTCTGCCTACATCCGCACGCACTCCTGGGACGACAGCGTGCTTCCGGCGCTCGCCACGATAACCGGCAGCATCGCCGAGGAGGTCAAGGCCAGCGGCAGCTTCGCGAAGGTGCCCGCTGAGGATGTCACCAACGTGCGCAACGACATGTATCTCACCTCGGAGGCAATGCGCGTGTTCAACAAGGACCCGCACGCCGCCGCGCTCGATCGCGACACCCGCGCGAATCTCGCTGCCTTCAAGAAGCAGATCGATGCGGCGACCAAGTTCATTCCGCTGTGGGTGAAGGTGGCGGTGGCGATCGCTCTCGGTCTCGGCACGATGGTCGGCTGGAAGCGCATTGTCGTGACCATCGGCGAGAAGATCGGCAAGACGCACCTGACCTATGCGCAGGGCGCCTCGGCCGAGCTCGTAGCCATGAGCACCATCGCCGCCGCCGACATGTTCGGGCTGCCGGTTTCGACTACGCACGTGCTCTCATCGGGAGTCGCCGGAGCGATGGCCGCCAACAAGTCCGGTCTGCAGCTCGGCACGCTGCGCAACCTGCTGATGGCGTGGGTACTCACGCTGCCGGCCGCGATCCTGCTGTCCGGCGCGCTATACTGGTTGTTCCGGCAGGTGTTCTGACAGCCGCGCCGCGCCGCCGCCGCTCGCGGCTGCGCTCAGATGCCCAGCAGCATCCGCCCCGGGTCCTCGAGGGCGTCCTTGATCGCTACCAGGAACTGCACCGCCTCGCGCCCGTCGATGATGCGATGGTCGTAGGTTACCGCCAGGTACATCATGGGGCGCACCGCAATCTGGCCGTTCACCACCATCGGCCGCTCCTGGACCTTGTGCATCCCGAGGATGGCGCTCTGCGGCGCGTTGACGATGGGCGTCGACATCAGCGAGCCGAACACCCCGCCGTTGGTGATGGTGAAGGTACCGCCCGTCAGGTCCTCGATGGCGATCGAGCCCTCGCGCGCCTTGCGGGCGTAATCGGCCACTTCCTTCTCGATCGTCGCAAAGCTCTTCCCGTCCGCATCGCGCACGATCGGGACCATCAGGCCGCGGTCGGTCGAGACCGCGACGCCGACGTCGTAGTACTCGTGGTAGACGATATCGTTGCCGTCGACGGCGGCGTTCACGACCGGGAATTTCTTCAGCGCCTCGACAGCAGCCTTCACGAAGAAGGACATGAAGCCGAGCTTCACGCCGTGCTCCTTCTCGAAGCGCGCGCGGTGGCGTGTACGCAGCTCCTGCGTGGCGGTGAGATCCACCTCGTTGAAGGTGGTCAGCAGCGCCTGCGTCGACTGCGCCTCGATCAGTCGCTGGGCAATGCGCGCACGCAGCCGTGTCATGGGCACGCGCTGCTCAGCGCGCGCACCCGTGACAGGCAGCCGCGGCGCGGGCGCCCGGGCGGTCGGCGGCGAGGCCGGCGATGGGGCTGCCGCCGGCGCCGCTGCAGGTGAGGCGGGTGCAGCCGCAGGCACCTGAGCCGTTGCGGCACGCGCCCGTTCCGCCGGCTGGCGTCCGAGGTAGTCCACCACGTCGGCCTTCGTCAGCCGCCCATCGCGCCCCGAAGCCGGGATGGCGGCCGGATCGAGATGATTCTCTTCCACCAGGCGGCGTACCGAGGGACTGAGCTTGCCGGAATCCCGGCCGGCGCCTGACTCCGCGATTCCCGCCGCCGAGCGTGCCGGCGATGCAGGTTTCGCCGCCGCGGCCACGGTCGCCGCCGACGCTGCAGTGGCAGCGATCGCCGCAGTCGGCGCCGCCGTCGACGCCGCGGCCGCACCACCCTCCTCGATGACCGCCAGCACCTGCCCGCTCCTCACCACCGTGCCGCTTTGCACCAGGATCTGGCGCACGACGCCGTTGGCCGGCGCGGGAACCTCCAGCACGACCTTGTCGGTCTCGAGGTCAGCCAGGTTCTCGTCGCGGCGGATGGCATCGCCGGGCTGCTTGTGCCAGGTGACCAGCGTGGCGTCGGCGACCGACTCGGGGAGCTGCGGGACGCGGATCTCGGTGCTCATGAACGCTTTCTCAGGGGAGTCGCCGGAGGCGACGCCGCGGGTGCGGCCGGGGCCGCGGCCACGGAAGCGCCGGGGACACTCGCAGTAAGGCGGGTGGTCTCGCGCGCGGACTCCCCGCTCGCGCTCGCATGCAGTGCCGCGGCCACGAGTCGCTGCTGCTCGATCTCATGGATCTTGCTGATGCCGGTGGCCGGAGCGGCGGACGGTGCGCGTCCGGCATACAGCACCGGCAGGCGGTCCAGGCTCAGCTCCTGTAGACGATGGCGAATCTGATACCAGGCGCCCTGGTTCTGCGGCTCCTCCTGGCACCACACGATCTCACGCGCACCGCCGTAGCGGCCGAGGATCGCCTGGTACTCCTCGCCCGGAAACGGATAGAGCTGCTCGATGCGCACCAGCGCGACATTGCGCAATGCTTCCTTGCGGCGCGCCTTGAGCAGATCGAAGTAGACCTTGCCGCTGCAGAACACCACGCGGCGCACGTCCGGCGCCGCCAGCTCATCTATCTCACCGATCACACGCGCGAAGGCGCCGCGGGTGAGCTCCTCCAGTGCCGATACCGACAGCTCATGCCGCAGCAGGCTCTTCGGCGTCATGACGATCAGTGGTTTGCGGAACGACTGCCGCATCTGCCGGCGCAGCATGTGGAACATCTGTGCCGGCGTCGACGGTACGCACACCTGCATGTTGTTCTCCGCGCACAGCTGCAGGAAGCGCTCGAGCCGCGCCGAAGAATGCTCCGGTCCCGCTCCTTCGTAGCCGTGTGGCAGCAGCAGCGTAAGTCCGCAAAAGCGCTCCCACTTGGCCTCGCCGGAGCTCAGGAACTGGTCGATGATGACCTGTGCGCCATTGGCGAAATCCCCGTACTGCGCCTCCCACACCACCAGCGCCCGCGGCTCGGTCGTGGCATAACCGTACTCGAAGCCCATGACGGCCTCTTCCGAGAGCACCGAGTCGATCACCTCCACCCGCGGCTGCCGATCGCCGACGTGCTGCAGCGGAATCCAGGTCGCATCGGTGTTCTGATCGTGCAGCACCGCGTGCCGGTGGAAGAAGGTCCCGCGGCCGCTGTCCTGCCCGCTGATGCGCACGCTGAAGCCGTCCTCGAGCAGTGCCGCGTAGGCGAGGCTCTCGGCGCAGCCCCAGTCGAGCGGCAGCTCGCCCTGCACCATCTTGCGGCGGTTGGCCATGACCTGCGCCACGCGCGGGTGCAACGTGAAGCCCTCCGGGAGGCGCGTAATGCGCTCGCCGAGTGCGCGCAGCCGCGGCAGCTCGACCCCGGTCGCTACCCGCTCGGTCCAGTCCACCTGTGCGTAGGCGCTCCAGTCGACCGTGTACTTGTTGCCGATCAGACCGAGGGAGGCGCGCGCCTGCGGACGCCCCGCGTCGAGCCCGTTACGGTATTGCTCGAGCATCGCCTGTGCGTCCGACTCGGCAAGAACACCGGCGGCGATCAGCTGATCGGCGTACAGGCGGCGCGCGCTCGGGTGCGCGCGGATGACGCGGTACATGCCCGGCTGCGTGGCCGCGGGCTCGTCGGCCTCGTTATGGCCATGCCGCCGGTAGCACACCAGATCGATCACCACGTCCTTGCGGAAGCGCATGCGGTATTCGAGGGCGAGACGGGTGACGAACACCACGGCTTCGGCGTCGTCGGCGTTGACATGAAAGATCGGCACCTCGAGCATCTTCGCCACGTCGCTGCAGTACATGGTCGAGCGCGCGTCCGCGGGCTCGGAGGTGGTGAAGCCGACCTGATTGTTGACAATGACGTGCACCGTGCCGCCGGTGAAGAAACCACGCGCCTGACTGAGCTGCAGCGTCTCCATCACCACGCCCTGACCGGCGAACGCGGCATCGCCGTGGATCAGCAGCGGCAGCACGCGTGCCGCGCGCTGGTCGCCGCGACGCTCCTGGCGAGCGCGTACCGAACCTTCGACCACCGGGTCGACGACCTCCAGATGCGAGGGGTTGAAGGCGAGCACCGTGTGCACGTTACCGCTGGCGGTGTGCAGGTCTGCCGAGAAGCCTTTGTGATACTTGACGTCCCCCGAGCCCTTGAGCCGGCTGGTGTCGTAAGCGCCCTCGAACTCGGAGAACAGCTCCGCCGGGGACTTGCCGAGCACGTTGACCAGCACGTTGAGGCGTCCGCGGTGCGCCATGCCGATGACCACTTCCTCGACAGCGACGCCGCCGGCGCGCTGAATGAGATCATCGAGCAAGGGAATGAGCGCATCGCCGCCCTCGAGCGAGAAGCGCTTCTGGCCGACGTACCTGGTGTGCAGGTAGCGCTCGAGACCTTCGGCGGCCGTCAGTTGCCAGAGGATGTTGCGGCGCTCTTCGATATCGAAGCGGTGCGTGAGGCGTCCCTCCTGAAATTCGTCCTGCAGCCACAGCCGCTCCTCGGAGTTCGACACGTGGGCGAACTCCGCGCCGACGTTGCCGCCGTAGATGTACTGCAACAGCGCGAGGATCTCACGCAGCTTGAGCTGCTTCGGCACGGCCGGCGTGCGGCTGCCCGTGAAGAACTCGGTGTCGAGGTCGGAGGGCGCCAGGCCGAAGTAATCGAGATCGAGGATGCGCGGACGCGCGCGCGGCGTCAGCCGCAGTGGATCGATCGTTGCGACGAGGTGGCCGCGGTTAATCCAGAACTGGATGAGCCGCGAGACGGCCGCCTGCTTGGCGTTGGCGGCCTGGGCGACGGTCCGTGAAGTCGCCGGACCCCCGGCGGCGGCGCGCTGGGCTATCGCGGCTCGCACCGCAGCGTGTGCCGGCTCGCTCCCGGCCGGAGCAAGCTGCGTAAAATACTCGCGCCAGCGCTCCGCAACGCTCGCCGGGTCGCGCAGGTACTGCTCGTAGAGACTGTCGAGAAACTCGGCGTTACCGCCGTACAGGGGTGTGGGTTCGAGCATGCGGGAAAGGGCCTTGGAAAAGGCCGACAGCGCAGGAGTTTAGCGGAAAAACGCGGCGACCGGAAAACGCTCCGGCGGCGCCACCGCTTCAGGAGGCGTCCAACAGGCGGAATTCGTAGAAGATCAGCGCCCCGTAGAAGGTCAGCACCGTATAGAGGAGCAGCCCGACCGGAATGCGGCCGAAGGCCCGGATTCGCGCCAACTGAGTCAGCAGCACCACGCCGGCAGCGGTCAGGCCGATCTTGACCAGCGCAAAGACCGCGGCCGAGCCGCCGACGAGCGGCGCCATCAGCGGATTGACTTCATAGGCGCCGCGCTCGACCAGCATCAGAGTCAGCAGTGCATCGCTGCAGGAGAACAGGACAATCAGCACGGCGATGGCGAGCCATTGTGGGTGATGCCAGTCCACCGCGCTCACGCCATGCTCGCCGGCGCGACGCGGGCCGCGGCGGCGCGGCCGCAGGCTGCCGTGGATCAACGCACGCAGGACGTGCTGGCGACGCTCGCCGCGACGATGCTCGCCGGAATGAGCCTCGGCGCCGGAGATCCGCTGGTTCGCTTCCATGGATGTGGCGTTTCTTGTTATGCGGTTCAGACGACGGTGGCTGAGATTCTACTGGGCGGCTGCCCCGACCGATTACCACAGAACGTGACGCGGTTCACACCGGGGCGCGGGATTGGCGGTAGCGGGGGCCCGCGGCGCCGTCTTATGACACCTGCCGCGCGCCCTCTCTATATATATATGATCGCCGGCCGATGCCTGCCGAACGCGACATCTCCCGCGCCCCCGCGCCGCAGCCCGACGGCCTGCCGGTACCGCGCCGCTACTGGGCGGTGGCTGCCATAGCGCTGGCCATCACCATGTCGGTGCTCGACAGCACCATCGTCAATGTCGCGCTGCCGACGATCGCGCGCGACTTCCGCGCCAGCTCGGCGGC
>DASPPI010000100.1:0-10691 GCA_035625615.1 Steroidobacteraceae bacterium | reverse complement strand
CGGCAAGATCACGCTGCTCGGCAGCAGCGCCAACACCGAGTTCGTCAGCCGCGGCGGCTGGACCACCGACATGGATCCCGGCAAGGGCAACGACACCTTCGTCGGCGGCTCGGGCCACGACACGATGATCGGCGGCTCGGGTCATGACCTGTTCGAGTTCCTGAAGTCTGCGCAGGGTGGGCAGCACGTCATCGAGAATTTCGTTTCAGGGCAGGATCAGCTGTATCTCGAAGGCCATTCACTCTCCTGGCTGCAGTCGCACGGCGATATCAGCAGCTCAGGTGGCAACACCTATATCAGCCTCGATTGCGGCAAGACCACGATCGAGCTGCAGGGTGTGTCCACGCTCAATGCATCCGATGTGGCCACGCACAAGCATTGACGCTTTGAGCACTCCTGACGCCTGAGGTACGGCCGCAACCTCGGCCGGCCGCCGGATGCAAACGGCCAATCTCCCGGCTGGTCGCGTATCACAGCCCGATGCGTCGTGGGCGCTGCAGCTGCGCCGCACCTCACTCCGGCTCGTGCGCGACGGCCTGCGCGGCAGCGCGAGCCGTGCCGCGACCCAATGCCTGAGGCGTGCGCGCGAGGCGCTCGATCGCGATCTGCTCCCGGTCGCGCTGCGACACGTGGACCGCGCATGGCGCTGCCTGCCGGAAGATGCCGCGACGCTCGCCCCCCTCTACGGGCAGCTGCTGCTGCTCGAAGGTAAGGACACCTACGCGGCGCTCGGTCTGCTGCAGCGGAGCCTCGAGCTCGCGCCGAGCCCCGATACGGCAGCGCTGATTACACTCTCTCTGCTGCGGCTCGAGCGTGCCGAGGATGCGCGGCGGCGGCTTGAGGCCTCGCTGTCGGAGTACTGCGTCGTACCCGGCGGATGGCTCTTCCAGGTTGCCGGCGCGGTCGCGCGCCACCCCTCCGTGGGCGCGCCGGGCTGGGTGGGACGCGGGCCGAAGCTCGAGGTGCTCGGCGAGGTGGCGGGGCTCGAGCCCTCGGCCGTGCTCGAAGTCACGATCGACAGTGGAACGGGATTTTCGCAACTCCTTCCGCGGGCTGAAGATTCCTCCGAACGCCGCTTCAGCTTCTCCTCCCCGTCCCCGAGCGTGCACGCGCCGCTCGTAGTCACGGTTCGCGGTGGGCCACTCCTCGGCAGCGGTTTTAAGGTGCCTGAGGACTTCGCACTCGACGGGCGAGCCGCGCAGTCCGGCTCACGGCTGCAGGGCTGGGCGCGCATGGGGTGGCTTCCCGATGCGCGACTGAAGCTTCGAATCGACGATGAGAAAGGGCGTCGAGGTACGGCGCGGACGTGCTTTGCGCCCTCTCCCGGCGCCGGCCAGCCCTTCAGCTTCGACGTCCGTGCCCGCGAACTGCGCGGAAGCCGCATCTGGGTGTCGGCCCGCCTGCCGGATGGCCGCTGGCATCCGCTCCCTGATGCGCCTCTTGTCCTCGAGCGTGCGGTGAGGGTGGGTCGGCACGCACTCAAGCTCAAGGGCTGGCGTGCGGTGCCCAAAAGACCGCACCGCGCCCAGGCGATCGAGGTGGCTGCCGTCACGGATGTGATCATTCCCGTCTATCGGGGGCGCGAGGAGACTCTCGCCTGCATCGATTCGGTGCAGCGTACCGTGGGCGCTGATGCCCGAATCGTCGTAGTGGACGATGCGACCGAAGATGCCGCGCTCGCGGCTGCGCTGGATGCGCTCGCCGCCGCCGGAAGCCTCACGCTGCTGCGAAACCCGAGAAATATGGGCTTCGTCGCCTCGGTGAACCGCGCGCTCGCGCTCCACCCGACGCACGATGCCGTGCTGCTGAACTCCGATACGCGCGTCTTCGATGACTGGTTGACGCGCTTGCGGGCGGCGGCCTACAGCGGCTCGGCCGTCGGAACGGTGACCCCCCTCAGCAACGCGGGCTCGATTGCGAGCTACCCCCATGCGAGTGGCGCCGAGGTCTCATCGGAGTACGCGGAGGCACTGCACGCGCTTGCCCGCTCGACACATCCTGGCACGAGCGTCGAGATCCCCGTCGGAGTGGGATTCTGTCTCTACGTGCGCCGGGACTGCCTGCGGGATGTGGGCGAGCTCGATGCCGCGCTGTTCGACAAGGGCTACGGGGAGGAGACCGATTTCTGCCTGCGGGCGCGGCAGCGCGGCTGGTCGCACCGTCTCGCCGCCGATGTTTTTGTCTATCACGCGGGGGGTGTTTCGTTCGGACCGCGCCGTGCCGCCCTCCTCGATCGCAGCCAGCGCCTGATCAACCTCCGCTACCCGGGCTACGACGGCTTCATCGCGAGCTTTCAGAGGGAGGATCCGGTGCAGCCGCTGCGCCGGCGGCTCGATGAGCATCGCCTGTCGGCCTTTCAGGGACGCTTCGTGCTTCTGGTGACGCTTGCGATGCAGGGGGGCGTGGAGCGTTTCGTGGCCGAGCGCTGCCGGACGATCCGCGCGCAGGGGTTGCATCCGCTGCTCCTTCGGCCCTGGAAAGAGGGTGATGCGCGCCGCTGCGAGCTCTGGACCGAAGCGCTCGAGCTGCCGAACCTGCGCTTCGAGATCCCCAGGGACCTCGCTACCCTGGCCGCCCTCCTGCGTGCACTGCGGCTCGAGGCGGTGGAGATTCAGCACTTCCTGCACCTCGATGCACGCCTCATCGAAGCCGTGCGCTCGCTTCCCTTGCCCTACGACGTCTTCGTGCACGACTACGCCTGGTTCTGTCCACGGATCACGCTGATCGACGGCCGCGGCCGCTACTGCGGGGAGCCGGCGGTCGAGATCTGCCAGCGCTGCGTACGCCGCAACGGCTCGAGTCTCGGCGAAGCGATTCGCGTGGCGGCTCTGCGCCGGCGCAGCCGCACCTGGCTGCGAGGCGCCCGCCGTGTGATCGCACCGTCCGCCGATACGGCCACCCGGCTGGAACGTCACTTTCGTGGTCTCGCGGTAGCGGTGCAGCCCCACGCGGGGCCGGAGCCATCCCCGACGCCGCCGCCTCGACCGGCGGGGCGCAAGACGGTGCGCGTGGCGCTGCTCGGGGCAATCGGCGACCACAAGGGCTACAAGGTCCTCCTCGCCTGCGCGCGCGAGGCGCGGGCCCGGCGGCTGCCCCTCGAGTTCGTGGTCATCGGTTACACGCGCGACGACAAGACTCTCCTTGCCACGGGCAAGGTGTTCGTCACCGGGCGCTACGCCGAGAGCGAGGCGCCGCACCTGCTACAGCGCGAACGGCCCGACGTCATCTGGCTGGCTTCGGTTTGGCCCGAGACCTGGTGCTATACGCTCGACTACGCCTTGGTCTCGGGGCTGCCGATGGTCGGCTTCGATCTCGGTGCGATTGCCGAACGGTTGCGCGCGGGCGGTGCAGGCGTGCTGCTGCCGCTCGATCTTGCACCACGGGCGATCAACGATCGGCTGCTGCAGTTCGGCGCGCGGCCGCTAGAGCCGCTGAGCGCCAAACATTCTGTTCAATTATCGCTTCCGCGATCGAATTATGACGCTAAGATGGGAACGTTCCCGGCGTTCCGGCCGGGACAGAGAACTATGAAGAGGGATCCCGACGGAGCGACCGCGGCAGTTCGGGAGGAAGGGATGAGCGCCTCCGTGCAGGTGCTGCCGCTTCCTCCCGGGCTGTATCTCTTCTCTGTAAAGGCCTCGAACGCCGCTGCTCCGCGCGTCAATGGCGAGCTGTCCCTGCCGGCCGTCCACGTAGGCTTGGGTCCCGGCGTGCGCACCGAGCAGGTGGAGTTCGTGGCCGGACCCAACACCCACGGCGCGTGGCTGTTCGCGCCGGGCGATCTCCTCGTGACCAAGGTGAATGGCACGGGCGCCACGCTCGTCATGACCTCCGTGCGCGCTCCGGGCGGCGATGTCCTCTCGATCAAGGTCGAGCGGCTCGATGCACGAGCTGAGGCGAGCGTCTCGCCGCGGGACGGAGCGGCCCAGGCTGAGCCCGCCGCGGCACCCAAGCGCGCCAAGGCAAAGACACCAGGCGTGGCGGGTGCGGCAGGGCCCAGGGGGCTCGTGCCGCTTCAGATCAGCTGCCACGTGCGCGCGCGCGGCGATGTCAAATTTGCCGACGTGCCCTGGGCCGGGCGCGTGGCGCCCGGGCTCTGGATCGAAGCCTTCAGTGTGCGGCCGCTCGAGGTCTTCGGTGCACAGGACATCGAATACAAGGGCCTCACCGGCAGCGGCTTCGAGACCCCGTGGCTGAGCGACGACAAAATGTGCGGCACCAAGGGCATGGCGGTGCCGCTGGTGGGCTTCGCCGTGCGGCTCAAGCCCGAGGCGGCGAGCGCCGACTACGATTGCGAATACAGCGGCTACTTTCAGTCGGGCGTCACGGTCGGTCCGCTGCGTAACGGCGCGCCGTGCCGCTCGACCGTGGCAAACGATCCGCTCGAAGGCATCCAGGTGAGGCTGCTGAGGCGCACTCCTCTGTCCACCGAGGTCTCCGCCGCCGCGCCGGCGAAGGCTGCCAGGGTTGCCCGCGCCAGGACGGGTCGGCGCGAGGCGCGCAGCGCAGCGACCAGCGGGGGCATGGAGTCGCGGCATCCCACTCGGCGTTCGTGAGTGGCGCGCTTCGCGAGCGCGTGCTCGTCAATGTCGGTTGCGGCAAACGCAACGCGAGCGCGCTGCCCGCCTATTTCGACGACTGGCGTGAGGTGCGTGTCGATGTCGATCCTGCAGTCGAGCCGGACGTCGTCGCCGATCTCACCGACCTCTCGGCGATTGCCGATGCCAGCGCCGATGCGGTCTGGGCCGCGCACTGCATCGAGCATCTCTATGAGCACCAGGTCCCGACGGCGCTCGCCGAGTTCCGCCGCGTGCTGCGCGAGGACGGCTTTCTCTGCGTCATCGTGCCGGACCTGCAGGCGGTGGCGCGCTACGTGGCGGCGGATCGGCTGCATGAGCCGCTCTATACCTCCCCGGCCGGGCCCGTGACTCCACACGACATCCTCTTTGGATTCGGGGCCGCGCTTGCCGCCGGCAGTACCGCGATGGCGCACCACTGCGGCTTCACGCCCGCGAGCTTGCAGCGCTGCTTTCAGCAGCAGCAGTTCGGCGAGCTGCTCCTTAGCCGGCGCGAGAAAGTTTTCGAGCTCGCAGCGCTCGCGCGACCGGTGCCGACGCATGATCAGGGAGCGGCTCTCGCCGCGGCGCTCGGCCTGTGAAGTACCTCTTCATACATCAGAACTTCCCCGGCCAGTACCGGCACGTCGTACGGCATCTGGCCGCGCAGCGCGGCAACGAGGTTTACTTTCTCACGCAGCCGAACGACAACGCCATGGCCGGCGTGCACAAGCTCACCTACCCGAAGGACCAGCGCGGTCGCATCAACTGTCACGCCTGTGCGGCGGAGGTCGAGCGCGCCATCTACACCGGCGCGACGGTCGCCGACACCTGCAAGGGGCTGCGCGAGCGCGGCCTCAAGCCCGATCTCATCGTCGGCCACAGCGGCTGGGGTGAGACGCTCTTCGTCAAGGACGTATTCCCGGACGTGCCGGTGCTCGCGAATTTCGAGTTCTACTATCACCCCCGCGGGGTCGATGCGGATTTCGACCCCGAGTTCGTCTCGATCTTCAATGAGCCCTCGCGGCTGCGCGCGCGTAACGCGACCAACCTCCTCGCCTTCCAGAGCGCCGACTGGGGTCACTCGGCGACCCATTGGCAACGCAGCCTCTATCCGTCCGAGATGCAGTCCCGCATCAGCGTGCTGCACGAGGGAGTGGACACGGACGTGGTCCGCCCGAATGCCGGTGCGAGCTTCAGGTTGCCGGTATCGGGGCGCGTCCTCACGCGGCGCGATGAGGTCGTGACCTACGTCGCGCGCAATCTCGAGCCCTATCGAGGCTTTCACGTCCTCATGCGCTCACTGCCGCAGCTTCTGCGGCGGCGCAAGCGAGCGCAGGTCGTGATCCTTGGCGATGACGGGGTGAGCTACGGCGCGCCGCCCCCGCCCAACTCGAGCTTCCGCGCCCTGATGCTGCAGCAGCTCGCCGGCAAGCTCGATCTCGATCGCGTGCACTTCCTCGGTCTCATCGACTATCACGCGTACCTGAATCTCCTCCAGGTCTCCTCGGTCCACGTGTACCTGACCTACCCGTTCGTGCTGTCCTGGTCGTTCATCGAGGCACTGGCCGCCGGTTGCCTCATCGTCGGCTCGGCCACGGCCCCGGTGCTCGAAGTGCTGCGCGACGGCGTCAACGGCATCGCCGTGGACTTCTTTTCCCCGACGAAGCTCGCCAGCCGCATCGAGGCGGCGCTCGAGCAGCGTCGCGACCTGGAGGCCCTGCGCCAGGGGGCGCGCGCCACCGCGGTCCGGCAGTTCGACCTCAACCGGGTGTTATTGCCGCAGTGGATGAGACTCTTCGAGGAGCTCGTGAACGGCCGCAAGCCCGAGCTGCCTGCCACCTCGCCCGTGCGGCACGCGCACCCGCGACCGCGCGCGATCAGCTCGTGAGCGGCGCCGCTTGGAGCTGCGCCTCGAGCCGCCTCACCTCGAGACCTGCCTCGGCGTGCCCGGCCTTGAGCGCGTGGCGGTAGAGAACGAGCGCCGCGCCGCGGTCGGCCGGCACACCCTGACCGCTCTCATACAGCCGGGCGAGCGCCAGCATCGCGGCCGGGTGTCCGGAATCGGCGGCGAGACGATACCAGTGCGAGACTTCCGCCCATTCTTCAGGACTTGCGGCGCGCTCGGCCTTGAGCGCGCCTAAGGCGAGCTGCGCCGAGCGGTGTCCCTGCTGCGCGGCGGCGCTGTAGAGCCGCTCCGCCTCCGCGTCGTCGCGCTCGACGCCGAGTGCGCGACGCAGGCACACCCCGAGGTTGTAGCGGGCATCGGCGCTCCCCTGCGCGGCCGCGCGCCGCAGCAGCTCCACCGCCTGTGCATGATCGGCCGCATCCGAGGACTCCTGCAGCAGCACGCCCGCGAGCAGCGTCATCGCCGGCAAGTGACCCTGGAGCGCCGCCGCGAGGAGCCAGCGGCGCGCCCCCTCGAATGAGGCGGTCGTGCCCATTCCGCGCAGGCAGAACTCGCCCACGCGATATTGTGCCTCGGCGTGCCCCTGCTCTGCCGCGCGCAGCCAGAGCTGAAACACCTGCGCGAGCTCATCCGTGGCGGCGCCCGCTTCGATGCGCATCGCGGTGAGGGCGGCGATCGCACCCGCATGTCCCTGGAGCGCCGCGCGCTCGTACCAGGCGGCCGCCGCCTCGCGGTCGACGGGCAGCCCTTCACCCCTGATCAAAACGTCACCGTACCATGCCTGCGCGAAGGCATTGCCGTTCTGCGCGGCGCGCGTCAGCCAGCGCATGGCCTTCGCGCGGTCCTGTGGGATGTGCTTGCCCTCGTAGAGCCAGAGCCCGAGCGTCGCCTGCGCATCCGCGTGTCCGCGGCCTGCGCACTGCTCGAGGAGTTCCGCAATGCGCTCTGCGGGGGGCGGCGGGGGATCGGTGCGCTGCACCTGCTGCGCCAGTAGACAGGCCGCGGCGCCGCTGCCGAGCTCCGCGGCGCGCATCAGCCATTCGGTCGCTTCATCCGGGTCGGCCGCGACGTATTCGCCCTCCGAATACTGCCGGTAGAGCGCCCACGCGGCTTCGGCGTTGCCGGCATCGGCCGCCTGCTGCAGGAGCTGAAGTCCCCGCGCGGTGTCCTGCGGCATGCCGAGCCCGCGCAGGTTGAGGAAGGCGAGGTTGTAGAGCCCCGCGGACGAGCCCTGCTTCGCCCCGAGGCCGTACCAGCGGGCTGCCATCGGGTAGCTGCGCCGCACGCTCTGCCCCGAGGCGTAGAGAACCCCGAGCTGCAGGCTCGCCGCCGCGCTCCCTTGGCTAGCCGCCTTGCGGTACCAGCGACGTGCGGCGCGCGGATCCTTCGGCACGCCCAGCCCGCCCAATTGCAGCGTGCCGAGGTGGTAGAGCGCGTTGGCATCACCCTGCGCCGCGGCGCGGTGGAACCAGTCCGCGGCCGCCTGAAAATCCTGCGGGAGACCCAGGCCTTCGGCGTGCAACGCCCCGAGCCGTTCGTACGCGGCGCTCACGTTCTGCTCGGCCGCTTTCGTCAGCCAGCGCGCCGCCTCGGTTGCATCGCGCGGCACACCTTCGCCTGCGAGATAGAACTGGCCGAGAAGGTACTGCGCCTCACCGTCACCGAGATCCGCGGCCTGCCGACAGAGGAGCGCCGCCGTGTGCAGGTCCGGCTCAGCACCCGAGCGGAAGAGGCGCACGAGCGACAGCCAGGCCTTGAGATACCCGCGCGTCGCGGCACGGCGCAGCCAGGTCTCGGCCTCGGAGGCGTTCTGTGGGACGCCGACGCCGCGCCGGTAGAGTTCGCCGAGGTGAAACATCGCAGCGGGCTGGCCCGCTTTCGCCGCCTCTGTCAGGAGTGTTGCCGCGCGTTTCTCGTCGTGCTCCACCCCCTCGCCGAAGAGCAGCAACATTGCCAGGCACAGCTGCGCGGTCGGGTTGCCTCCCGCGGCGGCCGGCTCGAGCCAGCGCTGCGCGGTGGCATGATCGTGCGGCTCGCCGTAGCTTCCGGCGTAGAGCATGCCGAGGCCGAGCTGACCCGCCGCATGCTCCTGCTGCGCCGCTGCCAAAAAGAAGCGCTCGGCCTCCTTGAGATCCGGCGGCTTGCCGAGGCCGCTCGCGAACTGGTAGCCGAGGCGCGCCTGCGCGGCCGCGTCCCCGGCATCCGCCGCGCAGGTATTCCAGTAGGCCGCCTGCTCGAGATCCTGGGCGACGGAAAGCCCCTGCGGGTAGAGCCGCTTGAGGAGCGATTCCTCGCTCGCGCCTTTCTCGATCCGAGAGAGCGCGGCCGGCGTTGCAGTGTCGGGCGGCGCCATGCCGGTGAGGTAGATCTCCCCAAGCCGCGCCATCGCCGGCAGCGAGCCCTGCTCGGCGGCCCGCCTGTACCAGCGCACCGCCTCGACGAAGTTCTGCAGCACGCCTTCGCCGCGCTCGTACAGCTGGCCGAGGCGCAGCTGCGCCTGCGTCATGCGACCTTCCGCCAGTGCCCGGAACATCGCCGCGGCATCCGCCTTGCGGCCGGCCGTATAGGCCGCCTCCGCGCGCTCGAGCGTCGGGGCGCGCTTGAGTGGGGAGACCCTCTTGAGGAAGGACCGGAGGCTCACAAATTATTATGTCAGTTGGCCAGCCGCCGCGAGACACGCGCACTTCGGCACGGTCTTACCGGCGCGCGCCAGAGCTTGACTATACGTGCTCGAGCAGAGGCCCGTCCAAGCCGCGCGTGCCTCGCCGCCGCGAACAAGGGTGGCTGTTACGTCGCTGTGCCGCTGCCGGTACGCGCGGTGACACGTGGCCGGCGCTTCCTGGGGAACAAGCTCTCGATGGTTGCGGAAGCCAGTGCACTGATCGGCAGGACTCGTACCCGCGATTCTAGTTGGTACGTCTGTGAGCCCGGATATAGAACGATGAGCTGCTCGAGCTTCAGATCGGCAAGTGCGGAACGCATTGAGGGCGTAATCGTGGGCGCATCCGTGCGCTTGATTTCAACGCCCAGGCGGCGGCCATCCTTGAACAACAACAAGTCCAGTTCAGCGCCTTGATGCGTGGCCCAAAAGTATGCTTGGTCGGGCGCCAGCTCGTTGAGTACTTGTTCCACCGCGTAGCCTTCCCACGATGCACCGCTTTTGGGGTGCGCGAGCAGGTCTTTCTCGGTACGAATGCCGAGCAAGACATGTAGCAGACCGCTGTCGCGAATGTAGACCTTCGGCGCCCTGACCTGGCGCTTACTGAGGTTTTCGTGCCAGGGTTGAAGCTGCCGCACGACAAGCAGACCGGTGAATTGATCAAGATAGCGGCGGACTGTTGATTCGCCGATGCCGAGTGAACGTGCCGGATCGGCCGCACTCCAGATGCTGCCGTGACAATGGGCGATCATTGTCAAGAAGCGCAGTAGTGCTGCGGCTGGGATGTTGATACCGAGCTGGGGTACATCTCGCTCCAGGAAGGTCTGAATGAGCTGTTGCCGCCACGCGAAGCTGTCGTTGTTTGTTCGCGCCAGGAACGACAAGGGAAAGCCCCCGCGCTGCCAGTGTCGATCCAGTGAAGAAGCTCCGACCTCACCGAGACTGAATCCCGCTACCTGAATGGTCTCGATGCGGCCCGCCAGGGACTCGGAGGATTGCCGCAATAGATGGGGAGACGCGCTCCCCAGGATGAGAAATCGGGCCGGCAGCGGCTGACGGTCGGCGAGCACGCGCAGCGCCGGGAAGAGATCTGGTCGATGCTGTATCTCATCGATGACCACGATCCCCCGCAACGCTTCCAGCGCAATCATCGGCTGCGCAAGCCGGGCGAGACTCGCAGGATCTTCCAGGTCAAAATAATTGACCGAGCCAGCGGCGACGATTTTCCGAGCCAGGGTCGTCTTGCCGCTCTGGCGTGGTCCGATGAGTGCGACGACGCGGCTACGCTTCAACGCATGCGCAATCCGAGCCTGCAGTCTCGATCGTCTCAGCACTGGCAGAATTCTACCATGAAAATCCACCATTCAGTGGTGGAATTTCATGGTGGGCCCGGTAGGATTCGAACCTACGACCAAGGGATTCACTTTGCCCCGGCGTTTCCGCCGGGAGTGGACTATCTCTTCACCCGCGCACGCGGCGCGTGCGTGTGGGTGCGGGATGCTCCCAGCCTGTCATCAAGGGCACTCGAGCCCTCAGGTAGTCTCTGCACCTTCCGCCGGTGTACCGG
>DASPPI010000099.1:0-6664 GCA_035625615.1 Steroidobacteraceae bacterium | reverse complement strand
GAGCCGCGTCCATACGAAGCGCCCGGCGAGACACTGCTCATCGAGCCAGGCGGGCTCGTACTCGCTGATGCGGCTCGGCAGCAGCTCCGTTTCCCAGGCGCTCGCCGGTGCCTCGAAGCCCTCGAGCTGTGCGAGGATCGCGCCGACCGCATCGGGCCCCTCCATGCGGCCGGTAGGCGTGACTCGCTGCCACTCGAGCAGGAACCGCAGGAAGTCGCGCGCCGCGATCGGCTCGATCTGCGCGCGCAGCCGCTTGACGGTGTAGCGGTGGATGCGCGCGAGCAGGCGCCGCTCGCACCATTCGGTTGTGTGCGTTCCCTCCGCAGTGAACGCGCCGCGCAGCGCGCAGCCCTCGGCCTGCAGCGCGGCAAGCGCCGCATCGATGCGCGTCACCGGCAGAGCGAGTGACGTGGCCAGCGCCTGCGCGGTCGTCGGGCCGAGGCCCTCCAGGCGCCCGCGCACGACCTCCACCAGCGCACCTGCGGCGCTGAGCTCCCGCAGGTGGCCGGCGGGCGTGATCACCGCCGGTGCGCAGCGCAGCTCTGCGTACAGCGCCTGAAACAGCGGCAGCCGCTCGGCCGTGACCCACAGCCGCGCGCCGCCGCAGTCGAGCTGCGTGACGCGCCGCTGTGCAGCGAGATCGGCCAGCAACTGCGGCCAGAGCGCCTCGCGCGCAGCTTCGGCGGACGTGCAGAAGGTGAGCCACAGCAGCGCATCGTGCAGCTCATCCGCGTTGGCCGCGTCGGGCCAGGCCTCCTCGCGCACCCGCTGGATCGCCTCGGTGTCGAGCTTGCCGATGTCGGCGGCGCTCTGCGGATCGAGCCAGCGCCGGCTCATCACCGCCTGCGTGCGGCGCTCCTCGAGCGGGGCGTCGTCGAGGAAGGCGTACGGCCGTGCCGACAGCACTTCGAGCGCGAGCGCAGAGGGCTCGGTCAGGTCGCGCGCCAGCACCTGGATGGCGCCCGACTCCAGCGCCCGCAGCAGCCGCTCGAGTCCGTCGGCGTCCATCGCATCCTCGAGACAGTCGCGAATGGCCTGGCGCACCAGCGGATGGTCGGGAATCTCCAGCTCCCCGGGCAGGTTCTCGGCGCATGCCACCTGGTCGGGGAACACGGCGGCGAGCAGGTCCTCGGCCGCCATGCGCGCCAGCGGCGCGGGCACTTTCTTGCCGCCGCGGAAGCGCGGCAGCGCCAGCGCGATCGTCGCACTCCAGCGCCAGCGCACCGGAAACATCGGCGCGGCGCACAGCGCCTGAGTGAGCAGCAGCCGCACGGTGTTGGAATGCAGGTAGCGCGCCACCTCGCCGAGCTCGAAGCTGTGGGCGGTGGTGAGCGACAGCACGATGCTGTCCTCGGTCGCCGCCGCCTGCAGCTCGAAGTTGAACGAGCGGCAGAAGCGCTTGCGTAAGCTGAGTCCCCAGGCGCGGTTGACGCGGCTGCCGAAAGGCGAGTGGATGACGAGCTGCATGCCGCCGGCTTCGTCGAAGAAGCGCTCGAAGACGAGCGTCTGCTGGGTGGGCAGCGCGCCGAGGGCGGCGCGCCCCGCCGCCAGATAGCTGACCAGCTGCGCCGCGGCGGGCGCGCAAATCCCCACCGAATCCGCGAGCCAGGCGCTGGCCGCCTCGCTGCCGCCGTCGAGGTGCGCCTCGACCTCGCGGCGCAGCCGCGACACGCTGGCTGACAGCTCATCGGTCCGTCCCGGCGCCTCACCGAGCCAGAAGGGAATCGAGGGCGGCTCCCCGCGCGCGTCCTCGACCCGGATGCGGCCCTGTTCCACGCGCAGGATGCGGTAGGAGACGTTGCCGAGCTGGAAGATGTCGCCCTGCAGGCTCTCGACGGCGAAGTCCTCGTTGACGGTGCCGACGAACTGCCCCGGCGGCTCGAGAATGACCTGGTAGTCCGCGGTGTCGGGAATCGTGCCGCCGGAGGTGATGGCGGTGAGGCGCGCGCCGCGGCGGCCCTTCAGCAGGTGATTGACGCCATCGTGGTGGATGAGAGCGCCGTGGCGCCCGCGGCGGGTGGTGTAGCCCTGCGCCAGCATGCCGACGATGTCGTCGAACTCCGCGCGCGTCAGCTCGCGGTACGGCCAGGCACCGCGCAGCAGCGTGAGCAGGCCCTCCTCATCCCATTCGCGCGCCGCGACCTCGGCGACGATCTGCTGCGCCAGCACATCGAGGGGCTTCACCGGCATGTGCAGCCGGTCGAGCTCACCGCGGCGCACGGCGGCGAGCAGCGCGGCGCACTCGACCAGGTCGTCACGCGACAGCGGGAACAACCGCCCCTTCGGCGTGCCGCCGATCGAGTGCCCGGAGCGACCGACGCGCTGCAGCAAGGCCGCGATCGAGCGCGGCGAGGCGAGCTGGCACACCAGATCGACCTCGCCGATGTCGATGCCGAGCTCAAGGGAGGCCGTGGCGACCAGCGCCCGCAGCTCCCCGCGCTTGAGGCGCGCCTCGGCCTCGAGACGCGACTCGCGCGCCATGCTGCCGTGATGTGCGGTGACGTGCTCGCTTCCCAAGCGCTCGGACAGGTGCCGTGCGACACGCTCCGCCTGGCGGCGGGTGTTCACGAAGACCAACGTGGTGCGGTGCTCGCTCACCAGCTCCGCCAGGCGGTCGTAGACCTGTGCCCACACCTCCCCCGACATCACCGCTTCCAGCGGCGCTGCCGGGACCTCCAGCTGCAGGTCGCGCTCGCGCACGTGTCCGGAATCGATGATGGTGCACGCGGCGCTGCCGTCGGGCCGCAGGTTGCGCGCGCCGACCAGGAAGCGCGCGACCTCCTCGATCGGCTTCTGCGTCGCGGACAGCCCGATGCGCGTGAGCTTGCGGCCCGCGAGCGATTCGAGCCGCTCGAGCGTGAGCGCGAGGTGCACGCCGCGCTTCCCGGCGACCATAGCGTGGATCTCGTCGACGATCACCGTGCGCGTGCTCGCCAGCATCTGCCGGCCGGATTGCGAGCCCATGAGGATGTAGAGCGACTCGGGGGTGGTCACCACGATGTGCGGCGGGCGGCGACGCATCGCGGTGCGCTCGCGCTGCGGTGTGTCGCCGGTGCGTACGAAGGTGCGGATCTCGAGCTCGGGCAGCCCGAGCGCTTCAAGCTCGGCGCGGATGCCGGTGAGCGGCGCCTCGAGATTGCGATGGATGTCGTTGGAGAGCGCCTTGAGCGGGGAGACATACACCACCTGGGTCTCGTCGGGAAGGCCGCCGGCGGCCACCCCGGCGCGCACCAGCTCATCGATCACGGCGAGAAAGGCAGCCAGCGTCTTGCCCGAGCCGGTGGGCGCGGCGATGAGCACGTGCTGCTGCGCGGCGATTGCCGGCCACGCCGCGCGTTGCGCAGGCGTGGGCGCCTCGAAAGTGCGCTCGAACCAGTTGCTGACGGCCGGGTGGAACTCTGCGGGCATGGCACGATTGAAGCACACGCCGGGGGTCGCGAGGAGTTGGCGGCGAGCGAATTCATAGAGCGTACAGCACGACCCGGGCGGACCGGCTGTATGCCGCACGGGCTGCTCGGGCCAAAAGGAGAGTAGAGTGACCCCATTGCCGGGAACGTCTAGGGGACCGGAAGGATGTGGGAAGACCTGGAAGATCGGGCCGGGAACCGGACCGCCTGGCTGATTGGCATCGTCGTGGCTGCCGGCGTGCTCGCCGGCGGCTGGTACTGGTACGCCTCGCGGCCGTCGCCGGCCGCACCGGCCCCGGTCGCGCGCACGGTGGCGCCGCAGCCGGCCGGGGCGAGCGAGCCGCAGATCTCGCACCCGATTCCGGGCGAGGCCGGCGCGGCCGCCCTGCCGGCGCTCAACGACAGCGACCGGGTCGTGCAGGACTCGCTCGCCGGAGTTCTCGGGCGCGTGCCCGTCGAGCAGTTCCTGGTGCCGCAGAACATCGTGCGGCACATCGTCGTCACGGTCGATAACCTGCCGCGCCGCAAGGTGGCCGTGGAGCTGCGGCCGGTGAAGCCGACACCCGGACAGACCGCGATATCGACCCAGGGCGAGATCACGACGCTCAGCGCGGGCAACTTCGAGCGCTATGCGCCGCTGGTGCGCGTGGCGCAGGGCGCCGACGTCAGGGCGCTCGCCGTGGCGTACCAGCGGCTCTATCCGCTGTTCCAGCAGGCCTACGAGGATCTCGGCTACCCGGGCAAGTACTTCAACGACCGGCTCGTCGAAGTGATCGACCACCTGCTCGAGGCGCCCGAGATCGCCGCGCCCATCCAGCTGGTGCAGCCCAAGGTCATGTTCGAGTACGCCGACGCGAGCCTGGAGAGCCGCTCGGCCGGACAGAAGCTGCTGATCCGCATGGGGCCGGCGAACGCGCGCATCATCAAGGCGAAGCTGCGCGAGTTTCGCGCCGAGGTCGCGCAGAAGAAGTAGGGCAGCCGGCGGGGGGTCGATGATGAGCAACGCAACTGCCGGGGACGAGGACGGCGTGGCGAGGCCGCTCGCGGAGCTGCGCTCGGTGTTGATCCCCGGCGAGACCATCGAGGCATGGGCCATGCAGATACGGCCGGTCGCGCTGCTGCACCGGCGGCTGCTGGTCGCGGCCACCAGCGGCCGGCTGATCGTGCTGACCCGCAAGCTCCTCGGAGGCTTCGACGTCGTCACCATCCGCTGGCAGGACCTCGAGGAGGTCCAGCTGCGCGTCGGCATGGTGAGCGCGGATCTGGCGCTGCGTGCCGGCAAGGCGACCGACCTCGCCTCGCTCGGCACGCCGGGCTCGCAGCGCGTCGAGTTGCGCGGCCTGCGCAAGCAGCAGGCGCAGGCGGTCTACCGCATCTGCCAGAGTCAGGACCAGGCGTGGCGCGAGAAGCGCCGGGTGCGTGAGCTGGAGGAATTGCGCGCGCGGGCGGGCGGGATCCAGGTGACCGCGGCACTGCCCCAGGGCGCCGCCAGCGAGAGTGATGCAGTGCGACGGCTGCAGGAAGCGCGCGAGCTGCTGGAAGCCAAGCTCATCACCGACGCGGAGTACGAGGCGATCAAGGCCAAGATCGTCTCGTCCTAGGCGCTCTGCGAGCCGACGTGGGGTGATCGCACAGCGCTTGGCGGGATTGCTATGCACAGGTAATCCACAAGCAATTCACAAGCGAGGTGCGCTAGGCTCATGGCATGGCCATCAGCTTTCGGCGCCGGCGTGAGGCACACAACGAGGTCCTCGGGACATACAGTTTCCCCAGTCGCACGGTACAGGTGCTCAGAACCGAGGATGACCGCATCCTGTGGACCTGTGATTGCGACAAGTTCCAGCGCCAGGGCAGCCAGCGCGAGCCGCTGTGGTGCAAGCACATCGCCAAGGCCGCCGCACGCCGCTCGCTCGAGCGCCTGACGCGGCGCGTCGCCGTGGCACGCGCGCTGGAGCGCTAGCGCCGCCTCACGCCTCGATCAGGCCGTGCCGGATCGCGATCAGGGTCAGCTCGGCCTGGTTCGCGGCGTCGAGCTTCTGCTTGATGTTGTACAGATGCGTGCCGACCGTAGACGCCGATAGCTTCAGGTCCTCGGCGATGCGTTGCACGGTCGCGCCGCCGGCGAGGCGGATGAACACCTCGAACTCGCGCTCGGACAGCCGCTCGACGGGCGACTTGCCACCGTGCTCGACCTCGTCCAGCGCCAGCTTTTGCGCGAGGTTGGCGTCGAGATAGCGCTGGCCTGCCGCCACGGCCGTAATGGCCTCGAGCAGCGCTTCCGGTGCGCTGCGCTTCGAGAGAAAGCCGCGCGCGCCTTCACGCATCGCGCGCCGCGCGTGCAGCGGATCATCATGGGCGGACAACGCCAGCACGCGCGCTTGGCTGTGGTGGGCGCGGATGCGCCTGAGCGCCTCGAGCCCACCCATGCCCGGCATGCCCAGATCCATGACCACGACATCCGGCGCCAGCTCGAGGTAGCGCTGGCACGCGGCCTCTCCGGAGTCGGCCTCGCCGACCACGGTGATCTCGGGGTGGGCCTGCAGCAGCAGCCGAAAGCCGGTGCGCACCACGGCGTGGTCGTCCGCCAGCAGCACGCGGATCATGCCGCCGCCGCGAGCGGGATGTCCGCCGTCAGACACACACCGTGAGGCTCGCTGTTGCGCACCTTGAGACTTCCTCCGAGACGCTCGATCCGTTCGGCGAGGCCGCGCAGACCGAAATGACCAGGGCGCGACCAGACCTCCGGCAGACCGATGCCATCGTCGATCACCGACACGGTCATGCGCTCGCGGGCGGAGCTGATGTCGATCATAACGCGCGTCGCCTGGGCGTGGCGCAGGACGTTGACCAGTCCCTCCTGTACCACGCGGTAAGCCGCGAGCGACACACTGGCGCCCAGGTCGGCGGGCAACTGATAGCGCAGGGTCAGGATCGGGGAGGGGTAGCGGCGCTGCCAGTCGCGCACCAGGGCTTCCAGCGATGCCGCGAGTCCGAGGGGGTCGAGGGAGAGCGGCGCGAGGCGCGGGATGAGGCCGTGCATGGCGTCGTAGAGGCGCGCCGCCTCGTCCGAGATCAGGCGCGCGGTGTTACCCATCTCAGGCTCCTTGGACTGCGTTGCGATCGCCAGGGCGAGACTGCGTATCGCGGTGACCGACTGACCGAATTCGTCGTGCAGCTCGTGCGCGATCAGGCGCCGCTCCTCCTCGACGCTTTGCTCGACGAGCTGCGCCAGCTCGCGACGGTCCTCCAGGCGGCTG
>DASPPI010000098.1:0-36774 GCA_035625615.1 Steroidobacteraceae bacterium | reverse complement strand
CTGTGATCGCGGCCTGAGCACCACCGAACCACGAGCGGAGGAGCCAGGTCCGACCGGAGGCCGTGCGTCGACTGGGCCTAATGAGCGGACTGTTCCGCGATTGGGTTGACCAGACCGGGAGCCGGCAAAAAGCCGGCGTTGCTCCGTTGCGCTGCCTGCACAAAGCCGGCAGCGCGGATCCGGCGGCTTGCGCATGCCGAACACTGCTCGCCCACAACCGTAGCGAGTGCTCTCCTTTAGGCACGAATCACTGAGACACTCTGACAAGCGACCTTGTTCGATTTGGGCTCCCACGCTCAGCAGAGCCGCTGTTCCACGTGGAACAGCAAGAGCAGGTCCAACCCCAATCTCCAGGGGCGCAGGCATGAGTCTCGCCCCTACCGCGTAATACGCGTCTTGATCCGCCATCCCGATTGCGCAGCGCGACCACGGCAAGCGCGCCGTGCCGATGATCGGGTCAGAAACGCACAGATGAACGGTCCATGGCCGGCATTCCCGCGCGTCGCGCCGCTCCTGCACCGCGCTCAGAGGCGCATCGGCATGACGACGTAGCGCGTGTGCATCGTGCCGGGTGCACGGATGAGGCAGCTGCTGTTCGAGTCGGTGAGTCCGATCTCGACCTTGTCACCCTCGATGGCGCTCAGCGCATCGAGCAGATAGTTCACGTTGAACCCGATCTCCACTTCCTCGCCCTGGTAAGTGACTTCGACCTGATCCTCCGCTTCTTCCTGCTCCGGATTGTGCGCCTGCAGTGTCAGCAGTCCCGGTCGTGCCGTCAGCCGGATCCCGCGATATTTCTCGTTCGCCAGGATGGCTGTGCGCTGCAGGGCCTGTCTCAGCAGCTCCCGGTCGGCAGACACGGTTCGTGGGGGATTGGCAGGAATGACACGGCCGTACTCCGGGAAACGACCATCGATCAGCTTCGAAGTGAATCGAATTTCGCCGATCTGGCATCGAACGTGATTCGTACCCACCGCAAGCTCGAGCGTCCCCTCAGTTCCGAGGATCCGCTGCAGTTCGAGGACGCCCTTGCGCGGGACGATGACCTGCTGGGTCGTTTTGGCCTTGCCGGCAAGCTCCGTCTCGCACAGTGCCAGCCGGTGACCGTCAGTGGCAACCGCGCGCAGCGCCTTGCCATCGGTCTCGAGCAGCAGCCCATTGAGGTAATACCGTACGTCCTGCTGCGCCATCGAAAAGTGCGTCTTGTCGATCAGCCGGCGGAACTCGCCCTGTGGCACGCTGAGCGTCTGCTGCGCGTTGATCTCCTCGACCAGCGGGAACTCCGCCGCCGGGAGGCTCGAGAGCGTGAAGCGGCTGCGTCCGGCGCGCAGCGACACCCGCTCTGCTTCGGTGCTGAGCGTGACGTTGGTCTTCTCCGGCAACGAACGGAAGATATCGAGGAGCTTTCGCCCCGGGACGGTGATATCGCCGGGCTGCTGCACGCTCACCTGACTGGTGGCGACCAGTTCCACCTCGAGGTCCGTGCCCGTGACGCTCAGCCGGCCGTCGCGGGCAGCCAGCAGGACATTCGCGAGCACCGGCATGGTCTGCCGCCGCTCGACGACACCGATGACACTTTGCAGGGGAGCGAGCACGTCCTCGCGTAGCGCGGTCAGCTTCATGGGCATTTAACTCTCTCGAAAACTCTTATCAGCCGACGGAATCTTTTATTGTTACGACTATAGAGCCTGCGGAAAACGGGTATAAGAAAACTTTCCTCGCCCGATCAGCTTACTGCGGGGCTCTATTCACATGACAGACTCGAGAACGAGCTGATTAACTGCTGTGAGCCGTCTGTGTGTAACTTTATCCTCAGGCGCGCGCACAGCTAATTCACAGCCTGGCGCACATCAACCCGCCAGGGTTCTCAACAGGTTTGAATAGTCTTCCTTCATGCGTTGCTCAAGGTCGCGCAGCTCCTTGATGCGCTTGCAGGCGTGCAGTACCGTGGTGTGATCGCGGCCGCCGAAGGCATCGCCGATCTCCGGCAGACTGTGGCTGGTCAGTTCCTTGGCGAGTGCCATGGCCACCTGGCGCGGCCGCGCGACCGAGCGGCTGCGCCGCTTGGACAAGAGGTCCGCCATGCGGACCTTGTAGTAATCCGCCACCGTCTTCTGAATGTTCTCGACCGTGATGAGCTTCGCCTGCAGCGACAGCAGATCCTTTAGCGCCTCCTTGGTGAATTCCAGCGTGATCGCCCGTCCGGTGAAGCGCGAGTTGGCGATCACGCGCCGCAGCGCCCCCTCGAGCTCGCGCACGTTCGAACGGATGCGCTTGGCGATGAAGAACGCCACCTCCTCGGGCAGTGTCACGCCAGCGACTTGCGCTTTGGTCATCAGGATCGCCACGCAGGTTTCCAGCTCCGGCGGCTCGATCGCCACGGTGAGCCCCCAGCCGAAGCGCGATTTCAGCCGCTCCTCGAGCCCTTCCACCTCCTTCGGGTAGCGGTCGCAGGTCAGGATCACCTGGTGCTGGCCTTCCAGCAGCTCGTTGAAGGTATGAAAGAACTCCTCCTGCGAGCGCTCCTTGCCGGCGAAGAACTGGATGTCGTCGATGAGCAGCGCATCGAGCGAGCGGTAGGCGGTCTTGAACTCGTTCATCGAGTTGTGCTGCAGCGCCCGCACCATGTCGCCGACGAAGCGCTCGGAATGCACGTAGGCGATACGCGCCTCGGGGTCGTTGCGCTTGATGAGGTGCGCGATCGCGTGCAGGAGGTGCGTCTTGCCGAGGCCGACGCCGCCGTACACGAACAGCGGGTTGTAGGCGCGGCCGGGATTCTCTGCCACCTGCACAGCCGCGGCCTTGCCGAGCTGATTGCTCTTGCCCTCGACGAAACTTGCGAAAGTGAAATCGGGATTGAGACGGGCGCCGACCACGAGTCCCTCGGCGCGCCGCACCGCGAGCGTCGCCGCGGTGCGGCGCAGCGGGCTGCGCGAGCCCACCTCCACGGTCACGATGGGCGCATCTCCGGTGCTGTCGTTGCGCAGCAGCTCGCCGATGCGCGGCAGCAGATTGGCGTTGACCCAGTCGACCACGAAGCGATTGGGCGCGAGGAGCTTCAGCGCGCCATGGCCTTCCATGGCCTGCAGCGGCCGCACCCAGGTATTGAATTGCTGCTCCGGAAGCTCCGCCTCCAACGCGCCCATGCAGCGGGTCCAAAGCGATGCTTCCACCGCGCGTTGCCTCCGCGACTTCTTGGTGTGAACAAAGAGGAAAAGGGTGCGAAGTCTATACCGATCGCGCCGCGCGCTGAAGGCTCCTGGCGCCCGCGTCGCGGCGCGCGCTGTATTGACACCTTGGCGCTCAACGGCTTAGCCTTGCCGCCCTTTTTTGTGCGCCCATCGCCCAACGGAGCCCGCGCCATGAAGCGTACCTACCAGCCGAGCAAAGTGCGTCGCAAGCGCACCCACGGGTTCCGCGCGCGCATGGCCACCAGGGGTGGCCGCAGGGTGCTGGCGCGGCGGCGCGCCAAGGGCCGGCGCCAGCTGATACCCTGAAAGTGCGTGCGGCGCGCGCACCGCCGCGGCGGTACGCGCGACAGCATCCTTTGAGACTCCTTACATCTGCATCTGCGCAATGCCAGGGCGGCTCACACTGCCGGCGCGACTTCGCCTGCGGCGCCGGCGCGATTTCGACGCCACTTACGCGCGCGGACGGCGGATCGGTGACGGATTCTTCGCGGTGACGGCGACCTTGAACGAATCGGGCGCAGCGCGGCTGGGCACCGCGGTGGGCGTGCGCGTGGCCGGCGGTGCGGTGGCCCGCAACCGCCTGCGTCGCATCATCCGCGAGTCCTTCCGGCTGCATCAGCGCGACATCCCGCCCGTTGACCTGGTGGTGAGCGCGCGCGCCGCCGCGCGCAACGCGAGCGCGGCGGTGCTGCGCGCGAGTCTGGCGGCGCTATGGAAGAGAGTCGGCGAGCAATGCGGCGCATCGCGGCCTTCCTGATCCGCCTCTACCAGTGGAGCGTGAGCCCGCTGCTCGGGCCGCGGTGCCGTTTCTACCCGAGCTGCTCGCACTACGCACTCGTGGCCGTCGAGCGCTTCGGAGTGCTCAAGGGCGGCTGGTTGAGCCTCAGGCGCATCGCCCGCTGCCATCCTTTCCACCCTGGCGGCTTCGATCCGGTGCCACCGGCGCGCCGCACGCTCTGCCCACATCACACGCATGGGCAGTAACCTCACCCAGAACCTGCGCATCTTCCTGTGGGCGGCCCTTGCGCTGCTGCTCTATTACGACTATCAGGTGTGGGTGCACGACTATGGGCCGTCGTCGCCCGCCGCGGCGCTGAGCACGCCCGTACCCCCGGCCACCTCCGGCGGCCCAGCCCCCGGCGATCTCGGCAGCCGCATCCCGCAGGAGCCGAAGGCCGCGCCGGCTGCTCCTGCCCCCGGTGCCCCCGCCGCGGTGCCGCAGGCCGCGTCCGGTGCGCTCCCCGGCGCGCCCGCCGGCCAGATCGCGCCGGGCGCGCCGCTGGTGCACGTGCGTACCGACGTGCTCGACCTGGACATCAACACGCGCGGCGGCACGCTCGAGCGGGTGGACCTGCTTGCCTATCCCCGGGTGAAGGGCGAGGCGGCGCCGGTGCGCCTCGAGAACCACGACGACGCCGACACGCTCTACGAGCTGCAGTCGGGTCTGACCGGTCCGGCCGGTGGCGACTACCCGACGCATCTCGCGAGCTACACGAGTGCGCAGGATCGCTACGCGCTCGACGGCGCCGGCGAGCGGCGCGTGCCGCTCACCTGGCAGGATGCGGGCGTCACCGTCACCAAGACCTTCGTCTTCCGGCGCGGCGAGTACCGCATCGGGGTGGAGTACGAGGTGCACAACGGCGGCAGCGCACCGTGGCAGGCGCGCCCCTACGCGCAGATCCTGCGCTACGAGCCGCCCGCCAAGCGCTCCTACTTCAACGTCGAGAGCTACGCCTTCCACGGGCCGGCGCTCTACGACGGGACCCGGTACCGCAAGCTCGATATCGCCGACAGCCAGGACAGCCACCTGTCGCTCGATGTGCGCGACGGCTGGGTGGCGGCGCTGCAGCACCACTTCGTCAGCGCCATCATTCCGCCGCGTGGGGCGCCCTGGCATCTCGGGCTCGCGGTGCAGGGGCAGCAGTACCTGCTGTCGGCCGCCGGGCCCGAGCTCACCGTCGCGCCCGGGTCCACGGCGCACTTCGACGTCACGTTCTTCGCGGGACCGAAGCTGCAGGGGCAGCTCGAGACCACCGCTCCCGAACTCGGCCGCGTGGCCGACTACGGGCGGCTGTGGTTCCTGGCGCAGCCGCTGTTCCTGCTGCTGAGCAAGGTGCACGGGCTCACCGGCAATTGGGGCCTGGCGATCATCCTCGTGACCTTCCTGCTCAAGCTCGCCTTCTATCCGCTCTCGGAAGCGAGCGGCCGCTCGATGGCGAAGATGAAACAGCTGCAGCCGCGCATCAAGAACCTGCAGGAGACCTATAAGGACGACCGCGAGAAGCTCGGCCGCGCGATGATGGAGCTCTACAAGCGCGAGAAGATCAACCCGGTGGCGGGCTGCCTGCCGATCGTCATCCAGATCCCGGTGTTCCTCGCGTTCTACTGGGTGCTGCTCGAGAGCGTGGAGATGCGCCAGGCGCCGTTCGCGTTCTGGATCCACGACCTGTCCTCGCGCGATCCGCTGTTCATCCTGCCGCTCATCATGGCCGCGGCGATGTTCGTGCAGTACAAGCTCAATCCCGCGCCCCCGGACCCGGTGCAGGCCAAGGTATTCATGATCATGCCGCTGGCGATGTCGGTGACCTTCGCGTTCTTCCCGGCGGGGCTGGTGCTCTACTGGGTGACCAACACCATCCTGTCGATCGCGCAGCAGTGGAACATCAACCGCCGCATCGGCGCGGGTGCGGCGGTGAAGAAGACTTAAAACAGGGGCAGCGTGCGGGCGCGCGGCCGGCGCGATCCTCACACCGCCGGGCACTCGTCCGCTAACGCATCCGGGCGCTCGCTCGCCGGCGCATCCGGCGGCGGGAACGGCTCGCGGAACGTGAACGCCTGCGCATGCGGGCCGTGGCGGCGCAGCGCCTCGAGCCGCGCCATCGCTTCCGCGATCGTGGGCCGGTGCCCGCGCGGCACCCACCACAGCACCAGGTACGCCTCGCTCATGCGCTCGAACCACTCGCGGCGCCGGCGCATGATCTCGACGTGCGCGGAAGTGTAGACGTACTGCCGCAGGTGCTCGAGCTGCTGCCACACCGACATGTTGACCAGCATGTACGGATTGTCGAACGGACGGATCGCCGTGGCGTCGCCGTCCCCGGTCTGCAGCCGCCACAGGAAGCCCGGGGAAGAGTCGGCGAGCGCGTTGATGCGCTCGAGATTGGCGGCGAATTCGGCCATGAGCGGCGAATCCATGGGCGCGCGGATGATGCCGATGTTCAGCTGCGCCAGCTCGTAGTCGGACATACCGCCTCCCTGACCCGCGGCTACGGTGCTGCGGCAGGATAGCGAAACGGCGGGTGACGCGATAGCGCGGTGGCGCTAGCCTTGGGCCGCGAAACGCAGGCAGAACGACATGACGCGCACCGACACCATCGTGGCCGCGGCTACGCCGCCGGGACGCGGCGGTGTGGGTATCGTGCGCGTCTCCGGCCCGCGCGCCCCGGAGCTTGCCGCGGTGATCCTCGGGGAGCTGCCCGAGGCACGCCGGGCGACGTTGCGGCGCTTCCTCGACGCGCGGGGCGAGCCGATCGATGCGGGACTGGCGCTGTTCTTTCCGGCGCCACATTCCTACACCGGGGAGCACCTGCTCGAGCTCCACGGCCACGGGGGACCCTTGGTCATGGAGGCGCTGGTGGCGCGCGCGCTCGAGCTCGGCGCGCGCCGCGCGCGGCCCGGGGAGTTCACCGAGCGCGCCTTCCTCAACGACAAGCTCGACCTCGCGCAGGCCGAAGCCGTCGCCGATCTCATCGACGCCGGCTCGGGCGAGGCGGCGCGCGCCGCGCTGCGCTCGCTGCAGGGCGAGTTCTCCGCCATGGTGCGCGGGCTCACCGAGGCGGTGCTCGAGCTGCGCACCTACGTCGAGGCGGCGATCGATTTTCCCGAGGAGGAAATCGACTTTCTCGCCGATCGCGAGCTGGCTGAGCGCTTCGCCTCGCTCGCGGATCACTTTGCCGCCGTGCTGCAGAGCGCGCGCCAGGGGAGGCTGTTGCGCGATGGTCTGACGGTGGTGATCGCCGGGCGGCCGAACGCCGGCAAGTCGAGCCTGCTGAACCGCCTGGCCGGCTACGACGCGGCGATCGTGACACCCATTCCCGGCACGACGCGCGACGTGCTGCGCGAGCGCATCCACCTCGACGGCATGCCGCTGCACGTGCTCGATACCGCGGGACTGCGCAGCGGCGGTGACCTGGTGGAGGAGGAGGGCATGCGGCGCGCCCATGCGGAGATGCAGCGCGCCGACCGGGTGTTGTTCGTGATCGATGCGGCGGCGGATCCGGACGCGGCGGCGTACCACGAGGAGCGCGCCCGGCTGCCGTCGCAGGTGCCGGTCACGCTGGTGCTCAACAAGTGCGATCTGGTGCAGGGGCGGCCGGTCGCCGACACGGCGAGCGGTCCGCCGCGGCTGCTGGTGTCGGCGCTCACGGGCGCGGGGCTCGACGGGCTGTGCGCCCACCTCAAGGCCTCGATGGGCTACCAGAGCATCGAGGGCGGGCAGATCAGCGCGCGGCGACGCCACCTGGAGGCGCTCGCGCGCGCGCAGGCACACTGCGAGGAAGCCGCGCGGGAGCTCAGCGAGCGGCGTGCCGGGGAGCTGGTCGCCGAGGAGCTGCGCGCCGCGCAGCAGGCGCTGAGCGAGATCACCGGGGAATTCACCACCGAGGACCTGCTCGGGCGGATCTTCGCCGGGTTCTGCATCGGCAAGTGAATGTTATGTGATGCGGATCAGCGCCGCGCTCAGGGCGGCATCAGTGACGCAGCGCCAGGTCCTTGCTGTACACGACGTTCATCACGTTGTCGTACCAGCCGAGGACCTCCGGCTTCACCAGGTGCTTGTTGACGTAGAAGTAGATCGGCAGCAGCGGATGATCCTCGAGCATCGCCCGCTCGGCTGCCTCGAACAGCGCGCTGCGCGCCGGTGCGTCCTGCTGCAGCGCCGCGCTGTGCAGCAGCGCGTCGTAGGTCGGGTTGCTGTAGTGCGGCAGGTTCACGCCGAAGTCGCTCTTCAGGACCTGCAGGAAGCTGTAGGCGTCGTTGTAATCACCCGCCCAGCTCGAGCGGAACAGCTGCACGTCGCCGCGATCGATGTCCTGCAGGAGCGACTTGAATTCCACCTGCGTGAGGCGCGCCTCGACGCCGAGCGTCTCCTTCCACATGGCGGCGATGGCGAGCGCGAGCTTGGTGTGCACCTCGCCGGTGTTGTAGCGCAGCTCGAACGCGAGCGGCTTCTCGGGCGAATAGCCGGCCTCGCGGTACAGGCGCTGCGCCTCGGCGATGCGCGCCGCCATCGGCCGCTCGCGATAGTCGAAGGACTGCGACCGGTAGCCGCTCACCCCCGGCGGCACCCAGCCGTAGGCGGGCAGCTCTCCGACCCGCAGCACCAGCTGCGCGAGCTTCTCGCGGTCGATGACCAGCGACAGCGCACGCCGCAGCTGTGGCCGGTCCCTGAACGGCGCGCGGCGCAGGTTGAAGCCGTAGTAGTAGGTGGTGAGCTGCGGCGCGACGTGCAGCTGATCGGCGAGATTCGCCTTGATCCAGTCGAACTGACCGCGCGGCACGACGAAGGTGACCTCGAGGTCGCCGCCGCGGTAACGGGCGAGCTCGGCGTTCTCGTCCGGGATGAGCAGGTACTTCACTGCGTCGAGGCGCGTCGCGGTGTCGTTCCAGTAGTGACGGTTGCGGGTCGCCAGCACGTGGCTGCCCTGCACCCACTCGGCGAGCACGAAGGCGCCGTTGGACACCATCAGGCCCGGGCGGGCAAAGCCGTCCGGGTGGGCCGCGAGCGTCGGGCGGTGCACCGGGCAGGTGCTCGGGTGCGAGAGCAGCGTCGGCAGGTAGGGCGCAGGGGTAGCGAGCCTAATGATGACGGTCGCCTCATCGGCCGCCTCGACGCCGAGCGTGTCGGGGGGCTTGCGGCCGGCGACGATGTCGCCGGCATTGGCGATGACATCGACGTACTGCGCATAGCCGGAGCCGGTGGCCGGGTCCACCAGGCGCCGCAACGCCACGACGAAATCCACGGCGGTGACGCGATCGCCGTTCGACCAGCGCGCCTCGCTGCGCAGAGCGAAGCGGTAGGTGAGGCCGTCCCGGCTCACGCTCCAGGCCCGCGCCACCCCCGGGGCCGCCGCGGCGTCCCGGTCGAGGGTGGTCAGGCCTTCGCACAGGTCGCGCAGGATGCTCTGCGCCTCGAACCCGCGCGCTTTCTGGGGATCGAGGGAGTCCGGGTCGGGGCCGCCGCCGCGCACCAGGATGGCCGTCGCTGCGGCCGCGGGGGCGCCGGGCCCGGGCGCACAGCCGCCGAGCAGCAGCGCCGCTGCGCTGGCCGCGGCGAGTCCCGCGAGTGCCGCGAGCGCGCCGCGCCGCCCCCTCATGCGCGATGGCGGCTCGCGTTGATCTGGGCGCGCAGCGCCGTGGCGGCCGCGCGCACTGCGCCGGGAAAGTCTGCGCCCGGGGAGCCGTAGAGCACGCCGCGGGAGGAGCTGATGATGAGCCCGGTGCCGCGGCGTGTCTGGCCGTTGAGCACCGCCTGGCTGGCATCGCCGCCCTGCGCGCCGACCCCCGGGACCAGTAGCGGCATATCGCCCACCAGCTCGCGAACCTCGGCGAGCTCGCGCGGGTAGGTGGCGCCCACGATCAGCAGGCAGTTGCCGCGCGAGTTCCACCGCCGCGCGGCGAGCTCCGCGACCACCTGATAGAGCCTGCGGCCGCCGACGGCGAGATCCTGCAGATCACCGCCCCCGGGATTCGAGGTGCGGCACAGGATGATGACGCCCTTGTCCGCGTGCCGCAGGAACGGCTCGAGCGCATCGCCGCCGAGGTACGGGTTCACGGTCACCGCATCCGCGCCGTAGCGCTCGAACGCCTCGCTGGCGTAGCGCTCGGCGGTGTTGCCGACGTCGCCGCGCTTGGCATCGAGGATCACCGGCACGAGCGGGTAGTGGGTGTGGATGTACGTGATGGTGCGCTCGAGCTGGTCCTCGGCCTGGTACGCGGCGTAGTGCGCGAACTGCGGCTTGTAGGCGCACACCAGGTCCGCGGTGGCGTCAATGACGCTCTTGTTGAATTGGAACAGGGGCGCGGGCTGCGCCAGGATGTGGCTCGGAAAGCGCTCGATCTCGGGGTCGAGCCCGACGCACAACAGCGAGTCGTTCTGCTCCCAGGCGCGCGCGAGCTGCGCCATGAAGCCGCTCATGCGACCTGCGGCGGCGCGCGCAGCGCGCGCTTCTTCAGGTGCACGAGCAGGATCGACACCGCGGCGGGCGTGATGCCGGGCAGCCGTGCCGCCTGGCCGAGGGTTGCCGGCCGCGTCTCGGCGAGCTTCTGGCGCACCTCGTGCGAGAGTCCGTGCACGCGCGCGTAGTCGAGGTCCTCAGGCAGCACGGTCTCCTCGTGGCGCCGCGTGCGCTCGATCTCCTCCTGCTGCCGCTCGATGTAGCCCTGGTAGCGCGCGTGCACCTCGATCTGCACGCGCACCTGCGCGGGGAGGCGATCGTCGGATACCTCGGGGGCGGGGCCGGCGACCTCGAGCAGGCTCTGGTAGGTCACCTCCGGGCGCCGCAGCAGCTCGAAGGCCGTCAGGTCGCGCGTCAGCGGGCCTTCGAGCACGCGCTGCGTCCACTCCCGGGGCAGCTGCGCGGGCTTGAGGCGCAGCCCCTTCAGCCGCACCAGCTCCTGCCCGCAGGCGCGCTGCTTGGCCTCGAACAGCCTCCAGCGCTCCTCGTCCACCAGTCCGAGCTCCCGGCCGAGGGGCGTGAGGCGCAGGTCCGCGTTGTCCTCGCGCAGCAGCAGGCGATGCTCGGCGCGGCTGGTGAACATCCGGTAGGGCTCACGCGTGCCGCGCGTCACCAGGTCGTCGATGAGCACCCCGAGGTAGGCCTCGCTGCGCTTCGGAATCCAGGGCTCGTGGCCGCGGACCTGTAGCGCGGCATTGATCCCGGCGACGAGGCCCTGGGCCGCGGCCTCCTCGTAACCGGTCGTGCCGTTGATCTGACCGGCGAAGTAAAGCCCTTCGAGCGCGCGCGTCTCGAGCGAGGCCCTGAGGTCGCGCGGGTCGAAGAAGTCGTACTCGATGGCGTAGCCCGGGCGGGTTAGGTGCGCCTGCTCGAAGCCGCAGATGGTACGCACGAACTCGCACTGCACCTCGAAGGGTAGGCTGGTCGAGATCCCGTTCGGATAGACCTCATGGGTGAGCAGGCCCTCGGGCTCGACGAAGACCTGGTGCGAGGGCTTGCCGGCGAAGCGCGCCACCTTATCCTCGACCGAGGGACAGTAGCGCGGGCCCACGCCCTCGATTGCGCCGGTGAATATCGGCGAACGGTCGGTGGCCGCGCGAATGATGTCGTGGGTACGCTCGTTTGTACTAGTAATGAAACAGGTTACCTGTTTTGGATGTTCATTAGTACGCCCGAGGAACGAGAAGACTGGTGTGGGCTCATCTCCGGGCTGGACGGTCATGACCGAGCGATCGATGGTGCGACCGTCGATGCGGGGCGGGGTCCCCGTCTTGAGGCGTCCCACGCGCAGCGGCAGCTCGCGCAGCCGTGCGGCGAGCCGGTTGGACGGCGCATCGCCCGCACGGCCGCCTGCGTAGCTGTCGAGTCCCACGTGGAGGCGTCCGCCGAGGAAAGTGCCGACGGTCAGCACCACGGCGGGCGCCTCGAGGCGGATGCCGGTGACCGTGACCACGCCGCGCACGCGCTTGCCCGTGACGATGAGGTCTGCCGCTTCCTGCTGGAAGAGCCTGAGGTTCGGCTGGTTCTCGAGGCGCCGGCGGATCGCCTGGCGGTAGAGCTGCCGATCGGCCTGCGCGCGCGTGGCGCGCACCGCCGGACCCTTGCTGGCGTTCAGGGTACGGAACTGGATGCCCGCCTCGTCGGCGGCGCGTGCCATGGCGCCCCCGAGCGCATCGATCTCGCGCACCAGGTGTCCCTTGCCGATCCCGCCGATGGCGGGGTTGCAGCTCATCTGCCCGAGCGTCTCGATGCTCTGCGTGAGCAGCAGCGTGCGCGCGCCCATGCGGGCGGCCGCCAGCGCGGCCTCCGTGCCGGCATGGCCGCCGCCGATGACGATCACGTCGAAGGCGCTCGTGCTTGGGTTCATCTCGGTGCCAACCGCCGCGGCAGGCCGCAGGGGACGCGTATTGTAGGGCAGCAAGGCGCGCGAACAAGGCTGCCCTTGTCTTATCCTCTCGCGCCGATGCCACGGGTGAGCGGAACGAAAGTCATGCATGCCACGGACCGCTAGGGTCTGCGCCGCGGGGCTCCTGCTGCTCGGCCTCGCCGCCCGCGCGCCGGCCGTGGCCGCCCCGGCGGCAGCGCTGACGCTCTCACCCTGCGAGCTCGAGCATCCGCTGCGCCTCACGGTGGTGGCTGCCGAGTGCGGCGTGCTGTCGGTGCCGGAAAACCCGGGCGAGCCGGCCGGCCGGCACATCGGGCTGCGCGTGGCGCGCGTCGCCGCAATCAGCCGCCGCAAGCGGGCCGATCCCTTGTTCGTGCTCGCCGGGGGCCCGGGCCAGGCCGCGGGGGCGTTCTATGCCACGGTAGCGCCCGCCTTCGCGCGCATCCTGCGCGAGCGCGACATCGTGCTGGTCGATCAGCGCGGCACCGGGGGTTCGAACCGCCTCGACTGCCCGCAGCAGGAGGAGCTCCTCGAGGGTGCGAGCGACGCCGAGATCGCCGCCAGCACCCGCGCCTGCCTGGCCACGCTCGCCGGCCGCGCCGAGGTAGCCTGGTACACCACCAGCATCGCGGTTCAGGATCTCGAGCGTGTGCGGGCCGCGCTCGGCTACCAGCGCATCAATCTCTACGGCGGCTCCTACGGCACGCGCGTCGCGCAGCACTACCTGCGGCGCTTCGCCCCGCACGTGCGCAGCCTGATACTCGACGGGGTGGTGCCGGTCGAGCGGGTGCTCGGTCCCGAGATCGCCATCGAGGCCGAGCGTGCGCTGCTGGCCGTGCTTGGGCGCTGTGGCGCCGAGCCCGCCTGCCGCAGCCGCTTCGGCGACCCGGTCGAGGACTACCGGGCGGTGCGCCGCGCGCTCGCGGCGCGAGCGGTTCCCGTGAGTGTGCCCGACCCGCAGAACGGGCGGCCGACGCACCTCGAGCTCGGCTCCGAGCAGCTGGCGACGGTGCTGCGCCTGCTCACCTACAGCGCCGATTACGCTGCGCTCCTGCCGCTGGTGCTGCACGCGGCCGCGCAGGCCGATTACGCGCCGCTCGCGGCGCAGTTCCTCACTGTCGAGCGCAGCTACCGCGAAGCGCTGGCCGTCGGCATGCACCACAGCGTGGTGTGCGCCGAGGACGTGCCGTTCTTCGCCGCGCGCGCCATCGACCGCGCGCAGCTCGCGGCGACCTACCTCGGCACCACGCAGCTCGACGGCCTCACCGTCGTGTGCCGCATCTGGCCGCACGGGCCGGTGGATGCGGATCTGCACGACCCGCTCGCGAGCGACGCGCCGGCGCTGCTGCTCTCGGGCGGCGACGACCCGGTGACCCCGCCCGAGTACGCGGTGCAGGCGGCGCACGCCTTCCGGCACAGCCGCGCGCTCACTCTCGCCGGCTTCGGCCACGGCCAGCTGACCGCCCCATGCCTCGACCGCGTGATGGCCGAGTTTCTCGCGCGCGCCTCGGTGGACGGGCTGGACGTGAGCTGCACGCGCGCGGCGCGGCCGCTGCCGTTTTTCACCTCGGTGAACGGCCCCCCGCCATGAGCGCGGCGCCATGATCGGGGTGCGGTCATGATCGAGGCGCGGCACCTGGCCAAGCGCTTCGGCTCCGTGGCCGCGGTGCGCGATGTCAGCTTGCGTGCCGCGGACGGGCGCATCACCGGGCTGCTGGGACCCAATGGCGCCGGCAAGTCGACCAGCCTGCGCATGCTGTACACCGTGCTGCGGCCCGACTGCGGCGATGCCCTGATCGACGGCTGCAGCGCTGTCGATCAGCCGCTCGCTGCGCGCTCGCGCCTCGGGGTGCTGGCGCACGGGGCCGGCATCTACCCTAACCTCACGGCACGCGAGAACATTCTCTACTTCGGGGCGCTGCACGGGCTGAAACGCGCCGAAGCCCGCGCGCGCGCCGCCGAGCTCGTCCAGCTCCTCGAGATGGAGGAGTTCGCCGACCGCCGCGCGCGCGGCTTCTCCCAGGGTCAGCGCGTCAAGACGGCGCTCGCCCGGGCGCTGGTGCACCGGCCGCGCAATCTGTTGCTCGATGAGCCGACCAACGGACTCGACGTCATGGCGGTGCGCGCGCTGCGCCGGTTGCTCGCGCGGCTGCGCGACGCCGGTCACTGCGTGCTCTTTTCCACCCACGTGATGCAGGAAGCTGCCGCGCTGTGCGATGAGGTGGCGGTGATCGCCCTCGGGGTGGTGCTGATGAGCGGCACGCCGGATGAGGTCCGCGCGCGCACCGCCGCCGCCACGCTCGAGGAGGCGTTCGTGCGGCTGATCGGCGCGGCTGCCGAGCGCGCCTGAGCCGTGCACCCCATCCTCACCGTCTTTGCCAAGGAGTTTCGCGAGAACCTGCGCGAGCGGCGCACGCTGTTCTCCGCGCTGCTGCTCGGTCCGCTGCTCGGCCCGCTGTTGTTCGCCGGCGGGCTGTCGCTGCGCCTCGAGCGCGGCGCTGAGGAGGGCGAGCGGCCGGTCGCGCTCGCCGTGGCGCACGGCGAGCGCGCGCCGAACCTCGTCGGCTATCTGCGCCAGTATGGCGTGGCGGTCAGCGCGGTGGACTACGATGATGCCGCGGCCCGTGCCGCCGTGCACGGCGGCCGCGCGCAGCAGGTGCTCATCGTCAGTGCGGACTACGGGGCGCGGCTCGCCGGCGGCGCGCCGGCGCCGCTGCTGCTGTACGCCGATGCCTCCGATATCGCGGCCGCCGCCGACGTGGCCCGCGTGCGCGCGCTCATCGCGCAGTACGGCGGCCTGATCGCGCGGCTGCGCAGCGCGGCGCGCGGCATCGACCCGCTCACTCTCGCTCCCATCGCGCTTGAGGACATCGATGTGTCGACCCCGGCGACCCGCTCGGTGCTGGTGCTCGGCACCCTGACTTACCTGGTGCTGCTCACCATGCTGCTCGGCGGCATGTACCTGGCCATCGACGCCACCGCCGGCGAGCGCGAGCGCGGCTCGCTCGAGGCGCTGCTGACGTTGCCGGTGCGGCGCGAAGCTCTCATCTTCGGCAAGATCCTCGCCACCTGCGCCTACATGACGCTGTCGCTCACCTTCACGGTGAGCGCGTTCGCGATCCTGCTGCGCTTCGCCGGGCTCGAGCGCTTCGGCATGAGCGTGAATTTCGGCCCGGGGGTGGCGGTGCGCGTGATCCTGTACTGCCTGCCGCTGGTGCCGCTCGGCGCGGCGCTCATGACCGTCGTGGCCGCCTGCACCAAGAGCTACCGCGAGGCGCAGACCTGGCTCGGGCTCGTGCTGCTCATTCCCACGCTGCCGCTGGCGTTCGCGGCGCTCCTCGGGCTGCGCCCCCACCTCGCGCTCATGGCGGTGCCCTCGCTCGGCCAGCATTTCCTGATCACGAGCCTGCTGCGCGCCGAGCCGCTGCCGGCGCTTCACGTGGCGGTGTCGGCGGGCGTGACTTTGCTCCTCGGCGGCGCGCTGGTCGCGCTCGCCGGGCGGCTCTACCGCCGCGAGGCGCTGCTCGGCTGAGGCGCCGCGCGGCGCAGCCGGTGAGCGCGCGGCGGGGGCAGGCCGAGACGCGTGCGCAGGTCCGCGGTGTGCCGGTCCGCAAAGGCGCGCGCCTCGACCTCGAAGCGGTTGTTCCAGTAGCCGCGCCGCAGCAGCTCGAGCACGTAGCGCGTGGCGGTGAGCGTCCCCGGCTGCCACTGCCGGATGACGTGGCAGTACTCGTGCAGCATGAGCCAGGGGTCTGCGAAGAACTCCCCGGCGCCGCGGCGCAGGTAGATGCGGCGCGGCCGGGTGGTCGCCACGGCGCGCCCGTGCAGGCGCGCGAACCAGGAGTACTCGATCACGCGGACATGCCCGATGCCGGTGCCGAGCAACTCTTCGAGCGCGCGGCGCACCTCCGCCGGCACCGCGGCTTGGCGTCCCGGCCTCATGCCGGCGCCACCGGCCTCACGCGCGCGTGTGCACCCACCCCATGCTCGGTCGGAAGCGCAGCACCCGCACCGGTCCCGCCGCCACATCCTCCGGCAGCAGCTGCACGCCGGCGTCCTCCAGGAAGCGCTTCACCATGGTCACCACGGTCTCGCAGGCGGGACGCGCCTGCGGCACCTCGGCGAGATGCACCACGATGCGCGCCTGCAGGTTGCGCGCCGCGGGCGCCGTGGCCCGCAGCGACTCGAGGCAGCGATCGAGCAGCAGCAGCTCGGTGGCGAGCGTCGTATCGGTGACGTCGACCGGCTTGGCGCTGCGCACGATGCAGCGCAGATGCAGCAACGCGCCGGCTTCCTCGGCTGCGTCGTACACGCACACCGCGATCGCCGAGCTCAGCTCGGTGACGAGCAGCGCCTCGCCCGAGGTGACCTCGAAGCGATCCGGTGCGACCTGGATTTCCCGGCTTCCCATGCTTGGCTGTATACCTTCCCGCCGCACGCGCGCGCCCGCCCGCCTGCCCAAACTATGAACTGCCGCACGCGGCGTGGGTAGAATATGCGACGGGCGTTCGGCCGGCGGCGGGATCATGCAAAAGCTCACAATTGCACTCATCGCGTGCGCCGCCGTCGCCCCGGTGCCGGCGCAGCAGCCGGTGCCGTCGATTCGCGTCATCGGCGAGGCCCGAGTCACCGCCCGGCCCGATCGCGTGCAGATCGACATCGGGGTGAACACGCGTGCACCCACCTCGCAGGAGGCCGCCGCACGCAGCGCCCGCGAGGTGGACGCGGTGCTTGCGGCGGTGCGCAAGGCCACCCCCACGGCCGAGCTCAAGACCGTCAGTTACTCGCTCAACCCCAACTATCAGTACCATCCAAACGGCGGCGAGCCGACCATCGACGGCTACCTCGCCGCCAACGTCGTGCAGGTGACGCTCGACGAGCTGGCGAAGATCGGCGCCGTGATCGACAGCGCCGCCCAGGCGGGCGCCAACCAGGTGCAGGGCATCCAATTCACGCTGCGCGACCAGGACGCGGTGCGCGCTGAGGCGCTGCGCGCGGCGGCCGCGCAGGCGCGCGCGGAAGCCGAGGTGCTCGCCGGGGCACTGGGGCTCAGGGTGGTGCGCGTGCTCACCGTCGAGGAAAACAGCCCACGGATCACGCCGCTGCGGGTGTTCGCCGGCACGCCGCGCGCCGCCATGGCTGCGGCCCCGCCGACCCCGGTCGAGGCCGGTACGCTCGACGTCACCGCCAACGTCACGCTGAGCGTGGAAGTGAGCCCGCTGGCGCGCTAGGCTGTGCCGTAGGGGGGCGTCCATGACCAGCGTACGTCAGCTGCTCGATCGCAAGGGACGGACGATCTTTTCGGTGGAGCCGGACGCTCCGGTGCTCGAGGCGATCCGCGCCATGGCGGCGCATCACGTGGGCGCGCTGCTGGTGATGCAGGGCGAGGCGTTGCGCGGCATCGTGTCCGAGCGCGACTACGCGCGCAAGGTGATCCTCCTGGGGCGCTCCTCGGCCGACACTCCGGTGCGCGACATCATGACCACCGAGCTCATCACGGTCTCGCCCGACACTACCGTGCAGACCTGCATGCAGCTCGTGACTGAGCGGCGCGTGCGCCACCTGCCGGTCCTCGAGGGCGCGCGTGTCCTGGGCATAGTGTCGATCGGCGACCTGGTCAAGGCCGTCATCGCCGAGCAGCAGCAGCAGATCGAGCAGCTCGAGAACTATATCCGCAGCTGAGCATCCGCCTGCGGACCTGGAGCCCGCGGCGCCTCACTTGCGCCAGTAGGCCGGACGGAACAGCACGATGACGCTGAAGATCTCCAGCCGCCCCAGCAGCATCGCCGCGGTGCAGATCCAGATCTGCTCCGGGCTCAGGGAGTGGAGGTTGCGCACCGCGCCGGGCGGCCCGAAGCCGTGGGCGGTATTGTTGACCGAGGCGATCACCGCGCTGAAGGACGAATCGAAGTCCATGCCGGTAAGCAGCATGGTGAAGGTCAGCACGGCGATGGTCATGAAGTACAGGAAGATGAAGGCGAGCACCGCCGGACCGACACTCTCGGGCACCGGCCGCCCACCGATGCGCAGCGGCACCAGCGCGGCCGGATGGATCAGCAGTTTCATCTCGCGGCCGGCCTGGCGCACCAGCAGCAGCGTGCGGAACATCTTGATGCCGCCGCCGGTCGAGCCGGTGCTGCACACCACGCACGACAGCACCAGCATCCAGTAGGGAGCGAACACCGGCCATTGCTGGTAGTCCTGGGTGGTGAGTCCGCTGGTGGTCGCCTGCGAGATGACGTTGAAGGCCGAGTGCCGCAGCGCCTCGAGGAAGTCCGAGTAGACGCCGCGCGAGGTGAGCAGTGAGGCGATGCCGATGACGCTCACCGCGAGCAGCACGAAGATGGCGCGCGCCTCCGGATCCTGGCGGTAGGTGTCGAGCGACAGGCGGCGCAGCGCCACGATGTGGCGCGCGAAGTTGAGCGCCGCGATCAGCATCAGCACCATGAGCGTCAGCTCGATCGCCGGGGAGTTGAACCAGGCGATGCTGCGATCGTGTGTGGAAAAGCCGCCGAGCCCCACCGCCGAGAACGCGTGGCACACCGCGTCGAACCACGACATGCCGCAGACCCTAAGTGCCACGATGCCGGCGAGCGTGATGAGCGTGTACACGAACCACAGCTGCTTGGCGGTCTCGGTGATGCGCGGCGTGAGGCGCTCCTCCTTGACCGCGCCCGGCGCCTGGCCCTTGTAGAGCTGCATGCCGCCGACCCCGAGCAGCGGCAGCACGGCGAGCGCCATGACGATGATGGCGAGCCCGCCGAACCAGTGCAGCGCGTGACGCCAGAAGTTGAGCGAGGGCGCGAGCGCGTCCAGCCCGTTCAGCACCGTGGAGCCGGTGGTGGTGAGCCCGGACATGGCCTCGAAGAACGCGCCCGTGAAGCTCAAGTCCGGCAGCGCCAGCAGCAGCGGCAGCGCCGCGGCACCCGACAGCAGCAGCCAGCCGAGTGTCACCAGCAGGAAGCCGTCGCGCGGCTTGAGCTCGCGGCGGAAGCGCCAGGTCGCGCCCGCGAGGATGAGCCCGGTGCCGGCGGTGAGCGCCGCGGCCAGCAGGAACCGCGGCGCGAGCCCGTCGGCGAACAGCAGCGAGCAGCCCACCGGCAGCGCGTAGGCGAGCGCGAAGCTGGCGAGCAGGAGCCCGAGGACGTGGGCGACGGCCAGCATGGCTAGCCCAGCGCCCCCGCGAAAGCGCGCGTCTTGCCGGGCGGTGAGCGTCCTTTGGTCACGGGGGCGCGATTTTCGCGGGGTGGTCCGTCAGCGTTGTGCGCGCAGGAACAGCCGCTCGACCGCCTCGAGATGGCGGCGGTCGGCGAGGAACAGGATCACGTGATCCTCCGCCCGCACCAGCGTGTCGTGGTGCGCCATGATGACTTCGTCGCCGCGCACCACCGCGCCGATCGAGGCGCCCTCGGGCAGCGGGATCTGCGCCACCATGCGGCCGGCGACGCGCGAGCTGCGCTCGTCGCCGTGCACGATCGCTTCCAGCGACTCGGCGGCGCCGCGCTTGAGCGCGTGCACGCGCACCACGTCGCCGCGGCGCACGTGCGCCAGCAGCGAGCCGATGGTGATCGTCTGCGGCGCGATGGCGACGTCGATGTTGCTGCTCTCCACCAGCTGGGTGTAGGAGGGGCGGTTGATGAGCGCCATGACCTTGGCCGCGCCGAGGCGCTTGGCGAGCATCGCCGAGAGGATGTTGGCCTCCTCGGAATTGGTGAGCGCGGCGAAAACGTCGGCGCTGTCGATGTTCTCCTCGATCAGCAGCTCCTCGTCGGCGGCGTCGCCGTGCAGCACGATGGCGTTTTCGAGCAGCTCCGCGGCGTGGCGCGCGCGCCGCGGGTCGCGCTCGATCAGCTTTACCTGGTTGTGCTTCTCGAGCGCCTTCGCCAGGCTGAAGCCGATGTTGCCGCCGCCGGCAATGACGATGCGCCGCGCTTGCGTATCGCCCTGGCGCAGCTCGGTCATGACGCGGCGGATGTCCTCGCGCGCGGCGAGGAAGAACAGCTCGTCGCCATCCTCGACCGGAGTGTCGCCGTCGGGTGGGATGCTGCGTCCGTCGCGGTAGATGGCGACCACGCGCACTCCCGTCTTCGGCAGGTGCTGCGACAGCGCACGCAGCTGCTGGCCCACCAACAGCCCGCCGGTGCGCGCGCGCACGCCGACCAGGCGCACCTTGCCGTCGGCGAAATCGAGCACCTGCAGGGTGCCGGGGTGCTGGATGAGACGCTCGACGTACTCGGTCACGAGCTGCTCGGGACTGATGAACACGTCCACCGACAGCCCGTCGGCGCCGAACAGCGCCGCGCGGCTGGTATAGGCGGCCGCGCGGATGCGCGCGATCTTGGTGGGCGTGCGGAACAGCGTGAATGCCACCTCGCAGGCCACCATGTTCACCTCGTCGCTCGAGGTGAGCGCCACCAGGATCTCCGCCTCGGCGGCGCCGGCGGCCTCGAGCACCGTCGGGTGCGCGGCGTTGCCCGCCACGGTGCGCACGTCGAGGCGGTCCTGCACCTCGCGCAGCACGTCCTCGTTGACGTCGACCACCGTGACCTCGTTGGCCTCCTCGCGCGAGAGGTGCTGCGCGGCCGTGCGTCCGACCTGGCCG
The DNA here is from genome assembly GCA_035625615.1 of Steroidobacteraceae bacterium. Taxonomy (GTDB): domain Bacteria; phylum Pseudomonadota; class Gammaproteobacteria; order Steroidobacterales; family Steroidobacteraceae; genus 13-2-20CM-66-19. Next base: position 15,861 of record DASPPI010000098.1, on the reverse strand, counting down.
GCGCCGAGGATGAGCACCTTCATGGCTTAACGGCGCCGCCGCGCACGGCTACAGCGGCTCGAGATTCGCATACTGCACCATGAGCCACTTGGTGCCCTGCCGCTCGAAGCTCACCTGCACGCGTGCCATGGCGCCGTTGCCCTCGACGTTGAGGATCACGCCCTCGCCGAACTTGCCGTGGCGCACGCGCGCGCCGAGCCGCACGCCGGCTACCGCCGGCTCCTCGGGCCGAAAGCGCCCCACCGCCTTCGGCAGCGCTACGCCGACGTGCGGGCGCACTTCCTCGATGAGCTCGTCGGGGATCTCGCGCACGAAGCGCGATACCTGCCCGTAGCTGTCGACGCCGTGCAGGCGACGCTGCTCGGCGTAGCTCAGGTACAGCTGCCGCATGGCGCGCGTCATGCCGACGTAGCACAACCGCCGCTCCTCCTCGAGGCCGTCGAGATCGGTGAGCGAGCGCTGGTGCGGAAACAGCCCCTCCTCCATACCGGCGAGGAACACCACCGGGAACTCGAGCCCCTTGGCCGAGTGCAGCGTCATCATCTGCACGCAGTCTTCCCACTCCTGCGCCTGGCCCTCGCCGGACTCGAGCGCCGCGTGCGCGAGGAAGGCTTCCAGCGGCGCAAGCTCCGAGCCCTCAGGCGTGAAGCCGCGCGCCGCGCTCACCAGCTCATCGAGGTTCTCGACGCGCGCCTCGCCACGCTCGGCCTTCTCGCGCTGGTAGTGCTCGATCAGCCCGCTCGCCTTGAGCACCTGGTCGACCTGCTCGTGCAGCGCGAGCTCGCGGGTGTCGGCGGCGAGCCGCTCGATGAGCGCCATGAAGGCGTGCACCGCGCCGGCCGCCTTGGCGCCCAGCGCGCCGCCCGCGACGCACGCGCCGGCCGCCTCCCACAGCGAGCGCCCGCTGCCCCGCGCCGCCTCGCGCACCACCTCGAGGCTCCTTGCGCCCACGCCGCGGGTCGGCAGGTTGACCACGCGCTCGAAGGAGGCGTCGTCGCTGCGGTTGACCATGAGCCGCAGATACGCGAGCGCGTCCTTGATCTCCGCGCGCTCGAAGAAGCGCAGGCCGCCGTACACGCGGTACGGTACCCGGGCCGACAGGAACGCCTCCTCGAACACGCGCGACTGGGCGTTGGAGCGGTACAGGATCGCGATCTCGCCCCTGAGGCCTCCCTGCGCCACGCGCTCGCGGATGCGGTGCGTGACGAACTCCGCCTCGTCGCGCTCGTTGAACGCGCTGTAGAGGCGGATCGGCTCACCACGGGCGCCGCTGGTCCAGAGCTTCTTGCCGAGGCGGCTGGCGTTGTGGGCAATGAGCCCGTTGGCCGCTTGCAGGATGGTCGCCGTGGAGCGGTAGTTCTGCTCGAGGCGGAATAGCTGGGCCTGCGGGTAATCGCGCCGGAACTGCTGCAGGTTCTCCGCGCGCGCGCCACGGAACGCGAAAATCGACTGGTCGTCATCGCCCACCACGAACGGATGTCCGCTGCTGTGGACGCCGCCGCTGGCACCGGGCGCATGCTCGGATGCGGCCGCCTGCGGCGGCGCGAGCAGCTTCATCCACGCATACTGGATGTCGTTGGTGTCCTGGAACTCGTCCACCAGCACGTGCTGGAAGCGCCGCCGGTAGTGCGCCAGCAGCGGCGCGTTATCGCGCCACAGCTCGTACGCCCGCAGCAGCAGCTCGGCGAAATCCACCACCCCGGCGCGCGCGCACGCCTCTTGGTACGCGGCGTACAGCCTGATCAGCTGCCGGCGCGTCGGGTCGTTGCCGTCCTTCAGCTGCGCGGGACGGCGGCCCTCGTCCTTGTTGGAGTTGATGAACCACTGCACCTCGCGCGGCACCCAGCGCGTCTCGTCGAGCTCGGCGGCCCTGATGACTTTCTTGATCAGGCGCTGCTGGTCCTCGGCGTCGAGAATCTGGAACCCTGCGGTGAGGTTCGCTTCGCGCCAGTGCAGGCGCAGCAGCCGGTGGGCCAGGCCGTGAAAGGTGCCGATCCACAGCGGTCCGCTCGGCACGCCCAGCAGCTTCTCGACGCGCGCGCGCATCTCGCCCGCCGCCTTGTTGGTGAAGGTCACGGCGAGAATGCCGTGCGCAGAGCCCCCCAGCGCCTCGATCACCCAGGCGATGCGGTGGGTGAGCACGCGCGTCTTGCCGCTGCCGGCGCCGGCGAGCACCAGCACCGGGCCCACCGCTGCGGTCACCGCGGCGCGCTGCGCGTCGTTCAGGGGATTGAGGATCGGGGACAGATCCATGGGGGGCGCATTCTATACGGGAAAGGCCGTCAGCCCGCGCATCGCCGGCGGCGAGCGTGCTCAGGCCTCCGCGGGCAGGCTCTCGGTCGCAAAGCGCACCAGCGCCACGGCGAAGCTCAGCAGCACCGGTCCGATGAGAAGTCCCAGGATCCCGAAGGCGGCCGCCCCGCCGATCGCCCCGACGAAGATCGCCAGTGTCGACACCTGGGCGTGGTGCCTGGTCAGCACCAGCCGCAGCACGTTCTCCACGACCCACAGCGCCACGGTCCAGCAGGTGAGGAAGATCGCTGCACCCCAGTGGCCGCTGAAGCCCAGGTACAGTATCGCGGGCACCATCACCATGGCGGCTCCGCCCGGCAGGAAGGCGGTGATCGCCCCCAGTACGCCGAACACCAGCGGCGAGGCCAGGCCCACGATGGCGAAGCCGATGCCGATGATCACGCCCTGGATGAGCGCGGTCGCCACCGAGCCGAACACCACCGCGCGCGTGACGTCCGCCAGGTACTTCAGCAACTGCGCCCGCCGCCCGCGCTCCACCGGGATGAGACGTGTCAGGGCATCGAGCATGGCGCGCCCGTCGTTGAGGAAATAGAACAGCATGAACAGCATCAGGAAGAAGCTGACCAGTGTGCCGAACACACCGAGCGCGACCCCGCCGCCCATGCTCGCCACGGACTTCAGCAGCGTCTCCACACTGTTGGTCAGCCAGGCGTGTACCTGCTCGAAGCTCACCGGCACGTTCTCGCGCACCCAGCCGACTGCGTGGCCGATCATGGGATAGGCCGTCACCCGGTCCAGCACGTCCTTGAAGGACACGGCGGGATGGCTGCGCACGTAACTGATGAGCCGCGCCACCTGTCCGGCAAAGGCGACGCCGAGTATGGCGAGCGGCGCCACCACCAGGAAGGGCGTGAGCCCGGTGATGATGCCCGCTGACAGGGCGGACCGCCCCCGGAGCCTCTGAGTGAGCCGCTCGTGCAACGGGTACAGGCTGAACGCCAGCACCACCGCCCAGGTGACCGTGCGCAGCAGCGGATCGAGCATCTTGAAGAGCGCGTAGCCGAGCAGCGCCGCGATCGCAAGCTGAAAGCAGCGGCGGTAGAAGGTGGAATGCATGCGCTCTCAAGGGTAGCGGGATCGCGTCCCCGGCGCGATCACGGTGTGCGCGGCGCCGGCAGCCCGTGCGGCCTCACCAGCGATTGCGCAGCTCGCGCAGCCTGATGAACACGGTTTGGGGATCGGGATGCTCGTCGAGGTCGGGGAACGCCGCGCGCAGCCGCGCGATCACCTGCGGGTTCTGCAGGCGAAAGAAGGCGTTGATGCGCTTCTCCTGGCCGAGCGTGGTCACGACGGCCGCCGCCGGGTCATGTTGCCGCGCCTGCCTGAGGAGCGCGGCCGCCTCTTCGTTGCAGGGCTCGCGGTCGAGCGTGAACTCGAGGTTGCGCGCCAGGTACTCGTGGCCGGGGTAGACGCGGGTCGCATCCGGCAGCCGGGCGAGCTGCGTCGCGAAGGTCCGGTAGAGGGCCTCGGGCTGCCCGCCGTTGTAGCAGTTGCCGGCGCCGGCGTTGAACAGCGTGTCGCCGCAGAACAGCGCCGGCTCCTCGGTGTGAGACAGCAGACACACGTGCGTCATCGTGTGGCCGGGCGTGTCGAGACACTCGAGCTCGACCGTGCGGCCGACCTTGATGACATCGCCCCTGGAGAGGCCCCGGTCCACCCCGCCGATGCGGGCGGCGGCCCCGGCATGCGCCAGCACCCGCGCGCGGGTGGCGCCCTTCAGGCCCGCGTTGCCGCCGGTGTGGTCGGCATGCTCGTGGGTGTTGAGGATCTGCGTGATCTCCCAGCCGCGCCGGCGCGCCGCCTCGAGACACAGGCGCCACTCGAGCGGGTCGACCGCGAGAGCCTCGCCGGTCTCTGCGCAGGCGATCAGATAGTGGAAGTTGCGCAGCGAGTTTCCCGACCAGATACGCTCGGTCAGCATAGGGACGCCTTTCGCTGTCCTTTACCGGCAACGTACCGCCAGGCGCGCGTGCGCGCCATAATGTTCGAATGAATCATACGTTCCTCTTCCAGCCCGGCGTGTGGACCGGAACGGGCACATTGTGGCGCGCGGACGGCGAGCCGCTCGAGACGGTCGCGCGCACCGAGATCGCCCATCGTCCCGAGTGCTGGCTGCTGTCCGGCGTGGTCAAGGTGCTCGGCGCCCCGCCGACCGAGTTCGTGCACGCCTACCTGATCCAGCCGCCGGCGCCGGGCGAGCAGAGCGTCAAGTGGACGTTCGAGAACGAGATGTTCGGCGCGCTCGAAGGCAGATTCGCGGTGATCGGGTCCTCGATCCTGTCGTCGTACGGGTGCGAGCACTCCGGCTACCACGGCGCGGAGCACCTCGGCCAGCTCGATGCCGAGCACTACCGCTCCGCCGGCATGATGCTGCTGAAGGGGCAGATGATCTACTGCTGGGAAATGAAGCTGACGCGCGCGGGCTGAGGCGCAGGCGGCCTGCCGGTCAGCGCGCGCTCAGGGAGCGCAGCAGCGCTAGCGTGGCGAGCAGCAGCAGCGCCGCACCGAGCGTATGCGCGGTGGCGAGCCACAGCGGGAAGGCCCGCAGTACCATGGTCACGCCGATGAGCAGTTGCAGGGTGAGTGCGCCGAGCACCGCCCCGGCGCGGAAGCGCGCACCGGCGAGACTGCGCCGGCGCAGCACGGACACGGCGGCCGCGGTGAGCGCCACGCCGGTGACCAGCGCCCCCAGCCGGTGTGTGAGGTGGATGGCGATGCGGGCGGACATTGCGAGCACGCCGCCCTGGTAGTTGATGTTGAGCCCGTGCCACGGCGCGAAGGCGTGGCGGTAGTCGGCGGGTGGCCACCAGGCGCCCTGGCAGGTCGGCAGGTCCGGACAAGCGATCGCCGCGTAGTTGCTGCTGGTCCAGCCGCCGACCGCGATCTGCAGCGCGAGCACTGCCAGGCCGATGAGAGTAAGTCGCCGGGCGCTCGCGACGGCCAGAGCGCCGCCACCGCTGATCGAGTGACCGGGGCCGAGCAGGGCGGCCGTGCCCCAGGAGTCCCGCGGCAACGACAGGTACAGCCACCAGAGCAGCGCCAGCGTCGTCATGCCGAACAGCAGGTGCAGCGTGACGATGAGCGGGTTCAGCTGCCAGGTCACCGTCAGCCTCCCGAGGATCGCCTGCACCACTACGATCGCGAGCAGCGTCAGCGCGAGCGGCACGCTCACCGCGCGCCGCCGGCGCCCCCCGGTCGCCAGCGCCGTGATCAGCAGGATCGTCACGCCGAGCGCCCCGACGGCGTAGCGGTGGATCATCTCGCGCCAGGCCCTGCCGGGCTCGAGCGGCGTGCCGGCATAAGCCGCCGCCGCGGCGGAATCCTGCGCGGCGCCGTTGGGCGTCAGGTGTCCGTAGCAGCCGGGCCAGTCGGGGCAGCCGAGACCGGCGGCGGTCAGGCGCACGTAGGCGCCAAGCACCACCACCGTGAGGCACAGCAGCACGCCAGCGAGGGCGAGGCGGCGCAGCCAGCGGGTGAGCGGCATGAGGGAATGGCGTTCCGCTTCAGAAGCTTACGGGTTGCAGGGCGAGCCGCTGCGCGAGCGGCGTGAGTGACAGCGAGCTCAAGCTCTCCGGCGCGTAGGGGAGCACCGCGAGCGGCGGCTCACCGAGTACGCGCTCGAGCGTGGCGAGGTTCGCGCTCACGCGCTCCATTTGAGGGTCGATGCCGCTGGCGACCCAGCCGGCGAAGCTCACGCCGCGGGCCTCGATCCCCAGGCGCGTCAGTTGGGCGTGGCTCAGGCAGCCGAGCTTGAGGCCCACGACCAAGAGTGCCGGCACACTGAGCGCCCAGGCCACATCCGCCATGGTCTGGTGCTCGTTGATGGGCGCAAACCAACCCCCTGCCCCCTCGACGACGACCCGATCGGTCTCCGCAGCGAGGGCATCGTAATGATACCGGATTATGTTGCAATCAACATCGATCATGGCCTCTTTTGCAGCGATATGCGGCGAAATCGACGGCTCGAAGCAATACAGGTTCACGTCGCCGTAGGGCCGCTTCGTGCCCGCCGCCTCCATGAGCGCAAGGGCGTCGGCGTTGCGCAGGCCATGAGGGGTTGGCACGGCCCCGGAGGCCACGGGCTTCATGACACCGACCGTAAGCCCCTGGCCGCGCAAGGCGCGCACCAGGGCGCAGGCCACGACGGTCTTGCCGACTCCGGTATCGGTACCCGTGATGAATATGCCGCGCGCGCTCATGAGGCGCGTGCCCTGCCGATCGAACCGGGTGCGATGCGCGCGACACCCCCTGCGGCCGGGACGGCGGAACGGGCGCCGCCGCCCCAGCTCGCCCCGAAGATCACCTCGTAGGTGGCCGGCAGTCGACCGGCGCGGCGAAAGCTCTCGTAGGCGCGCTCGACGCGCTCGAGACGCGCACGGCCAGCGAGCGCACGCGGCCGGCCGGCCGTCGCGTTGTGCGCGCCGATCGTTTTCAGGTCCCGCATCAGCGAGCGGGCATCGGCGTAGTCCACCTCGATGCGATCGATGTCCAGCACCGGCTCCGTGAGCCCGGCGTGCACCAGCGCATCGCCCAGCTCGTGCACGTCGGGGAAGTGATTCACGTGATTGTAGCCGTCAGCCTGCGCCCAGGCGCTGCGCAGCTCGTGCAGCGTGTCGGCGCCGAAGGTGCTGAAGGCAAAGAAACCGCCGGGCGCGAGCACGCGGCGCACTTCGGCGAGTGCCGTCTCCAGCGGTTCGCACCACTGCAGCATCAGGCTACTGAAGACCACATCGACGCTGCCGTCCTTGAGCGGCACGCGCAGCGCGTCGCCGCACAGCCGCTCGAAGCGCCGCCACAGCCGCTGGTGGCGGCGGGCCTGGCGCAGCATCCCCGGCGAGAGATCGAGCGCAACCACGAGCGCCCGCCGGTAGCGGCGCTTGAGCTCGCCGCTCACCCGCCCGGTGCCCGCTCCCAGGTCGAGCACCACGCGCGGCCGGAAGCGAAAGGCATCGAGGCGCTCGAGCAGCTCGGCGGCCACGCGCGCCTGCAGGCCGGCCGCCGACTCGTAGCTGGCGCTGGCGCGCTCGAAGGACGCCCGCAGCCGGTGGCGATCAAGACGAAAGGCAGCGTCCGGCTCAGTCACGCAGAAACCCGACGAGCTGGCGCGCGAACTGCCGCGGATGCGACAGGAACGGCACGTGCGCGGCCCCGCCCACCTCGACGTAGCGCGCCTTGAGGCCGCGGGCGAGCCGCCGCACCGCCGCGCGCCGGATGACCCGGTCGCGCTGGCCGGCCACCACCAACACCGGCACGCGTACCAGTGCCAGTGCGGATCGCAGATCCCCGTCGCGCAGCCGCGCCAGGCCCGCGGTGAGCGCCTCGGGCCGCGCGCGGCCCTGCGTGCGCAGCGCCGCGCGCAGCCGGGCCAGTGCCCGGGCCGCCGTGCGCGGCTTGCTGCCGCGCACGGCGAGTGCCAGGAAATCGTTCACCGCCCGCTCGCCGTCGGCGTGCAGCCGGTGTATGAGGCGCGCGAGCAGCGGCCGGCGCGTGCCGCAGCGCCAGCCGGGCGCGGCGAGGAATTTCGGCGTGGTGGCGACCAGCACGAGGCGCTCGATGCCGGCGGGGAGGGCGGCCGCGAGGTCGAGCGCCACCTGCCCGCCGAGCGACCAGCCGAGCAGTGCATAGCGCTCGGTGAGCGGAGCGAGCGTCTCGTGCACGCGCCAGGCCTGGGCGGCCGGCGTGCTGGCGCGCGGGTCCCAGTCGCTGCGGCCGTGGCCGGGCAGATCGATGGCGATCACGCGGAAGTGTGGCACGAGCTGGCGCACCAGCCCGCCCCACACGGCGAGATTCAGACTCCAGCCATGCAACAGCACCAGATCCCGGCCGCATTCCTCGCCGTACACCTCGTGATAGAGCGCGCTCACACGTCGGCGGCTCCGGAGTGCGCTTGCGCGTGCCGTGCGGCGTGCGTGGAGGCGTGCTGACAGGCGTGCGCCAGCTGCTCGGCGAGCGCCTCGACCTCGGCCTCGGTATGCGCCGCCGACAGCGTGACCCGCAGCCGGGCGCTGCCGGCGGGGACCGTGGGCGGACGGATCGCGGCCACCCAGAAGCCCGCCTGCTCGAGCTCGCGCTGCGCCGCCAGCGCCGCCGCGGCGCTGCCGAGGGGCACCAGCTGGATGGGCGTGGCGGAGTCTGCCAGCGGGACCCGAAGGGCGCGCGCGGCGGCGCGGAAGCGCCCCGTGAGAGCGGCGAGGCGCTCGCGTCGCCAGGGTTCCTGCTGAGCGAGCGCGAGCGCGCAACGGCTCGCGGCCGCCACCGGCTGCGGCAGCGCCGTGGTGTAGATGTAAGTGCGCGCCTTCTGGATGAGCAGCTCGATGAGATCGGCCCCGCCGGCCACGAAGGCGCCGAACGAGCCGAAGGCCTTGCCGAGCGTGCCGACGAGCACGGGCACGGCCTCGCACCCGAGGCCGAAGTGCTCGAGCGTGCCGCGCCCACTGCTGCCCACGACGCCGAGGCCGTGCGCATCGTCGACCACCAGCCAGGCATCGTGGGCGCGCGCACAGCGCGCGAGCTCGGGCAGCGGCGCGAGATCGCCGTCCATGCTGAACACCCCGTCGGTGGCGAGCAGCACGGTATGCGCGGGATCCGCCGCCAGCAGCCGCGCCGCGGCCGCCGCATCCGCATGGCCGTAGCGGCTGAGCTGCACCCCGGCGAGCCGCGCGCCGTCGACGAGCGAGGCATGGCTCAGCCGGTCGAGCAGCACGCGCTCGCCACGGCCGCTGAGCGTCGCCATGACCGCGAGGTTCGCCATGTAGCCGGTGGAGAACAGCAGCGCCCGCTCGCGGGCGGTGAAGGCGGCGAGTTCCTCCTCGAGGCGCGCGTGCTCGGCGCCGTGACCGGTGATGAGATGCGAGGCGCCGCTGCCGGCCCCGGTGCGCGCGGCGCACGCGCTCATGGCCTCGGCGAGCTTGGGGTGGCGCGCCAGACCCAGGTAGTCGTTGCTGCTGAAGTCGATGAGCGCGCGGCCCTCGCGCAGGGTCAGCGTCCGTCCGCCCGCGGGGCAGGTCGCGACGGTGCGGCGCTCGCGCCGCAGCTGCGCCGCGTCGAGCGGCGCAAGCGCCGCCTCAAGCGCCGGCGCCGCCCGTTTCATGGCCCGCGGCCGTCAGCCCGAGGCGCGCGAGGAGCTCGCGATCGTGCGCCACGTCCGGGTTGCCGGTGGTGAGCAACCGCTCGCCGTAGAAGATGGAGTTGGCGCCGGCGAGGAAGCACAACGCCTGCAGCTCATCGCTCATGCTCTCGCGCCCCGCCGAGAGGCGCACCTGGGCGCGCGGCATCAGGATGCGCGCCACCGCGATGGTGCGCACGAAGTCGAACGCATCGACGTCGGGCGCTGCGGCGAGCGGCGTGCCGGGCACGCGCACCAGGCGGTTGATCGGCACGCTCTCGGGATGCGCGGGGAGGTTGGCGAGCGTGCGCAGCAGCTGCGCGCGGTCGTGCACCGACTCGCCCATGCCGATGATGCCGCCGCAGCACACCTTCAGTCCCGCCGCGCGCACCGCTGCGAGCGTGTCGAGCCGGTCCTGATAAGTGCGGGTGCTTACGATCGCGCCGTAGAACTGCGGCGAAGTGTCGAGGTTGTGGTTGTAGTAGTCGAGGCCGGCCGCCTTGAGCCGCTGCGCCTGAGCGGGGCTGAGCATGCCGAGCGTGGCGCAGCTCTCGAGCCCGAGCGAGCGTACCTCGCGGATCAGGCGCACGATCACCTCGAGGTCGCGGTCCTTCGGCGAGCGGTAAGCCGCGCCCATGCAGAAGCGCGTGGCGCCCGCCTCGCGGGCGCGCAGCGCGGCGGCGCGCACCGCCGCGACCTCCATGAGCGCCTCGCGCTCGACCCCGGTGTCGTAGTGCGCGCTCTGCGGGCAGTAGGCGCAATCTTCCGGGCAGGCGCCGGTCTTGATCGACAGCAGCGTGCTCATCTGCACGGTGTTGGCGGCGTGGTGTGCGCGGTGCAACCGCTGCGCGCGCAGGATCAGGTCCATGAAGGGCAGCGCGAACAGTGCGCCGACTTCGGCGAGCGACCAGTCGTGGCGGATCGGACCGGGGTCGATGTCGGTCATCGGCCGACCATGCCCGAGCGTGCCCGGCCGTGTCAACGTTGCACGGTACCGGAAGTCGACAATTGAGCAGTTCCTGACCCCGGGAGCGGGCGCTCACCGGCGCGCGGCGAGCGCGGCTCGGCCGCCTGCGACATGCGCCGGTAGAGGAGCCCGGCGACGTAGAAGGTGATCCCCAGCACGAACAGGCTGACGATGCGCGCGAGCGGTGCGGCGCCCGCCAGGTCGAACAGCATGACTTTGGCCGCCGTCGTGCCGAACAGCAGCAGCGAGGACTGCCCGAGGAGCCGCTCGCGCTCACTCAACGACCACGCCAGCGACCCGAGCGCCAGCAGTCCCCAGGTCACCGACTGCAGGATCGGCTCGTGAATGAGCTGCACGATCGCGGACATTGCCGTCAGATGTCCCGCGTACAGCAGCACGGCCGAGAAGCGCGACTGCGACGGCTCGCGCCGGGTGAGCGCGTAGCCGAGATACAGCAGGGCGGCGTAGATCGGCGCGAGCAGCTGGTGTGCGGGCACCGTCTGCATCGCCGCGCCGGTGAGTGCCCGCAGCAGGTTGATGACGAATATCGCGCCGACCGCGATCAGCAGCGGCGTCAGGCCGCTGCCGGCCGAGCCCCAGCGGCGCCGCAGCGCCAGCACCGCGCCCACCACTGCGACCGCCAGCCACGGCGCGGCGGCCGCCGGCACGCTCTCGAGATAGCCGGCGTGGAACAGCACCAGCGCCGCATACGATCCGAGGAGCAGCTGCCCGCCCGGTGAGGAGCGCTTGAGCGCCACGCGCACGATGACGTAGAGGAGCGCCACCGCGAGCAACGTCCCGATGGCGATCCACGGCGCCGCCTGCGGCAGGTGGCTGCGCAGCACCAGGTATTGCAAGGCGTAAAACAGCACCAGCGCCGGCAGATGCGCGACCGCGATGGTCTCATCCATCGGCTCGCCGCGGCGGATGGTGAGCACCACCGCGCCCGTGCCGAAGATGAGGAACTGCATCGTCTGAAATTCCAGCACCGTGCGCCAATCGAGATGATGCGGCCGCGCCAGCGCGTCGAAGCCCACCAGCGCCACGTAGAGCGCGAGCAGATAGATCACGCGCCGGCCGCGCAGGATCGCCAGCACCGTGAAGGTGAGGCTCCAGGCGCTGTAGTACAGCGCCAGGTCGCCGGCGGAGGCGCCGCCGCCGCGCGCGAGCAGGAACGGCGCGGAGTAGGAGCCGGCGACCGCGAACAGCGCGTACAGGTCGCTGTCGAAGGCGATGCACAGCCCGATCGAGGCTGCGCACACCACCATCACCGCGACGCTGGCCGCGTTGGCGTCCATGAGGTGATAGAGGAGGTGTGCGCCGTACACCGAGAGAAAGAGCACGACGATGCCGGCTGCCGGCAGTAGGCCCGCGTAGCGCTCGCTGATGCGGCTCAGCGCGAAGCCGGCAATGATCAGCGCCACGCCGAACAGCGCTGCGGCGCCGACCTGCACGGTCGGCGTCAGCCAGCCGGCGTCGATCGCCAGCCGGATGAGATACGCTGCCGCCAGCACCAGTGCGACCGCGCCGCTCCAGCCGAGAATGTTGGTGATGGCGAGGTCCGATTGCTCGCCCGGAGCGGGCCGCCGCGGCACGGGAGCCGCTGCGCCCACGGGCGCGGGTGGCCAGGCGTAGGCCGAGGGCAGCGGCAGCGGCGCGCCGCGCGCTGCTGCCGGAGCTGTGCGCGCCGGCCCGGCGGCGGGTGGGGCGGGCTGTGCTGCCTGCCGGGGCACCGCGGGCGGAGCCGGCGCAGCAGCCGCGGGAGGCTGCGCCCGCAGCTGCGGTCCAAACACGCTTCGTTCCAGCCGGGCGAGGCGTTCGTCGATCGCCTGCAGCCGGGCCGGGAGGTCTTTATCTTCGGTCGACACGGCGGATGACCTTATGTGAACAGAGCAGCCGCCGCATAGTGAGCGGGCGAGGGCTGCTGCGCCCCAAATGAGTTCTCAGTTTCAACCGCTCACGCGCCGGCGGACGACCGCATCAGGTGCACCGCGAACGCGACCGCAACGCCCAGGGCGCCGAGCACGGCGACCAGCACGCCGGCGGCGGCACAGTCCTTGACGATGCGGATCCCCGGGCTGTTGTGCGGGTGCAGCTCGTCGGCGAGCTGCTCGATCGCGGTGTTGAACAGTTCCGCCGCCACCACCGTGGCGCTGGCGAGCAGCACCAGGGCCCACCACAGGGCCGTCGGCCGCAGCACCACCAGCACCAGCAGTGCGAGCACGCCGGCGACGGCCTGCAGCTTGAGGCTCGCCTGGGTGCGCAGCCCGTGGGCCAGTCCCTGCAGGGCGAAGCTCAAGCGCGCGGCGAACGGCTGATTCTTGTGGTCACTCATGCATGACAGGCTCGCAGCCCGTGCAGGCGGTCACGCGTACACGTGCTGCAGCAGGATGCCGACGAACACCGCCAGTCCGACGTACTGGTTGTTGAGGAAGGCGCGCAGGCAGCCGGCCGGCTCGCGGCGGCGGATGAGCCACTGTTGCCACGCGAACAGCACTGCCGCGGCGATCACGCCGCCCTGGTACCAGCGCCCGTAATGCATACTGCGCCCGACCAGCACCAGCGCGTACAGCATCATCAGCTGCATCACGCCGATCAGCAGCCGGTCCAGGTCCGCGAACAGGATGGCGCTCGACTTCACGCCGATCTTCAGATCGTCCTCGCGATCGATCATGGCGTAGATGGTGTCGTAGGTCGCCGCCCAGAGGACCGCGGCGATGTAGAGCACCCAGGCGACGCGCGGCAGCTGGCCGAGCTGCGCCGCGAACGCCATGGGCACGCTCCAGCCGCCGAAGGAAATCCCCAGGTACAGCTGCGGCATGGGAAAGAAGCGCTTGACCAGGGGGTAGGAGACGGTGAGCAGCGCGCCGATGAACGCGAGCCTCACCGTGAACGGGTCGAGACGCGTCACCAGATACAGCGCGACGGCCATCAGCAACGCGAACAGCACCAGCGCCTCGACCGGGGAGACGCGGCGCGCGGCCAGCGGGCGGTCGCGCGTGCGACGCACGTGCGGATCGATGTTGCGGTCCGCGAAGTCATTGATCACGCAGCCCGCGGCGCGCATCACGAACACGCCGAGCACGAACACGATGAGCACGCGCCCGTCGGGGCGTCCGGCGCCCGCGATCCACAGCGCCCACAGCGCCGGCCACAGCAGCAGCCAGGTGCCGATCGGGCGATCGAGCCGCGCGAGCCGCGCGTACTCCTGCAGGCGCCGCGTCAGGCGCGTCCACAGCGGCGCCTCCGGGTAGCGCGGCGCCGCGGCGACATCTGGTGTAACTGCAGCCATCTCCTGACCTGAAGGCTCCACGGGCAAGCGCCGCTATGATACCGCCGCGTGCGGCCGGCGCGGCCCGCTGGCGTGCTCGAGCCGCGTCCGTCAGGCCGCGGCGCCGCTATCGATGAGTGCGCGTTGCCGTGAGCCGCGCAGCGCGTACCAGGCGAGGTAGGCGTAGCACAGCACCGGCAGGAGGAACGCGGGTTGTATCCCCACGCGGTCGGCGAGCTGCGCTTCACCATGCAGGCGCAGCCCAACCGCAGCTGGCCGGGCGCGAACGCGCCGCAGCCCTATTCGATGTCGCAGCGCTGAGCCTGTCCGAGGGCTCGTTACCCCACCCGCCCGTAACGCTCGTCGGCGCCGATCCAGCGGGCGGTGAGGGCGGCCACGTGCTCGGGGTGCGCCGCCAGCAGCCGCTCGGCGCTCTGCTGCACACGCGGCAGCAGGTCCGCATCGCGCATGAGATCCGCCACGCGCAGCTGCGCGAGCCCGGTCTGGCGGGTGCCGAGCAGCTCCCCGGGGCCGCGCAGTTCGAGATCGCGGCGTGCGATCTCGAAGCCGTCGGCGCTGTCGCGGATCACCTTGAGGCGTGCGCGCGCGAGCGCGCTGAGCGGCGCGCGGTACAGCAGCACGCAGGTACTCGCCGCCGTGCCGCGCCCGACGCGCCCGCGCAGCTGGTGCAGCTGCGCGAGGCCCAGGCGCTCGGCGTTCTCGATCACCATGAGCGTCGCGTTGGGCACGTCCACCCCGACCTCGATAACGGTGGTCGCGACCAGCAGCTGGATCCGTCGGCCCTTGAAGGCGAGCATCGCCCGATCGCGCTCGCGGGCGGGCATGCGCCCGTGCACCAGTCCGACCTCGACGCCGGGCAGCGCCTCGGCGAGGCGCGCTGCGGTCTCTTCCGCCGCCTGCGCGCGCAGCTCATCCGACTCATCGATCAGCGGGCACACCCAGTAGGCCTGGCGGCCGGCGCGGCAGGCCGCCACGATGCGCGCGACCACCTGCGCACGGCGCTGCTCGGGCACGACCACGGTCTGCACCGGCGCACGTCCCGGTGGCAGCTCGTCGATCACCGAGATGTCGAGGTCGGCATAAGCGGTCATCGCCAGCGTGCGCGGAATAGGTGTCGCCGTCATGATGAGCTGGTGAGGCAGCCGCCCGCCCTGCTGCCCTTTTTCCGAGAGCTTCAGGCGCTGCTGTACGCCGAAGCGATGCTGCTCATCGACGATGACGAGCGCCAGGCGTGCGAACTCGATGCCCTCCTGGAACAGCGCCTGGGTGCCGACCACGACACGAATCTCGCCGCCGGCGATGGCCGCGAGCGCACTCCTGCGCGTGCGCGCAGGCAGCCCACCCGACACCAGCGCGACCGTCTCCCCGAGCGGCGCGAACCAGCCGTTGAGGCTGCGCCAGTGCTGCTCCGCCAGCAGCTCGGTGGGTGCCATGAGCGCCGCCTGCGCGCCGCTGCCGGCCGCGCGCGCAGCGGCCGCCGCCGCGACCACCGTCTTGCCGCAGCCGACATCGCCCTGCAGCAGCCGCACCATCGGCACCGCGCCTCTGAGGTCCTGCTCGGTATCGGCGAGCGCCCGCGTCTGGGCCGCAGTGAGCGCGAACGGCAGCGCCGCGAGCAGCCGTCGTGCGAGGCCGAGCTCATCGCCGAGCGGGGCGGCCGCCTCGGTCTGCAGCGCGCGCTTGCGCAGTCGCAGCGCCAGGTGGTGCGCCAGCAGCTCCTCGAAGGCGAGTCGTCGCTGCGCGGGGTGACGGCCGGCGGTGAGCTCCGGTAACCGTGCCGCGCGCGGCGGGGCGTGCAGGTAGCCGAGCGCCTCCTGCAGCGCCGGCAGGCCGGGCGGAAGCGCGGCGTCCGCGGACACCCAGTCGGTGAGGCCGCCGCGCTCGGTCTCGCGCAGCGCCGCGCCGATGAGTGCGCGCAGGCGCCCCTGCGGCACGCCCTCGGTCAGCGGATAGATGGGCGTGAGTGTCTCCTCGAGCGGGGCGGCGTCGGCGAGCAGGCGGCGGTATTCCGGGTGCACCATCTCGAGTCCCAGGGGCCCGCGGCGCACCTCGCCGAAACAGCGCAGCCGCGTGCCGCGCGACAGGCCTTGCTGCTGGCTGGCGGAGAAATGGAAGAAGCGCAGCGTCAGCATTCCCGAGCCGTCGGCGAGGCGGCACAGCAGCTGTCGGCGGCCGCGGTAGGCG
>DASPPI010000097.1:0-10262 GCA_035625615.1 Steroidobacteraceae bacterium | reverse complement strand
GAGGCGAACTGCGAGAACGCCGCCAGCTCGCGATACTGGGCGAGCGCGAGACGGATGCCGCCGCCGAGCTTCTTGATGATGTCGGTCTGCGCCGCCCCGCCCACGCGCGACACCGAAATGCCGGCGTTCATGGCCGGCCGGGTGCCGGCGTTGAAGAGATCCGTTTCGAGGAAGATCTGGCCGTCGGTGATCGAGATGACGTTGGTCGGCACGAACGCCGTCACGTCCCCTGCCTGGGTCTCGATGATCGGCAGCCCGGTGAGTGAGCCGGTGCGGCCCTTGACCCGTCCCTGGGTCGCCTTCTCCACGTACTCCTGGTTCACCCGGGCGGAGCGCTCGAGCAGGCGCGAGTGCAGGTAGAACACGTCCCCCGGGAAGGCCTCGCGGCCCGGCGGCCGGCGCAGCAGCAGCGCGATCTGCCGGTAGGCGACCGCCTGCTTGGACAGGTCGTCATAGATAATGAGTGCGTCCTCGCCGTTGTCCATGAAGTACTCGCCGATGGTCACACCCGAATAGGCGGCGATGTACTGCATGGCGGCCGGCGTCGAGGCCGGCGCGGCGACCACCGTGGTGTGGGCCAGCGCCCCGTGCTCCTCGAGCTTGCGCACCACGTTGGCGATGGTCGACTGCTTCTGGCCGATCGCCACGTAGATGCACTTAACGCCGGAAGTTTTCTGGTTGATGATGGTGTCGACCGCGAGCGCGGTCTTGCCCGTCTGCCGGTCGCCGATGATGAGCTCGCGCTGGCCGCGGCCGATCGGCACCATCGAGTCGATCGCCTTGTAGCCGGTCTGCACCGGCTGGCTCACCGACTGGCGGTAGATGACGCCGGGGGCGACGCGCTCGATCGGCGCGGTACGCGTCGCCTTCACCGGGCCCTTGCCATCGAGCGGCCCGCCGAGCGCGTCCACCACGCGCCCGAGGAGCTCCGGTCCCACCGGCACCTCGAGAATGCGGTTGGTGGTCTTGACGCTGTCGCCCTCCTTGAGGTGCTTGTACTCGCCCAGCACCACCGCGCCGACCGAGTCCTGCTCGAGGTTCAGCGCGAGACTGAAGGTGTTGCCCGGGCACTCGAGCATCTCGCCGTAACGCGCATCCGCGAGGCCGTGGATGCGGGTGATGCCGTCGGTGACCGACACGATGGTGCCGACGTTGCGGGCCTCGGTGACGGCCTGGAAGCCCTCGATCCGTTGCCTGATGAGATCGCTGATCTCGGTTGCCTTGATGGCCATGCTGGTTCTCTCTGTCCGTCGAATCCTGATCGTTACGCCGTCAGCTCATAGGCGATGCGCTCGAGACGGGTACGCAGTGAGCCGTCGATCACCAGGTCCCCGGCGCGCAGCACCGCACCGCCGATCAGCGCCGGCTCGACCTGGCAGTGCAACCGCACCTGGCGCTTGAGTCGCCGCTCGAGCGCGGCGCTGAGCTTGCGCTGCTCGGCGGTGTCCACGGCCGCTGCCGACGTCAGCGTCACATCGGCCACGCCCTCGGCCGCATCCTTGAAGTCGTCGAACAACGTGGCGATCTCCGGCAGGAACCCCAGGCGGTGGTTGTCGGCGAGCGTGGCCACGAAGTTCGCGCCCTCCTCCCCGAGCTTCGGTCCCGCGATGCCGATCACCAGCTGCGCCAGCTGCGGCGCGGTCACGCGCGGGTTGCCGAGCAGCGCCTGCACGCGTCGATCCTGCACCACCTGTGCGGCCGTGCGCAGGCTCTCGGACCAGGCGGCGAGCCGCCCCTGCTGGCGCGCCTCCTCGAAGGCCGCACGGGCGTAAGGTCGGGCGATGGTGAGTCGGTCCGCCATGGCCTCAGATCTGCGCCGCGAGCTTGTCGAGCAGGTCGGCGTGTGCGCGCGCATCGATCTCGCGGCCGAGGAGCTTGGCGGCGGCGCCGACGGCGATGCCGGCCACGTCGCGGCGCAGGCTCTCCCTGGCGCGCGTGGTGTCGAGCTCGATCTGCTGCTGCGCGGCCGCCACGATGCGAGCGCCTTCGACGCTGGCGGCGCCCTTGGCCTCCTCCACCAGCTCGTTGGCGCGGTGCTGCGCGTGATCGATGATCTGGCCGGCGCGCTCGCGGGCCTCGCGCACGATGGAGTCGGCGCGGTCACGCGCCGCCGCGAGCTCCTGCTCGCCCTGCTCGGCGGCCGCGAGCCCCTGCGCGATCTTGCGCTCCCTCTCGTCCATGGCGCCGAGGATGTACGGCCAGATCCACTTCATCGTGCCGTAGATCAGCAAAGCGAACACGAGCATCTGCACGACGAGCGTGAGATTGATGTTCACGGTCCGACTCTCCTGCCTCGAGTCTTCGGGCGCTGCCGCTCAGTGTGCGGCCTGCAGGACCTGCAGCGCGCTCACGAACGGGTTGGCGAAGGTGAAGAACAGCGCGAAACCGATGCCGATCATCGCGACCGCATCCAGCAGGCCGGCCACCAGGAACATCTGCACGCGCAGCACCGGCAGCAGCTCCGGCTGACGCGCCGAGCCCTCGATGAAGCGCCCGCCGAGAATGCCGAAGCCGATGGCGGTACCGAGCGCGCCCATGCCGAAGATGATGCCGACGGCCAGCACCGTCATGGCGTAGATCTGTGCAGCGTTTTCCATTCGGTTTCTCCTCGAATAAACCAGATGCGAAGATCAATGATGCTCGTGCGCCATCGACAGATAGACGACCGTCAGCACCATGAATATGAACGCCTGAATCGTGATGATCAGTATGTGGAAGACCGCCCAGACCAGCCCGAGAATGAGCTGCCCGACGATTCCCAGCCAGCCGCCGAAGCTGCTCAGCGCGTCGAGGCCGTGCGACAGCGTCAGCACGGCGATCAGCAGGAAGATCATCTCGCCGGCATAGAGGTTGCCGTAGAGGCGCAGCGACAGCGACACCGGGCGGGCGAGGAAGGTCACCGACTCCAGGATGAAGTTCACCGGCACGAGCAGCGCCTGCGCCAGGACGTTCTTCACCCGGAACGGCTGCAGCGTCAGCTCGCTGATGAAGCCGACCACGCCCTTCATCTTCAGGCTGTAGAAGATGATGAGAGCGAATACGGTCAGCGACAGCGCAAAGGTCGCATTGAGGTCGGTGCTGGGCACGACCTTCAGGTGCTCGACGCCGGCGCCGCGCGCGGCCGCCGGCAGCAGGTCGACCGGCACCAGGTCCATGAAGTTGAACAGCCACACCCAGCAGAAGATGGTGAGCGCCAGCGGCGCGATCAGGCGGCTGGTGCCGTGAAAGGTGTCGCGCACCTGCGTGTCGACGAAGCCCACGATGAGCTCGATGAAGTTCTGCGCTTTGCCGGGAACGCCGGCGGTCGCCCGGCGCGCCACCAGCCAGAAGAGGCCGAAGAACACCAGCGCGAGCAACACCGAGAAGAACACGGTGTCGTAGTTGATGACCGAGAAGTCGATGATCCCGTGCGGCGTCTTGTTGGACAGGTTGGTCTGGTGGTGCAGGATGTAGCCGGTCGCGCCGCCCGGATTTTCCGCCGCCATCGTGCTCATCCACCCACGCATCGCTTCAGACCCCGCGGCGCGCACCGCTCAGTGCGGGCAGCGCGCTCAGCAGCGCAAGCCAGTACACCAGCAGGGTGGCCGCGAACGCGCCGAACATCGCCAGCGGCGCCACCCTCATCACCTTCAGCACCACCACGAACAGCATCACCACCACGGCGAGCTTGAGCGCCTCACCGAGGTAGAACGTGCGCAGCGCGCGCGCCGCGGAGCCGGCGGCTGTGCCGCCGAACACCACGCCCGCCATCGCGAGACTTCCCGCGGTGGCGATTCCTCCACCCGCGAGCGCCGACAGCGCCGCCACGCGGCCCGCCAGAGCCCCGGCCCACAGCGCCGCCACTACGGTCACGCCCGCCTGACCCAGCACGACGCCGAAGGCCAGCCGCCGCGCACGGGGCAGATCGATCTCCGACACCTTATATAAGTCCCCCTCGAGGGGCTCAAAAGAGCCGCGCTTGTCCTGCGCCCTGAAGGAGGCCCAGGTGGCTTAGCATTACTTACGGCCGTTCAGTCACTTACGACGGCGGCGAAAAAGCCGCGGGATTATAGAGAGCGCCCGCGGCTGCGTCCACAAGCGCGCGCGTCTAGCGGATGTGCGCCAGGATCCCGTCGAGCTCGTCCAGGCTGTTGTAGCTGACGACGAGCTTGCCGCGACCCCCGCTGCCGTGCTGGATGGCGACGCGCGCGCCGAGCTTCTCGGCCAGCTCCTGCTCGAGGCGCTCGACATTGGGGTCGCGCGCCGGCCCCTCCTCGACCCCGCTCCCGCGCGCTGGCGCCTGCAGCCGCCGCACCAGCGCCTCGGTCTCGCGTACCGACAGGCCCTTGCGGGCCACCAGCACGGCGACTTCCGTCTGCTGGCGGCGCTGGCCGAGGGCCAGCAGCGCGCGCGCGTGGCCCATCTCGAGCGTGCGCTTCTCGACCAGCTCGCACACCTCGGGCGACAGCTCGAGCAGGCGCAGCATGTTGCTCACACCGGCGCGGGAGCGGCCGACGGCCTCGGCCGCCTGCTGGTGCGTGAGCCCGAACTCGCTGATCAGGCGCGACAGGGCGCGCGCCTCTTCGAGGGGGTTGAGGTTCTCGCGCTGAATGTTCTCGATGAGGGCGACGGCGATCGCGGCTTCGTCGGGGATGTGGCGGATGACCGCCGGGATGTCGGCGAGGCCCGCCATCTGGGCCGCGCGCCAGCGCCGCTCGCCGGCGATGATCTCGTAGCGCTGCGCCCCGCCGTTGCCCCCGTCCAGCGGTCGCACCACGATCGGCTGCACCACGCCCTGGGCCTTGATCGAGTCGGCGAGCTCGGCGAGGGTCTCGGCGCGCATGTCGATGCGCGGCTGGTAGCGGCCGCGTTGCAGCACATCGAGCGGCAGCCTGGTGAGTTCTTCTCCCGGCGGTGCAGCTGCGGGCGCAGGCACGGGCGCCGGTTCTGTCCGCGCGCCGAGGAGGTCCGCGAGCCCGCGGCCGAGGGAGGGCCTTCTGTGCATCATCGTTGGAAGTCCTCGCCGATCGCCAGGCCGGTCGTGCCGTCCGCCACCGGGCGGCTGGCCGCCCCGGCAAATTCCGGTCCGTGGGTTCCGGTCGCGGCGGCCGGGGCTGCGGGGGCGGGTGGGGTGGCGCACACCACCATGGGGGGCGTCGCAGCAGGTGCGGCTGCGACCGGTGTTGCGGCCAGCCTTGCCCGGGTCGACGAGGCGGGCGTCGCCGTGGTGGGGGCTGCCACCGCGGGCGTGCTCGGGGCCGCCTCAGGCGGGGTCGCCTCAGGTGGGGTCGCCTCACCCGTCGTCGCGGCAGGCGCCGCGACCACCGCTGCCGCGGTGCGAACGAGGCCCTTCGCTTCCTCCTCGCGCCGGATCATCTCACCGGCCAGCGCCAGATAGGCGAGGGCGCCGCGCGACTCCTTGTCATGAAACAGCGCCGGCTTGCCGAACGAGGGCGCCTCGGCGAGGCGGACGTTGCGCGGGATGACGGTGCGGAAGACCGTCTCGCCGAAGTGTGCGATGAGCTGTGCACTCACCTCGTTGGCGAGGTTGTTGCGCGGATCGAACATGGTGCGCAGCACGCCTTCGATCGACAGCTCCGGGTTGGCGGCGACGCGGATCTGCTCGATCGTGGACAGCAGCGCCGACAATCCCTCGAGCGCGTAGTACTCGCACTGCATGGGAATGAGCACGCTGTCAGCCGCGACCAGTGCATTCACGGTGAGCATGTTGAGCGCCGGCGGGCAGTCGATGAGGACGACGTCGAACTCGGCGCGCTTCGGCTGCAGCGCCTGGCGGAGCTTGGTCTCGCGTCCGATCGGCAGTGACAGCAGACGCACCTCTGCAGCGGTGAGGTCCTGGTTGGCCGGCAGCAGAGTGAACCCGCCGTGCTGGGTCGGCAGCTCCACCGCCTGCAGCGCGGCGGCGAGCTCGCACTCGCCGAGCAGCACTTCGCAGGCGCTGCGGGTGAGCTGCGCCTTGTCGACGCCGCTGCCCATGGTGGCGTTACCCTGCGGGTCGAGGTCCAGCAGCAGCACGCGCCGCCGCGTGGCGGCCAGCGAGGCCGCGAGATTGACTGCCGTGGTGGTTTTGCCGACGCCGCCCTTCTGGTTCGCGATGGCAATGACGCGCTTCATGGAGCGACAGTGTACTGCACTGCCGCGCCCGTGCCGCGCTGCTCGAGAATTTTCGGTGCCGCGGCCCGGGCCGGCCTGCTCAGGCCATCAGCTTGTGCGGCTGCCCCGCGAGGCGCTCGCGCGCCATCTGGTCGGCGATCGCGTTGGTGGTGCGGTTCTCCCGCTGGGCGCGCTCGAAGATCTCGGTGAGGCGCAGCGG
Organism: Steroidobacteraceae bacterium; assembly: GCA_035625615.1. Classification (GTDB taxonomy): domain Bacteria; phylum Pseudomonadota; class Gammaproteobacteria; order Steroidobacterales; family Steroidobacteraceae; genus 13-2-20CM-66-19. Next base: position 3,949 of record DASPPI010000097.1, on the reverse strand, counting down.
AATGCCCTGAATATCCGCGATCACCTGCGCTTCGGTCGCGCCGCCCTGGTACTCGCGCGCGACACTGATGATGCCGCCGGCGTTGATGACGTAGTCCGGAGCGTAAAGAATGCCAGCGCTCCGCAGCGCCGTACCGTCCTGGCCCTGCGCGAGCTGGTTGTTCGCAGCCCCGGCGACGATGCGCGCGCGCAGCCGCGGGATCGAATGCGCGTTGAGCACGGCGCCGAGCGCGCACGGGGCGAGCACGTCCGCCTCCAGCGCGAGCACCTCGTCGACCGATACGGCGCGCGCCTGGAACTCCTCGCACACCCGCTGCACCGCCGCCGGTCGCACATCTGCGACGCAGAGGCGCGCCCCTTCGGCCGCGAGCAGGCCGCACAGGTGGTAGCCGACCCCGCCGACGCCCTGAACAGCGACCGTGACCCCGGAGAGATCCGCGCGCCCGAGCCTGAATCTCACCGCCGCCCTGATCCCGAGGTACACGCCGAGCGCGGTTTTCGGCCCCGGATCGCCGCCGGCCGCGCCCGGGGCGGCGCCGAGGCCGGCGACATAGCGCGTCGCGCGCGCCACGCTCGCCATGTCGGCGAGCGTCGTGCCCACATCCTCCGCCGTGATGTAGCGGCCATCGAGCGAATCGACCAGGCGGCCGAAGGCCTCGAGGAGCTCCGGCGTCTTGGCCTTGCGCGAGTCGCCGATGATCACGGCTTTGCCCCCGCCGAACGGCAGCCCCGCGAGCGCATTCTTGTAGCTCATGCCGCGCGACAGGCGCAGCACGTCTGCAACCGCCGCGGCGGTGGTGGCGTACGGCCACATGCGGCAGCCGCCCGCGGCCGGCCCGAGCACGCTCGAGTGAACGGCGATGATGGCGCGCAGCCCCGAGGGGGCATCGTGGCCGAAGACGACCAGCTCGTGGCCGTCGAACTCGCGCATGTCGAAGATTTCCATCGCAGGCTCCCCAGAGACCGCTCCTGCGGACGCGCCGCCGCGGCTTTTCGCAATGACCAAAAGCCCAGCCCGAAGGCTACGCGCAACTCATGCACGGATCGTCACAAAAATTGCTTTTCGATGGGTGTTAGTGAAATATTAATTTCGTTATGTAGCTTTTCGTGAGACTGGATGTGCATCCTGACCTGAACCGAAGTGATCTGCGGATCCTCGACTTGTTGCAGGAGCACGGGCATCTCTCAGCCGCCGAGGTCGCCGAGCGGCTGGGGATGACGACCTCGACCTGCTGGCGCCGTGTGACCCGCCTCGAGCAGCTCGGCGTCATCCGCAAGCGGGTGGCGCTGCTCGATCGCGAGAAGCTCGGGCTCACCGTCATGGTGTTCTCCCACGTGAAGGTCGCCGGTCACGGCCGGGAGGCGCTGCTGCGCTTCGAGCAGGCGGTGCGTGTACATCCGGAGATCCTCGAGTGCTACACGCTGATGGGCGAGACCGATTTCCTGCTGCGGATCGCGTGCCGCGACATCAAGGCGTACGAGGCGTTCTTCCTCGATCACCTGTCGCGCTTTCCCGGCGTGCAGTCGGTGAATTCCTCCATTGCGCTCGCCGTGATCAAGGAGACGACGGCGCTGCCCTTGCACTCGGGCTAGCGCCTGCCGACCACCCGCTCGCGAGCCGCGCTTCCTGCCCGGCCGCTGCGGTCGCCCCCGGCGCGGGATCGAGCCCCGCGCAGGTGGCAATCTGCTGCGTACAGATGAACGGCGCCTTCGGGGCGTCGGGGAGCGCGTGGCGCCGGGCCTTGCGCCACAGGTCGTAGAGCGTGAGCACACCGGTCAGCGTGCCGAGCATGCCGAAGTAGGCGCCCCGGCCGAAGGCAGCCATCAGGCTTCCGGCCAGCGCCGGACCGGCAGCCGCTGCGAGGCCGTTGATCCGCAGCAGCGCGCTGCTGGCCGCCACCATCTGCGCCGGCTCGAGCTGATCGTTGACGTGCGACACCGAGAGTGAATAGAGCGTAAGCGCCGCGCCGCTGAAGAGCGCAGTGAGCGCGAGGAACAGCGGCCGCTGCAGGTGCGGACCGAACGCCACGAGGATCCCGGCGGCCACCGTCGCCAGCGCGCACACGCCGCCAATCACCGTGCGCCGATCCATGTGGTCCGACAGCCTGCCGACCGGATACTGGGAGAACACCGCGGCGAGGATACTGACCGCCATGAACTCAGCCACGCCGCGGGTGCCATAGCCGGTCAGGTGCGCGTACACCGGACCCATGCCAAAAATGATCGAGGAGATCATCCCGGAGAGCGCGACTGCGACCACGCCGAGGGGCGAGTTGCGGTAGAGGTCGCGGTAGCGCACTCGCTGTGGTGCGGCAGGCTGGGGCGTCTGCTGCGCGGTTGCCACGATCGGCACCATTGCGAGCGAGATCAGCGCCGACACCAGCATGAAGGGCGCGTCAGATTGCGGGCTTGACAGCACCAGCAGGTACTGCGCGCTGCCGAGACCCACGTAGAGCACCAGCATGTACACCGCGAGCAGCGCGCCGCGATTGCTGCGGCTGGCGCGATGGTTGAGCCAGCTCTCGGCCACCACGTAGATGCCGGCGAAACACAGCCCCGCGATTCCGCGCACCACGGCCCAGGGGAGCGGGTGTACCCATGCGGCGTGCACCAGGGCCGCCACGGAGGCGAGCGCGGCGAGCGTGGCGAACGCCCGCACCGGTCCCACCCGCTTCAGCATCTGCGGCGCGATCCGCGTGCCGATCAGATAGCCGACGTAGTAACAGGACATGATGAGTCCGGTCACCGGCGTGGCGAAATGCTCGAGCGAGGCGCGTACGCCGAGGAGCGTGCCCTGGAGCCCCGCTCCCAGCATCAGGATCCCCATGCCGAGCAGCAGCGGCCAGGTTGCGACGATCGGATTCACGCTGAAAGGATGGCGGTAGCCGCGGGGCGTCGAAGGGGAACGAGCGACCCGATCATAGCCCGGATGCGACCCGGCCGTGCCTCAACCGCGCGCCAGCACGATGACGCACCGCTCGGCGCGCATGCCCGGGATCGCGAGTGGCCGCGAGGTACTGAGCACCTGCCAGCCGCCCGGCAGCGTGGCGAGCTCATGCTGCGGCCACTTGCCCTTCATGGCGAGCACCCGGGTGTGCGCGCCGCACAGCGCGACCACCTGGCGCAGCATCCGCGGCAGGGGCGCAAACGCCCGGGCCACCACTGTATCGAACGGCACCGGCGGCCGGAGCGCTTCGACGCGCGCATGCACCGCCGTCACGTTGGCGAGCCCGAGCAGCTGCGCCGCATGTGCCACGAAGCGGATCTTCTTCGCCGTCGAATCGATGAGGGTGAAATCGCGCTGCGGGCTGCACACTGCCAGCGGCAGTCCGGGAAAGCCGGCGCCGGTGCCGACGTCGGCGATGCGCGTGCCCTCGAGGTCCGGGTGCACTGCCAGGCTGTCGAGGATGTGATGCGTGAGCATGGCTGCCGGCGTCCTGATCGCCGTGAGGTTGTAGCGGCGGTTCCACCGTGCGAGCTCCTCCAGCAGCCGGCACAGCCGAGCGGCGTCGGCGCCCGTGAGCGTTACCCCCAGGCCGGCGGCGTCCTGCACCAGGCGTTCGGCCGGAATCAACGGAAAGCTCCTTGCGCGCTGACAGGCGCGACCGATCATACTTTGCCGATGAGGCTGCTGCTGGTAGAAGACGACCCGATGATCGGCGAGGCGATCCGCGCGGGACTGAAGCGCGAGGGCTTCACCGTGGACTGGGTGCACGCGGCGGCGGCGGCCTCGCAGGTGCTGCGCAGCGACCCCTTCGAGCTCGTGCTCCTCGACCTGGGGCTCCCCGGCGGCGACGGCCTGCAGCTGCTGAAGTCGCTGCGCGCGCGCGGTGAGGCGCTGCCGGTGCTCATCATCACGGCGCGCGATGCGGTGTCCGACCGCGTGGCCGGCCTCGATGCCGGAGCCGATGATTACCTCATCAAGCCCTTCGACCTGGACGAGCTGGCCG
>DASPPI010000096.1:0-2833 GCA_035625615.1 Steroidobacteraceae bacterium | reverse complement strand
TGTGGACCAGGCGATCGACCAGGGAGACGACGCAGGCGGCGTTTGGAAAGACCTCGCGCCATTCGGCGAAGGGCCGGTTGGTGGTGACGAGCGTGCTGTTGTGCTCGTAGCGGCGGCTGACGAGCTCGAACAGCAGGTCGGCATGGCGATTGGAATAGGAGAGATAGCCGACCTCGTCGATCACCAGGAGACGGGGGCCGGCATAGTGACGCAAGCGCCGGCGCAGGGCGGAATCGCTGTCGAGCGCGGCGAGTTCGCCGAGCAGCTGACCGGCGCTGGTGAACAGCACGGTGTGACCATGGATGATTGCCTGATGGGCGATGTTGCGAGCGAGCGTCGATTTGCCGACGCCGTTGGGGCCGACCAGGATGGCGTTGGTTGCGTCCGTGAGGAAGTCAAGCGACATCAGTGCCTCGAAGGCTGAGCGGTCGCAGCGTTTGGGCCAGGTCCAATCGAAGTCGCAGAGCGGCTTGAAGCGTCCGATATGAGCGGCGCGCAGGCGGCGCTCCAGGCTTCGGCGCGTGCGCTCCTGCTCCTCCCAATCGATCAGCCTCGCAAGCCAGCCGGCCGCGGCTGCTTCCTCCCAATGCGCCAGCAGGCCATGCAGGTTGAGGGCTTTGGCGCGCAGGTGCAGAGCTTCGAGGTTACTCATCGCCGTGCTCCTTGAGTTGGTCATAGGGTTCGAGCTGGTGCGGCTGCACATGGGCATCACGCGCCTTGACATGCTCGGGCAAAATGACGGCGACGGGCGGCGCCTGCTGGCGCAGTTCGCGGCGGTGTTCGAGGGCGAGCCGCACAGCATTGGGATGTGGCACGCCGCGTTCAATCGCCTCGCGGATGGCGGCGTCAAGCTCGGCGGCGCCGTAGCGCTCCAGCAACCGCAGCAGGGCTGCGGTGATGGCTCCGAGATTGTCACCGCGCTCGGCGGCATGCAGGAGCAGGGCCTGGCTTTCCGGTGCGGCCTTGGTGAGCTGGTCGGTGCCGCGGTGGCGGCGTGCGGCGCGCTTGTGCGCGACCAGGTTTTGGACATGGCCGGCGTCCTCGATCTGCACCCCTTTGTCGTAGCTGCGCCGATGACGGGCGAGCACCTGCGCGCCATCGACGATGCGCACCTCGTTCGGATCGGCCAGCACCGTGAGCAGGCGCTGCACCTTGGTGTGCGGGATTGAATAGTCATTGAGGTCGAAGCGCACATAGGGGGTCTTGCCGGTCTTCACCGCCAGGCGCTCGATGAGCGGATAGGGGTTGTCCGGCAACGCCAGCAGTTTTGGCGCCTCCTCGGCGAAAGCCTCGCGGACGGTGACGATGCCTTGTCCAGGGCAACGCCGATCTGCCGCCGGGCCGTGGCACCAGGCCGCGGCCTGGACATTGAGGTCGTCGAGATCGGCAAACTTTCGGGCCGCGAAGAAATTGTCGCGCACATAGCGGATGGCGCGCTCGACGCGGCCCTTCTCGTTGCCGCGCGCCACCGCCACCGGACGCGGGTCATAATGATAATGTGCGGCGAACGCGATCAGGGCGGGATGAAAGCGAATGGCGTCGCCTTGGCGCTCCAGCACTGCGCTCTTGAGATTGTCGTAGAGCAGGACACGCGGACATCCGTTCCGGGCCGTGAAGGCGCCAACGTGACCGCGCAGAAAGTTCTCCATGCGGGCATCGAGGAAGAAGCGCAAAAAAATCTGGCGCGAGTGGCTCAGCACCATGACGAAGGCCAGCAAGGGACGGCGCGCACGGCCGATCACGAGATGACCAAAATGCCCCCAGTCGACTTGCCCCTGCTCGCCGGGCAGGCTGCGCAGTCGCAGATAGGCCTCCGCCGCCGGGCGCGGTCGATGACAGGCCACGAGGTGACGGAAGTGCTCGCCGCTGCCGCGGTAGCCACGCTCGCACACCATCGCGTACAGCCGGCTGGCGGTCAGCGTCGGGAACTTCTCCAGGGTCTGATGGATGAAGGGTAGATAGGGCTCGACCTGCGAGCGACGCGCCGGCGGCCCGATCCGCGGCAGGCCAGCCTGGGCCAAGACCCGCGCCACGGTGCCGTGATGCACATGCAGCTGGCGCGCGATCGTGCCAACGCGCCATTTCTCGACATGATAATAGCGCAGGATCTGCGCCTCCAGATCAGGCGGGATGGTCATTCTGTTCTCCTCGATGCCGGCGAGCGACGGCGTGAACCGGTGCGGCGGCGCAAAAACTCACGGCGAACGAACGGCGGGCAGCGACATCCGCACCAGTGGCAGGACCAGCGCCCCGAGCGATGATCCGGCGATGGCCTCGCAAGGTCGCCGGGGGAAGCTGACGGTGGCTTGCTTGCGATCACCACCGCGCCCGCCATCACCAAATCATCGGCGCGAGGTGGCGGGGAACCCTGATGCGTCACGTTGTTTTGGCGGGCGCGATAGCGACCGGCCCGCGCCGCATGGTTCACCCGACCGCGGCGGCTTTTCTGGTAGCGCCGCCCGGCCGCGCGCTGGGCGTCGCGCCGCGCCGTCTGCGCACAGCCTTGTGCGCAGTAAATCTGGCCGCGATCACAGTGGCTGCAGACGACAACCTGAGCCTGGCAGCGTGCGCACAGAAACAGCCGAGCCGTGGTCGCCGCCGCCGGCAACGGCGCACGTGGACGCGATCGGCAATGACTGGAATACTGCCCCGGCATGCGTGCTTAGCACGGTGTGGGGCACGGCGTCGGTCCGAGACTTGGCGGTTGAGGTCGGCGCCGTGCCGGCCTCGCCAATCCGGCAGGTTCTTACCGCGCGCCGGGCAGGCTGCGTAGGCAGCGATCCTCCGGCACGCACAGGCCTGTGGATTTGTGGACAAGGCAAGAGCAAGAGCC
>DASPPI010000095.1:0-25199 GCA_035625615.1 Steroidobacteraceae bacterium | reverse complement strand
GCCGTCCGCGCTCGTGAGGTAGGTGCTGTAGGCGCCGATCGCGATCACGTGACCGGAAGCGCCGCACCACACATCGAGGAGTGGCCGCTCGGCCTCGGGTACGTAATGAGTGCGTCTCCAGGTACGCCCCGCATCGACTGTGACCAGCGCCACCTCGTCGTGGCCGACGGCCACGCCGTGCTGTGCGTCGAGGAAGCACACGCCGGTGAGCAGCGCCTGCGCCGGAACTTCGTCGGCCTGCCGCCAGCTCGCCCCGCGATCGTCGGAGATCACGATGATGCCGTGATCACCGACCGCTACCAGCCGCTCCCCGGCCGCGGCGATCGCGATGAGCAATGAGTGCGCGGCGAGCGGCGCGGGCTCGGCGGATAGCGGCGCGGGCGGTGCCGGCGCCGCCCGGGTGCTCGCGATCGGCACAGCGGCGAGCGCACCGGCCAGTGCGCACGCGAGTCCTGGGGCGAACCGCGCGCCCACCGGGCGTGCGCAGCGCGATGGATCCACGGCGGCCTCGAAAACCCCGCTTGGCGCTCGCCGCCGCGGAGCTAGCGGATACCGCGCCGCTCCAGCACGCTCGGCTGATAGTCGGCCGCCGTGCGCTTGATGCTGAAGTCGTAGGAACGCGGCTCTTCGCTCACCAGGTTGAGCGCGAGATAACGGCCGTTCGACAGATCCATCACCAGCTCCACGTTGTCCCACAACGAGGGCAGATTGTAGTAGTTCATGGCGTGCCCTTCCTGCACGCGCCACAGCTGCCCGCGGGTGTCGTAGCAGTCGACCGCCAGGATCTGCCAGGAATCCTCGTCGACGTACAGCGTGCGGCGGCTGTAGACGTGGCTCTGACCGGGCTTGAGCGTGGAGTCCACCACCCAAACGCGATGCAGCTCATAGCGTGCCAGGTCCTGGTTGATGTGATTCTTTTGCAGCAGCTCGGAGTACTTGAGCTTGCCGTCCTGCAGACGGTAGGCATTGTAGGGAACGTACATCTCCCGCTTGCCGACGAGCTTCCAGTCGTAACGCTGCGGGCTGCCGTTGTACATGTCGAGCTGATCCGACGTGCGCAGGTTGTCGGAGTTCGTGCCCGGGTTGTCGAAGGCCACGTTGGGCGCGCGGCGTACGCGCCGCTGGCCGGCGTTGTAGAGCCAGGCGCGGCGCGCTTCCTTCGCCTGATCGAGCGTCTCCTGCACCAGCAGCACGTCGCCCGCGAGGCGCGCCGGCGCGGTGGTCTCCTGGGTAAAGAACACAAAGATGTTGTTGAGCTGGCTCTCCGTGACTGCCGGGTCGTAGAACTGAAAATAGAACTCCTCATTGAATTTCACCAGCGTGAAGCCGCCGCTGGCGGTCATCGGCGCCTGTCCGATGTGTAGTCCCGCGGTCACACCGCGCCAGCGCGTCACGTGGTTCCAGAAAACCTCCACTCCCGATTGCGGGATCGGGAACGGCGTCCCGGCAATCGCGCCGGTGAAGCCGTTGCCGTCCGGGACGAGCTTGGCCGTGGTCGCATTGCGCTTGGTTGCCTCATACACGTGCTCCGGGGAGGCGCCGCTGCGATGCGTGGGATAGACGATCATCTTGTAATCGGGATACGTCTTGAACAGCGCCTTGTGACCCTCGCTCAGCTTCGCCGCGTACTGGCTCATGTTGGCCGCGGTGATGGTGAACAGCGGCTTATCGCTGGCGTAGGGGTCGGGATAATGATCGGGCGAGTGGTAATTGGGAAAGCCGGCGTCCGCCGGCGATTTCAGCCCGCCGGTCCACGCCGGGATGCTACCGTCGGCATTGCCGGCTTTCTCACCGCCGAGCGGCGTCAGGTCCGCGCCCAGCCGTGCCGCCTCCTGCGGGCTCACGGCGCCAAAGGCGAGCGACGCGAACAGCAGGCCGGCAGCGGACAACCCGATCAGTGTTTTCATTGCAGCCCCTCCATAACTCGCATTTCCCGCAACTGCGGCGCGCCGCTTCTAGAACGAGACCTTGATGCTGGCTGCGATGAAATCGCGATCGTTGAGCAGGTTGTAACCGCCGGCGCCGCCGTACTGCGTGTACGACACGTCGAGCTCCCAGCGGGAATGCAGGCTGGCCCCGAGACCGACGGTGTAGGCGTAGCGCCCCGATACGAAATCGCCGCCGGGCCCGGGCGAGACTCCGGTCACGTCCTGCGACCAGAAGAAATGCGGCTTCAGGTTCCACTCGGCGATCACGTTGTCGTATTCGAGGCTGCCGGAGACGACGTACCCCCAGGAGAACCTGTCGGCGAACGCCCAGCCGGGCGCGAGGCACTGGCCTTGCGGATTCTTGTAGGCGGTCGGTACGCACTGGCCGTTGACCGCGGGGAACTGCGGATAGCCGCCGAGGTTCGGGTTGCCGCTCAGGAAGGTTCCCGGGCCGTCATAGCGCAGACCCAGGCCGACCGGGCCGCCGCTCAGCTTGCTCTCGAGATTCGGGTAGTAGTCGGCCCCCGCCTCGAACAGCAGAACCGCCTGCGAGGCCTTGAACACATTGGCGAACACCTGCGTGGCGGTGAAGTCGCCGTGCCAGGCATCCTGCAGCGTCCAGCCCTGGACGGTCTGATTGAGACCGAACGCACCGAGCTGGTTGCAGCCGGTGACCGGGGTCGCGGAAGTCGGCACACAGTGGCCGGCGGGTGTCACCGGCTCGCCGAGGAGCTTCGCGATCCCGGACTCGAGCGGCGTCAGGGAAGCGTAGATCAGCTCGACGTCGTCGATCTGCACCGGGATGTCGTGGCGGTAGGCGACCTCGCCCTGCAGCGCCGTGCCGGTCTTCTGGATCTGCGTGTTGAAGGACAGGCCGATCATCTTGATGTCCTGCGGGAACTGCTCGACCAGGCCCTCGGTCTTGGCGTACTCGTTGGTCGCGAGGCTCTGCGCCTGGCTGTTGACGTTGCCACCCGCGAGCAGGGTGTTGGCGCCAATGGTCGCGTACTGGAGGGCCGTCGCCGGGCTCAGGTTGCCACCCACCGCCGCCGCGCGCTGCACGCCGAGGGCGGCACCGGTGGCCACGGCCTGGTTGAACGGCAGCCCGGCGGCGAGCGCCTGCGCGGCGCCACCCGCGGCGCTGATCGCCCCGAAGCCGTTGCCGAGGCCCGCCTGCGTGCCGGTCACGGCCGACACGACCGGCAGGCGACTGGTGTAGTTGAGGAAGTACAGGCCGAGCTGCGTGCCCTGACCGAAGTTCGGCAGGTAGAGCTTGAAGTTGATGCCGTACTGGCCGGCATCGGGCGGCGTCTGGTCGGGCAGCCGCGGGATCGCCTGGAACGGATTGATCACCGGGCCGCCGAGCGAGCTGAAGTCCACGCCCATGCCGGAAACCGTCCCGAAGGGGAGAATCGCCTGGTAGCCGCCGGGTCCGGCGAAGTTACTGGTGCTGAAATAGGCGCCGTCGGGCTCGATGATGTCCTCATGCCAGTCGAACAGGTACAGGAGCTGAGTGCTGAGGTTCTTGCTGAGCTGCGTGTTGAACACCACCATCTCATCGGGCAGCAGCGCCTGCTTGAGTTCCGAGCCCGGTACCTGCAGTGCGGTCGTGTCGAAGTAATCGACCGAGTTCAGGCCGCCGGGGATGAAGGTGCTCTCGCCCCAGTCCACCACCATCCGGCCGGCGCGCAGCTCGGAGGCATGCGAGCCGAGATCGAAGCGCCAGTAGCCGAAGGCATCCAGCAACCGCGTGTAGCTGCCGATGTAGTCCTTCGCCGCATGCGAGAGCTGAATCCAATCCGTGTTGCCGTCCATGACCTCGAAGTCGTACAGGCCGGAGGCGCGCACGAACACGCCGTACTTCTCCTTGTAGTTGAGCGCAAACTCGGTGGTGCCGGTGAACACCTCGGTGTAGGCCGCCCGCGCCTGGTAGTTCAGGTCGCCGTCATCGAAGTTGGCGGAGTAGCCGCAGCCGCCGTTGGCGATCGCTATCAGCCGGCAGTCGGGAGTCGATACACGCCAGCCCTGGCCGTAGCCTATGGTGGTGTCCCAGCTGCCACTCCAGTCGCCGGAGTCGCTGTGGAAGCCGACGGCCTGCGCACTCGGCCACGCGCCCAGCCCAAGGCACGCCGCGACCGCGAGGCCCAAGCCGCGCCCGGTGTGAACTTTCCTCATAGGTTCCCCCTGCTCCCCTTTGAGGCTCGCCGCCGGCGCAACCGCCTCAAGCCCGTGGGCCCATGCCTCAGGTCCGGTCAGCCATTACGTATGGCGTATCAAGCACCGTGCGACGCGACGCGCTGCCGCATTGTTGTTTGTTGCCCGCAACACAATAGCCTGCGTGCGGCCAGTCTATTACTCGGCCACGCAGCGCGGCAAGCCGTTTCCGTGGAGCTTGCGCGACCCGGCGCGCCGGCGCGGCTGATCGCGCTGGTCCGTGCGTCCTGCTCCACCTACGACGGTACGCAGCGCGCCGGCGCCGCCAGCCAGTACCATTGAGCGCGTCGGCGCCGCACGGCGTCGATCAATAAAGGAAGCAAATGCAGTCCTTTGCGGGCAAGGTAGTGTTGATCACCGGCGCGTCGGCCGGCATCGGGCGCGCGCTGGCACTGGCGCTCGCCCGGGAAGGGCCGCATCTTGCGCTGAACGCACGCGACGCGGCGCCCCTGGCGGAGGTGGCGCGCGAGTGCGCCGCGCTCGGTGCCGAAGCGCTGGCGCTGCCCGGGGACGTGTCCCGGCCGGAGGACTGCGCGCGCCTGGTGGCGCACACCGTGACGCGCTTCGACGCGCTCGACATTCTCGTCAACAACGCCGGGATCACCATGTGGTCGCGCTTCGACGCGCTCACCGATCTGAGCGTGTTCGCAAAGCTGATGGCGACCAACTACCTCGGCGCGGTCTACACTACCGCCGCCGCCCTGCCCCATCTGAAGCGCTCGCGCGGCCTGATCGTCGCGGTCGCGAGCCTCGCGGGACTTACCGGCGTGCCCGAGCGCACCGGCTATGCAGCGAGCAAGCATGCCCTGGTGGGGTTCTTCGAGTCGTTGCGCATCGAGCTCGCCGGCAGCGGCGTCGACGTCACCCTCATCGCGCCGGATTTCGTCGTCAGCGAGATTCACCGCCGCGCCCTCGGCCCCGACGGCGCGCCGCTGGGACGCACACCCATGCAGGAGACGCGCATCATGAGCGCGGCAGAGTGCGCCGGCCTCATGGTCGGCGCCATGCGTCGGCGCGACCGGCTGCTGATCACCTCGGTACGCGGGCGGCTCGGTCGCTGGGCGCGGCTGTTCGCTCCGGCCCTGGTCGACCGTCTGGCGGCGCGCGCCATCCGCGAGCGCCGCTGAGGCTACTCGAAGGCGATCGCCGGCAGGTCGAGGGCGATGAGAAAGTATTCGAACAGATACTGGATCACGCGCACCTGGTTGTGCAGGCGATGATCGCTCTCCACCAGATGCAGCGCGCAGCGGTAGGCCTCTGCAAAGCGCACGCTGTGCTCGTACGGCACGACCTCATCGCGCCAGCCGTGCACGACCGCGGTCGGACAGTCGAGCACCCCCGCGCGCAGCTCCGGCAGCCCTTCCAGGTACAGTGCGGGCGCCATGAGGAACACCCCGCGGGCGTGCAGCAGCGACGCCGAGGCGACGGCGACGTAGCCGCCGAGGCTCGAGCCCACCAGCACCAGGTCCCCGGTGAGCTCCTTGCAGAAATCGACGAGCCGCGCGACGCGCGCGCGCGGCTCGTCGACCCCGCGGTAGTCGACCGAGTGGGCGTCGTAACCTTCGGCGCGCGCCACCTCCGCCAGCGCGGTGATCTTGCGTCCCCAGGGACCGGCCTCCTGGCCGTGAGAGAAAACGACGTGGCGGGAGATCACCGGCGCTTGCATGGCGGGGCTTCGGGCGCTGGGAGGCGGGGCCGCATGCGCGAATAATGCCGGCAATGGAAACCCCAAGCCAAGCGCTCCACCAGCGGCCGCCCGGCGCGGGCTGGCAGTTCTGGATCGACCGCGGCGGAACCTTCACCGACGTCCTCGGGCTCTCGCCCGAGGGTGCGCTGCACGTGCGCAAGGTGCCGTCGCTCCCCGGCGGCGGGGCGGCGGGCGACCCCGGCCTGCGCGCGGCGCGGGCCATCCTCGAGGCCGAGACGCAGCAGTCCGCCGCAGCGCCCGCTGCCGGCATCGCGGCCGTGAAGGTCGGCACGACGGTCGCGACCAACGCGCTGCTCACTCACACGGGCGAGCCGGTGGTCCTGGTGACGACCGCGGGCTTCGCCGACGGCCTGCGTATCGGCTATCAGAACCGCCCCGATATCTTCGCGCGTCGCATCGTGCTGCCCGAGCCGCTCTATGCGCGCGTGATCGAGGCGCACGAGCGCATCGACGCGCACGGCACGGTGCTGACGGCGCTCGACCGCGCGCGCCTGCGAGAGGACCTGGCGCGCGCCCGCGCCGCGGGGCTGCGCGCCGTGGCCATCGTGTTCCTGCACGGCTGGCGCCACCCGCAGCACGAGCGCGCGGCGGCCGCCTGCGCGCGTGCCCTCGGCTTCGAGGAGGTCTCGGTGTCGCACGAGCTGTCGCCGCTGGTGCGCTTCGTGACTCGCGGCGACACCACGGTGCTCAATGCCTATCTGGCGCCGCCGCTGCGCGGCTACGTCGCCGGGCTGCGCCGGGAGCTCGCAGCGCTCGGCGCGGGGACGCATCTGACGCTCATGCAGAGCAACGGGGGACTCGCGACCGCCGAGAGCTTCCACGCCATGTCGAGCGTGTTGTCGGGCCCGGCGGGCGGACTCATCGGCATGCGCTGGGTGGGCGAGCGGCTGCGCGAGCCGCGACTGATCGGCTTCGACATGGGCGGCACCTCGACCGACGTCTCGCTCATCGACGGCGAGCTGCCGCGACGCTTCGAGCACCTCATCGCCGGAGTGCGCCTCGCCCAGCCGATGCTCGACGTGCACAGCATCGCCGCCGGCGGCGGCTCGATCCTCGGCTACCACGACGGGCGCTTGGCGGTCGGTCCGGCTTCCGCGGGGGCCGACCCGGGGCCGGCCTGCTATGGACGCGGCGGTCCGCTGACGCTTACCGACGTGCAGGTGCTGCTCGGCCACCTGCGCCCGGACACGCTGCCCGCGGTATTCGGCCGCGATGGCACCGCGCGCATCGACGTGCAGACGGTGGCGGACGGGTTCGCCGCGCTCGCGGTGCAGGTCGCCGCCGAGGGTGGCGGCGGCGGCTCGGCCGAGACGATCGCCGCCTCCTTCCTCGAGGTCGGCGTCGAGTCGATGGCCAATGCCATCCGCCAGGTCTCGACGCGCCAGGGGCTGGATGCGGCCGATTTCACGCTGTTCTGCTTCGGCGGAGCGGCCGGACAGCACGCCTGCCGGGTCGCGCGCGCGGCCGGGATACGGCGCATGCTGGTGCATCCGCTGGCGAGCGTGCTGTCCGCCTTCGGCATCGGCGTGGCCGACCGGCTCGCCGTGCGCCGGGCGAGCCTGCGATGCCAGCTGAGCGAGCCGGGGCTCGCCGCGGCACGTGCGGCGTTCGCCGGGCTCGAGCAACAGGCGCGTGCGGAGCTTGCCGGCGCGGGCGGCGCGCCGGCGGGGGTGCAGGTGGCGCAGCTGCTCGAGCTGCGTGCCGGCGACAGCGACGTCACGCTCTCGGTGCCCGCGGCAGCGCTCACCGCAGTGCAGGCGCGCTTCCACGCCGAGCACCTGCGGCGCTTCGGCTTCGCCGCGCACGCGCTCGAGGTCGTGATCGAAGCGCTGCGCGTGGAGGCGCGCGCCCCGTCGGTCGCCGCCGACCTCACCCCACCGCCGCCGGCTGCCGCGGACCACCTGCCGCAGCGGGTGCGCGCCTGGTTCGGCGCCTGGCGCGAGGTGCCGCTCGTGTCCATGAGCGCGCTGCGCGGCGAGCTCACCGGACCGGCGCTGATCGTCGAGCCGCACAGCACGGTGGTGCTGGAGGAGGGCTGGCGCGCGCGCGCCTTGCCCGGAGGGGAGCTGCTGCTCACCGACGACGGGCCGGTGCCGGCAGCGCCAGCGACGACCGCAGACCCGGCGCGCCTCGAGATATTCAACAACCTGTTCATGCACATTGCGGTGCAGATGGGCGAGGTCCTCAGAGCCACCGCCCAGTCGGTCAACATCCGCGAGCGCCTCGACTACTCCTGCGCGCTGTTCGACCCGCACGGCGGCCTGGTGGCGAACGCCCCGCACATGCCGGTGCATCTCGGCTCCATGGGCGCGAGCGTGCGCGCGGTGATACTCGCCCAGCAGGGCAGGCTCGCCGCCGGCGACTCGTGGCTGCTCAACAGCCCCTATCACGGCGGCACCCACCTGCCGGACATGACGGTCGTCACACCGGTGTTCATGAGCGGCGGCACCCAGCCGGACTTCTTCGTCGCCTCGCGCGCGCATCACGCCGACATCGGCGGAATGACCCCCGGCTCGATGCCGCCCTTCAGCCGCACCATCGCCGAGGAGGGAATTCTGTTCCAGTGCTTTCACCTGGTGAGCGGCGGCGTGCTGCGCGAGGACGAGCTGCGTGAGCAGCTCGCGGCGGGTCCGTGGCCGGCGCGCAACCCCGGGCAGAACGTGGCGGACCTGCGTGCCCAGCTGGCCGCCAACGCGCGCGGCATCGTCGAGCTCGAGCGCGCCGTGCGCCGCCACGGTGTCGACACGGTGCGGCGCTACATGCGGCACGTGCAGGACAACGCCGCGCAGTGTGTGCGCCGCGCCATCGCTCAACTCACTCCCGGCCGCTTCCGCTACGAGCTGGACGACGGCTCGTGCATCGCGGTGCGGATCGGGATCGACCGCGAGCGGCGCCGGGCACGCGTGGATTTCAGCGGCACCTCGGCACGGGGCGAGCACAACTTCAACGCGCCACGCGCCGTGTGCGCGGCCGCTGTGCTGTACGTGTTCCGCACGCTGATCGACGAGCCGATTCCGCTCAACGAGGGATGCCTGGAGCCCCTCGACCTGCTGATCCCGCCGGGCTCGATGCTCGACCCGCCGCCGCCGGCGGCGGTCGCGGCGGGCAATGTCGAGACCTCGCAGTGCATCGTCGACGCCCTGTACGGTGCGCTCGGTGTGCTCGCCGCCTCCCAGGGGACGATGAACAACCTGACCTTCGGGGATGCGCGGCTGCAGTACTACGAAACCATCGCCGGTGGATCCGGGGCCGGTGCCGGCTTCGACGGCTGCGATGCCGTGCAGACTCACATGACCAACTCGCGCCTCACCGATCCGGAGATCCTGGAAGGCGAGTTCCCGGTGCTGGTACGGGAGTTTGCCATCCGTCGCGGTTCCGGAGGCGTCGGCCGCCATCGTGGCGGCAACGGCATCGTGCGGCGGCTCGAGTTCCGCAGCGCGTTCTCGGGTGCGCTGCTCGCGAATCATCGCCGCATCGCGCCTTTCGGGCTCGCCGGCGGGCAGGCCGGCGCCTGCGGCGCGGCGAACATCCGCCGTGCCGACGGGAGCGTCGAGCTGCTCGGTGCCACGGCGCGCTTCGAGGTCACCGCGGGGGACGAGCTCACGATTCTCACGCCGGGCGGCGGAGGCTTCGGCGCACCGCCCTGACCGGAGGAAACCGCCGCCGTCGCCAGCGCTCTGTTCGCGGCAAAGCCGCGCTGTTTGCCGGCGTGGCGGTGCAACGTCGATGCCCGGGCCTGCCGAAAGCGCCGCGGGCGCTTTCGCCTAACCACGCAAAATCGAGGTCTCGATCTCCCACTCGACCCGCTGCTTCGAGGTGGCGGAGCGGTTCACGGAAACCGGACGCACGCGGCTCGCCCCGGCACGGTGCGTCACGAGCCAGGTGTCGAACTCGCCCGGCTTGCTGGTGGCGAAGCCGAACAGCAGGTTGAACTTGCCCTCGGCGAGCGTCTGGGGCCGGTTGACCCGCTCATCGGCGATCACGAAGTAGCTCTCATCGGCGCCTGCACCGGCAAAGGCGCCCTGCGCCGCGAGGGCGTCGAGGAAGCTCTCCACCTGTGCCCGCGCGCGCTCCCAGGTCGCAGGCCCGTTGTGCTCGAGCAGCACCCAGCGCGTGCCCTGCTCGACGCTCGCGGCCACGAACAGCGCCAGACGCCGCGCCGACAGGTACTTCCAGTCCGACGCGCCGCTGCCGCCTGCGGCGAGTGTGCGCGGGCTCACCGGCGCGCGCGCGCCCGCGCGCACCGACTGCAGCGTGTTGACGCCCGCCTGTGCAAGGCGGGCGCGCTCGCCATCCGACACCGGCACGGCCGGACGCAGGCCGGGACGCAGAATCGCCTCCTCGCTTTCCGCCGCCGCCCACACCGGCCAGGTCTCGTCCGAGCGCGCGATCATGCCCGCCGCCGCCCCGCACGAGCCAAAGGTCTCCACGCGGCCGCGCAGCCGATCGAAGGCCTGCACGCGCGGGTAGTACATGACGGCACTGTCGCTGCGGAACGGCCAGGTGCGCAGCGCCTCGAGCGCCGCCGCTGCCGAGGTCCAGGCCGCGGGCGGGTCGACGATCAGCAGCGCGTGGTGCTCGCGGCAGAGGCGCGCTGCCACCAGCAGCGTGGACAGGCCCACGTCCCGGTCACGGGCGAGCGGCGGAATGCACAGCATGTTGAAACGCACCGCGCCGCCGAGCGCGAACAGCCCGGTGCCGCTGCCGGCGGCACCGATGATGTCGTAGTCGGTGAGCGGCGCACCGTCGTCACCGTCGGGATTGGACAATGTGTAGCCCACGACGACTCCGCCCGGACTCCCGGCAGAGCGATCCGGACGCTGCGGGGGCAGCGGCCCCAGCACGCGCACCAGATGCGATTCGAGCAGTACGTCCCCGACGAAGCGACCGCAGGAGGGCGCCACCGACACGCGGCGGTAGATCTCCTGATCCTCCACCAGCTCCGACCCGGCGGTGCGCACGCGCTGCACCACCAGATTGAAACGCTCATGCTCGGCGGCGGTGAGTCCGTCGTAATCGACCGAAGCGCGCAGGTACTCGCGCGAGCCGGGGTTGAGCGCCACCAGCTTCAGCGCCTGGCGGCCCGCCGGCAGAGTGATCGTCGGCGGGCGCGCGCCGTTGACCACGCGCACGATGCGCGCCTCGCGGCCGCCGTTCTCGAAGAACTGCTCGACCGCGTAGGACAGGGTCGCGGGCTGCCACAGGCCGCCGAACTGCTGTTGGAACTCGGCGAAGCTCGTTACCGTGAGTGCCTGGCCGACCGGGCCCTTGAGGGTGCGACCGACGAAGGCAGCGACTCCCGTCGGCACGCGCTCGATCGCGTGACTGTCACGGCTTTGTTGTGCGAGTTCTACGCCGGACGCGGGGCTGTCGGCCACTCAAGCGCCTCATGGAATCGTGCTGCGCGGCTGCGCGACTCTAACACAGCGTGTCAGCACAATGTCAGGCTCTCACCTGCCGCGCTGCGGCGATGTTACATACATCACCGTGCATCGCGGGATTATCCGCGCGGTTCGCCGCGCGTTTCTGCAGCCGCGCGCTCGGCGCGCGTTTCGGCCTCCTCGGCTGCGCGCTCGAGCACGCGGCGCGCCGCTTCGGCGCGCTCGTGCTCGCGCTCGGTGCGCTTGCGGGCAATCTCCGCCAGCATGAGCTGCAGCCACTGCGACAGCACCGGGGCGCGCGACTTGTGCGCCGGCGCGGGCGGCGCCGCCGGGCCTGGCTCCTCAGCCGCCATTCTTGGGGGCGACCGGTTGGGTCTTGCCGGTGCCGCCGGCCGCCGATGCAGGTGCCGGCGCGGGTGCACCGGGGGTCGCAGCGCCCGGCTCGATCTCCGAGACGATCTGCCGGAAGGAAGCCTCATCCATCGGCAGATCCGTTTTGCCATCCCAGGTCGAGCCCTCGGGCAGCACGTTCTGCACCCGCGGCGCTGCGGCCAGGGTCTGCTGGATGCCTGCGCCTGACGCCGTGATCGGCACCGGAACGCCGCGCGGACTGCGTGCCAGGCTCGAGACGAGCGCCCAGTCGACCGTTGCGTGGCGCGCCTGCACCTGCTGCTGCAGCCGCGCCGCCTGCTGGCCGGTGAGGAGCCTTTTCGGCGCCATGTTCCAGTCGCGCGTGTCGTCCTCCAACACGTCGTAGGGCTGCAGGTACAGCTGCCCGTCGAGCCAGCCGAACAGGAACGGCTGGTTGACGACGCGCACCTGGGTCCCGAGCGGCACCATGACGAAGAACTGCTCGATGTCTTCGGGATAGAGGCGGATGCAGCCATGGCTCGAGCGCAGCCCGACGCCGGCGGGCTTATTGGTGCCGTGAATCAGGTAGCTCGGCCACTGCAGGTAGAAGGCGTACTTGCCGAGCGGGTTGTCCGGCCCGGGGCCGATCACCGCGTCGAGATCCTCGCCGTTCTCGTGATGCTCTTTGCGCACCGAAACCGGTACCCGCCAGGTGGGATCCTTCTGGCGGCGCACGATCCTGGTCACGCCCTCCGGGGTACGCCAGCCGACCTTGCCGATGCCGATCGGATGCGTCAGCACCACCTGGTGCTCGCCGCGCTTCACCGGCGGGTAATAAAAGATGCGCATCGCCGGTATGTTGATCACGATGCCGGTACGCGGCGCGTCCGGCAGGATGAACTGCGTCGGAACGACGATCTCCCGACCTTCACCCGGCAGCCACGGGTCGACCTTGGGGTTGGCGCGCAGTACCTCCTCGTACCCGACGTTGAAGCGGCGCGCGATATCGGTCAGGGTGTCTTCCTTGGAAGCCGTTACCACCTGCACGGCGCCGACCACGTCCTGCCCGGGAGCCAGCTCGAAGCGCTCGTTCGCCACCGGCACCGGCAGCGGCGCAGGAGCCGGCGGCGGCGGCGGTGGCGCGGGTGCTGCGGGCTGATGCCAGCGCTGGCCGAACAGCGAGCAGGCGGCCAGCGCCAGGCACAGCACCGTGGCCAGTGCGGCGCGGGCGGTAGGGGGCTTCATGGGACGGGAATTATGACCGATGTCCCCTGGTCCTTGCGTCAGCTGCGGGGCCGCCGTCACAGCAGCACCGGCTGATCGGGCAGCTCGCTGCCGCTGTGGCGGGTGCCCGGGAAGTGCCGGCCGAGCAGCGCACTGACCCCCAGAATGCCGACCACCGAGCCGTCGCGAAAGCGTCCCGCGCGGTAGTGGTGCTCCATCTGCCGGCACACTGCGTCCCACTCCGCCTGCGGCACCTGCAGGGCGATGCCGCGGTCGGCGATGATCTCCACATCGTGATCCGCCATGAGCAGGTAGATCAGCACGCCGTTGTTGTGCTCGGTGTTCCACACGCCGAACTGGCCAAAGAGCTGCAGCGCTCGCTGCCGGGGGGACAGGTTGCGCCACAGCTCCGGCAGATCGAGCGAGCTCTCGACGACGAAGCGGATCTCCCCCCCGTGGCGGCCCTCGCAGTCGCTGATCGCCTGTTCGATGGCCTCGCGCACCGCCCGCGGGAAATGCCGGCGTGTGCTCCAGCGCGTAGTCAGGACGTGACGGATGAGGCGTGCCAGGTTCACGACGGCTACCAGCTCCCGGAGGCGCCGCCGCCGGAGGACATGCCTCCACCGCCGCTGAAGCCGCCGCCACCAAACCCTCCGCCGCCTAAGCCGCCGAGCCCGCCCCAGCCCCCGCCGAAGCCGCTCGAGCGCGGATAGCTCGACCAGCCGCTACCACGTGCCAGCCCCATCAGCATCGTAAGCAGGAATGCGCCGACCGCGGCCACCCCCGCCAGTGCGAGCGCATAGCCGGCGAGCCAGACGAGTGCCCCGGCGCCGAGGCCGGTAAAGACTGAACCGAGCGTCCGCCCGAATATCGCCCGCAGCACGACCGAGCCGATCAGCACGGCGAACAACAACTGCGGCAGCAGGCCCGCGCCCGGGCGGTGCTGCCCGGATTGCCAGGCGTGCTCGGGAGGCGGCAGTGGCTCGCCTTCGATCAGCTTCATCATCTCATCGAGCGCGCCTTCTATGCCCTCGAAGAAATTGCCCTCGCGGAACGCAGGCACCATGGCCTCGGAAATGATGCGATTGCAGACGGCATCCGGTAGCACGCCCTCCAGTCCCCGGGCGGGCTCGATGCGAACGCGTCGGTCATTCTTGGCGACCAGCAGCAGCGCTCCGTCATCCACGTTCTTGCGGCCGAGCTTCCACTGGTCGAACACGCGGATCGAGTACTGCGCGATGTCCTCAGGCTGGGTCGTCGGCACGATGAGGACGGCGAGCTGCGCGCCCTTGGCGGCCTCGAATGCCGCGAGCTTCTGCTCGAGCGTGGTCTGCTGCTCGGCGGTAAGGGTTCCGGTGAGGTCCGTGACGCGCGCCGCGAGCTTCGGGATCGGCTGCAGGCCCCCGGGGGCAGGCGTCTGCCCCGTCGCCGCTGCCGCCAGGGCGAGCAGCAGCGCCAGCGCGTACCCGGCCCGCCGCCGCCCGCGGTGCCAGGCCACCGTCATTGCGTCTGCGGTTGTCCCGCAGGCGGTTGCGGGGGTGTGGTGTCGAAGCTGACGGCCGGGGCGGTGGCGATCTGCTGCTCGTTGGCCACGGCGAAATTGGGCTTCACCGCGAAGCCGAACACCCTGGCGGTGAGATTGCTCGGGAAGCTGCGCACGGTGACGTTGTAGTCCTGCACGGCCTGGATGTAGCGGTTGCGCGCTACCGTGATGCGATTCTCGGTGCCTTCGAGCTGGGCTTGCAGGTCGCGGAAATTCTGATCGGACTTCAGTTGCGGATAGTTCTCCGCGACCGCGAGCAGGCTCTTCAGCGCACTGGTGAGCTGGCCCTGCGCCGCCTGGTACTTCTGGAACAGCTCGGGGTTGTTGAGGACCTCGGGCGTCACCTGGATCGAGCCGACCCTGGCGCGCGCCTCGGTCACGCCGATCAGCACTTTCTGCTCCTGCGCGGCGTAGCCCTTGACGGTGTTGACGAGATTGGGGATGAGGTCGGCCCGGCGCTGATACTGGTTCACAACCTCGGACCAGGCGGCTTTGACGCTCTCATCCTTCTGCTGCAGCGTGTTGTAACCGCAGCCGGAAAGGCCCAGCACCGCGGCAGCGACCAAGGCAGCGGACCATGCACGCATTTGCATCCCCTTTGTATTGATCTGGCTTCCCGGCCCTTTCCGGGGGGCGGGGATTGTCACACGGCCGGCGAAGCCGCGTCGATCGCCCGAGCGCGGCGCAAAAAAACCCCAGGTTTTGAGGCCTGGGGTTGGTAAGGGCGGACCTTCGATGAAGGGAAGGAAGTCCGCCAGGGGATACGTCAGTGCAATCGGGCCCAGTGCAGAATGCGGATATCGTCCGAGTCCAGGTCGAAACTCTGTGCCAGCAGCGCGCGCAGCTCGCGGCTGGCGCGCGTATGCGTCAGCGGCTGCCGCAACTCCACCACACCACTCCACTCGCTGCTGGCGGCGCTGCGCGCCTTGCCAATGTGGGTCACGAAGTGCGTGTAGTACTTGGTAGCCACGGTTGAAAGGTTAGTGGCCCAGCGCGGCCGCCGTCCGTGAGATGTTCCACAGAACCCCGGATTTCTGTAAAAGTCACTGCGACATAAGTCACGCAATCGGCTGGGAATGGGCAGGCATCGGCGCACGGCGCCAGCGGGCTCCAAATACATCACCCCGGACGGGCTGCGCCGGCTGCGCGCGGAGCTCGCGCAGCTGTGGCAGGAGGAACGCCCCAGAGTCTGTCAGGCAGTGGCCTTCGCGGCTGCCCAGGGCGACCGCTCGGAGAACGCCGACTACACCTACGGCAAGCGCCGGCTGCGCGAGATCGACCGCCGGGTGCGTTTCCTGCGCCAGCGCTTGCAAGGCATGGTGGTGGTCGATCGGCCCCCAAGCGATGCTGCACGCGTGTTCTTCGGCGCGTGGGTAGAGCTCGCGGCCGAGGACGGCTCGAGTGCCCGTTATCGCATCGTCGGACCGGACGAATTCGACATGGCGCCGGGCTACATCAGCATGGACTCGCCGCTCGGCAGGGCGCTGCTGCGCAAGGCGCGCGACGAGGAAGTGACCGTCGAGACGCCGACCGGCAGCCGCGTGTACGTGATCGTGGCGATCGAGTACGAGGCGCCGCGCGGCAGGGGCGAGGCGCCTACCAGATCACCCTGACGTTCTTGAACTGCCAGGGGTCGCTCTTGTCGATGTCTTCCGGGAACAGCCGCTCGCGCTCGTGCAGCGGTGTCCAGTCGGTGTATTCACCCACTACCGGGCCGAGGTACGGCATGCAGATCTCGAGATTGCGCCGGAAGTCCATCTCGTCGGGCTCGACGACACCGAGATTGGGATTCTCCATCGCCCACACCACGCCCGACAGCACCGCTACGCACACCTGCAGACTGGTCGCGTTGTTGTAGGGAACGAGCTTGCGCGCCTCCTGGACGGACAGCTGCGAGCCGTACCAGTAGGCGTTCTTCTTGTGTCCGGCGAGCAGCACGCCGAGCTCATCGACCCCGCCGGTGATGTCGGCCATCAGGATGCGCTGACGCTCCTGCTGCACGTAGTTGCGTCCGGCCAGCTCGTGCACCGAGATCACCGCGAAATCGCACGGGTGATACGCATAGTGCACGGTGGGGCGGTAGGCCACCTGAGCGCCCTCGCGTACCGTGAGGTAGTCGGCGATCGAGATGGACTCGCCGTGGGTGATACAGAAGCCGTGGAAGTGCCCGGCGCGCGGGGTCCAGGTACGCACCCGCGTACCGGCTCCCGGCTGCGTGAGGTAGATCGCCGCCATGCAGCCGAAGTCGTGGCGCTTGCCGTCGCGTGGGAAGTTGCGCTCGTGTGAGCCCCAGCCCATCTCGCTCGGCTGCGAGCCCTCGCTGACGAAGCCGTCGATCGACCAGGTGTTGACGAACTCGCCCGGCTGCTTCGGCACGTCCGAGACCTGGGTATCGCGCTCGGCAATGTGGATCACCTTCACGCCGAGTCGGCGTGCGAGCTCGCCCCACTCGGCGCGCGAGGCGGGGTTGCCGGCGGCTACCTGGGCATCGGCGGCGATGTTGAGCAGCGCCTGCTTGACGAAGTGCGACACGAGTCCCGGGTTGGCGCCGTGGGTGAGCACCGCGGTCGGCGCACGCGCATTCCCGGTGCGCAGCGCCAGCGCCTCCTCGCGCAGCGCGTAGTTGGTGCGCCGGCCGGCGGGCACGGTCGGATCGGTGTAGCCGCCCGGCCAGGGCTCGATGCACGTATCCAGGTACATCGCGCCCTTCTCCCAGCACAGCTTGATCAGCGCCAGGCTCGACACCTCGACGGACACGTTGATGAGAAAGTCGCCCCGGCCGAGCAGCGGATTGAGCACCCGGCGGTAGTTCTCGCGCGTGAGCCGCTCCTTGACGAACTTGATGCCGTAGCTCACGGCCTCCTCGCTCCCCTTGTCCTCCGCAGTCACGATGGTGATGCGCTCGGGAACGACGCCGATGTGCCGCAGGATCAGCGGCAGCACGCCCTGGCCGATGCTGCCGAAGCCGACGAACAGAATGCGTCCGGGAAACTCGACGTGAATCTTGTGGTTATCGCTCATCATGCTGACTTGGTGCTCCGGCCGCGACGCGCTGAGCTCGCGAACTGCACGAAGCGTATCAATCGGATCGGCGCGGCTCAATTTCGGCCGTTCGCACATCGCACAACCGCACGCGCCGCCGCTGGCACCGCCACGGGCAAGCACCACCGCTCGCTCAGCCGCGCCAGTGCGGAGGATAAGTGCGTGGGTAGCCCGGCAGTGCGGCGACGCGCGCCAGCCAGCGACCGAGTGCCGGGTAATTCACCTCCACGGGCATGAAGCGCGCGGACAGCTCCGCGGCCTGCGGCTTCTCCAGTGCACGCCTGAGCAGCTGGATTCCCGGGAAGATCACCAGGTCGACCGCCGAGCAGGACTCGCCCACGAGCCAGTCGGACTTCGCCAGCCGGCCTTCGATCGTGCGCGCTTCGCTGGCGACCGCATGCATCGCCGCGGTGATCTCATCGCCGGTAAGATCGATGTGTCCATCGAACACGCTGCTCGCGATCCGCGTGACGTGGGGCTCGATGTAGGCCTGATACTCGCAGACGACGCGCATGATCGTGCCGGCTTCCTCCGGCGTGCGCCCGAACAGGGGCGGCTGTGGGTACTTCAGATCGAGGTAGCAGAGGATGGCGAGCGACTCGAAGCACACGTAGTCGCCGTCCTTGAGCACCGGCACGCGCCCGCGCGGATTGAGCGCCAGCATCTGCGGGGACTTGTGCTCCTGCTTGGAGAACTCCAGCAGGTGACTCACGTACGGCAGCCGTTTGTACTCGAGCGCCAGCAGGACCCGCCAGGCGAAGGGACTGCCGCTGCCCCAGAACACCTCGATCGCCATCGTAGCCTCGCACAGGATGCTGCGGGGATTGTAACGACTAGCCGTTGGTGCCGAAAATGCGCGCCATGCCCACGATGCTGATCGAGCCACAGGATCTCGCCAGCCACCTCGCCGACCCGCAGTGGGCGATCATCGATTGCCGCTTCGACCTTGCGCGCCCCGACTGGGGGGCGCAAGCCTGGGCCGCCGGACACATCCCCGGGGCGCTCTATGCCCACCTCGATCGCGATCTGTCCGGCCCGCGCACGCCGCTGAGCGGGCGCCACCCGCTACCCTCGCCTGCCGTGCTCGCCGCGACCTTCGGGCGCTTCGGCATCGACGCCACGGTGCAGGTCGTCGCTTACGATCAGGGCGCGGGCGCCTTCGCCGCGCGGCTATGGTGGTTGCTGCGCTGGCTCGGGCACTCGCAGGTCGCGGTGCTCAACGGCGGCTTGGCCGCCTGGGAGCAGGCCGGGCTCCCGGTCAGCGCGCATCCGGCGACACGCGCCCCGCGCCGCTTCACCGGCAGTGCCGACGAGGCCATGCTCGCCAGCGGTGAGGAGGTGGCCGCGGCGGTGAGCGCCGGCGCTCTCGACAGCGGCGCCGTGCTGCTGGTCGATGCGCGCAGCGCCGACCGCTTCGCCGGGGACAACGAGAGCATCGATCCGGTGGCGGGACACGTCCCCGGGGCGCGCAACCATCCCTTCACCGGCAATCATGACGCGGGCGGAAGACTGTTGCCGACGTCGCAGCTGCGCGGCGCATGGCAGCAGACCCTGCGTGGTCATCCGCCGCAACAGGTGATCGCGATGTGCGGCTCGGGCGTCACCGCCTGCCACAACCTGCTGGCGCTCGAGGTCGCCGGTCTCCCCGGTGCGCGGCTGTACGCCGGCTCCTGGAGCGAGTGGATCCGTGATCCGTCTCACGCCATCGCGCGCGGGCCGGAAACTGCCCGCTGAGCCCCTGCGATCCCGCGTCGACGGAGTGCTCGGCTGGCGCGGTTTGTTCGCGAGAATGTGTGTCGCGCCCCTGCGCTCCCGCATCCGCGGAGTGCTCGGCTGGCGCGGTTTGTTCGCGAGAATGTGTGTCGCGCCCCTGCGCTCCCGCGTCGACGGAGTGCTCGGCTGGCGCGGTTTGTTCGCGAGAATGTGTGTCGCGCCTCTCTTACTTCACACACAATTTTGATATAAACGCGCCCCGTGGCAGCCGATCCCCGGAGCGCCGTCAACGGCGCTCGCAAGTTCAATCCCGCCCAGCCCTGGCGGATTGAGGACTCCCTCGACCTCTATCACGTGGCGGCCTGGGGCAAGGGTTACTTCAGCGTCAACTCGAGCGGTCACGTGGTGGTGCGCCCCGACACCACGGAGCGCAACGAGATCGACCTGTACGAGGTGGTCGAGGGCCTCAAGGCACGCGATCTGACCACGCCGGTGGTGGTGCGCTTCTCGGACATCCTGGCGCATCGCCTGCGGCGCCTGCACGAGGCGTTCGCCCAGGCCATCACCGAGAACGACTACCGCAACCGCTACGCCGCGGTCTACCCGATCAAGGTCAATCAGCAGCGCCTGGTGGTCGAGGAGGTGTACCGCTACGGCAAGGAGTTCGGTTTCGGTCTCGAGGTCGGCTCCAAGCCGGAGCTGCTCGCGGTCATGGCGATGACCGAGAATGCCTCCGAGCGTCTGATCGTCTGCAACGGCTTCAAGGACGACAGCTACATCGAGGCGGTGACGCTCGGCACCAAGCTCGGCCGCACCATCATTCCGGTCGTGGAGAACTTCGAGGAGCTCGGGCTGATCCTCAAGCACGCCGATGCCTACCAGGTGCGCCCGCGCATCGGCGTGCGCGTCAAGCTCTTCAGCGAAGGCTCCGGCCGCTGGAGCACCTCCACCGGCGAGAAATCCAAGTTCGGGCTGTTCATCACCGAGATCCTCGAGCTGTTCAGCGTGCTCAAGTCGCGCGACATGCTCGACTGCCTGCAGCTGGTGCACTGCCATCCCGGCAGCCAGCTGCAGGACATCCGCCGCGTCAAGGACGCGATCAACGAGCTGGCACACGTGTACGCGGAGCTCAAGCTCATGGGCGCAGGGCTGCAGTACATCGACGTGGGCGGAGGCCTCGGGGTCGACTACGACGGCAGCGGCACGAACTTCTCCTCGTCGATGAACTACACGCTCAACGAGTATGCGAGCGACGTCGTTTACCGCGTCGCCAGCGTCTGCAACGCGCGCGACATTCCGCATCCCATGATCGTGAGCGAGTCGGGGCGCGCGATCGCCGCCTATCACAGCGTGCTGATATTCGACGCGCTCGGCTCCTCGGCGCTCGACAAGTTCCGCGTCACCGGCGACCGCGCCGAGGACTACGCCGGCGAGGAGGAGCTGCCGCAGCCGGTGCAGGACCTGTTCGAGGCCTATCGCACGGTGAGCGAGCGGCGGCTGGTCGAGTGCTATCACGACGCCCTCACCGCCCGCGAGCAGGTGCTGCAGATGTTCAATCTGGGCCTGCTGTCGCTCGAGTTCCGCGGGCTGGCCGAGCGGCTGTACTGGGCGACCTGCGCGAGGATCCGCGACTCGTGCCGCAAGCTCGAGCGGCTGCCCGAGGAGCTCGAGGATCTCGAGTCGATCCTCTCCGACACCTACTTCTGCAACTTCTCGGTGTTCCAGTCGCTGCCGGACAGCTGGGCCATCGACCAGCTGTTCCCGATCCTGCCCATACACCGCTTGGACGAGCGCCCGACTCGCACGGCGGTGCTCGCCGACATCACCTGCGACTCCGACGGCAAGATCGATCACTTCGTATCGCTGCGCGACGTGAAGCGCACGCTCGAGCTGCACGAGCTCCGGCCCGGCGAGAAGTACTACCTCGCGGCCTTCCTGGTCGGCGCCTACCAGGAGACGCTCGGCGACCTGCACAATCTCTTCGGCGACACGCACGTGGTGCACGTCCGGCTGCACGACCAGGGCGGCTGGTGGATCGAGGAGATCGTCAAGGGTGACACCGCCAACAAGGTGCTCGAGTACATGGAGTACGACGTCGCCGAGCTGTATCCGGCACTGGCGCGCGACTGTGAGCGCGCCATCCGCGACGGTCGCATGACGCTCGCGGAGAGTCAGGCGCTCAAGCGCTTCTACGAGAGCGAGCTCGACGGCTACGCCTATCTCGAGCCCGCGGGCGCCTGAGGCGCCCGCCCCGCTCGCGGTTCGGTTGCTGAAGAGCGACCCGGATCTGCGGTAGGCTTCCGCTCCGGTTGACAGACGCAACCACAAATCCGTCACGGCGGCCGGTGAGCGCGCTATGAGCGAGGCGGGCGGCGGCATACCGCGCGATGTCTTCATGAGCTACGCCTCGGGCGATCGCCCTATCGCCGAGGCTTTGGCCGGGTACCTCGAGCAGCATGGGATCCGTTGCTGGATGGCGCCACGCGACGTGCCGGCGGGCGCCCTGTATGCGGACGCGATCGTGCGTGCGATCAACGAAGCCGGCGCATTCGTGCTGCTGCTGTCCCGCAGCTCGATCGGATCCTCCCACGTCGGCAAGGAACTCGAGCGCGCCTCCTCGAAGCGCAAGCGGATCATCGCCGTGCGCCTCGACGATGCACCGCTCACGCCGGCCTTCGAGTACTTCCTCAGCGAGTCGCAGTGGGCCGACGTCGCGGCGCAAGGGCGCGAGAGTGCCTTTACCAGCCTCGCGGAGGCACTGCGCGCCGGCGCGCCGGTGCCGCCCTCCGCCGCAGCGCCGGCAGCGGCGCCCGCGCCAGCGGCCCACGCAATGACGGCGGCTCCCGCTGCGCTGGCTGCAGGCCCAGCGCCCCGCGGGCGGCCCTGGGCGCCGGCAGTTGGGGCGCTGGCGCTCGCCGTGGCGCTCGCCGTCGCCCTCGCATGGTTCCTGCGCAGCGGCCGCTCTCCCGCCCCCGCAGCCGCCGCCGCGAACGCGGATAAGTCGATTGCGGTGCTGCCGTTCACCGACATGAGCGCGGCCCACGACCAGGAGTATTTCGCCGACGGCATGGCCGAGCAGATCCTCGACCTGCTTGCCAAGATCCCCTCCCTCAAGGTGATCGCGCGCACCTCCTCGTTCCAGTTCAAAGGCAGGTCCGAGGACGTGCGCGTGGTGGGCGAGAAGCTCGGCGTCGCGACCGTGCTCGAGGGCAGCGTGCGCAAGGCCGGCGACCGGCTGCGCATCACCGCGCAGCTCATCCGTGCCGCCGACGGGTCGCACATGTGGTCCGAGGTCTACGATCGCCAGCTGAACGACGTGTTCCGTACCCAGGACGAGATCGCGGACGCCGTGGTCGGCGCGCTCAAGGTGTCATTGCTCGGCGGGGCGCCGGCGCAGCGCCCTGCCCCCACCTCCAACGCCGAAGCGTACGCGCTCTACCTGCAGGGTCTCGCCCACTGGGAGCGTTACACGGCCGCCGACTCGCAGCAGGCGCGTGAGTACCTGGAGCGCGCTACCGCGCTCGACCCGAATTTCGCGCAGGCCTGGGCTGCGCTCGCGGGCGTGTACGGCGATGCGCTGGTGTTCGGCTCGCTGGACACGTTCCAGGCGGTTCACGACCGCATCGCAGTCACTGCCCGGCGCGCCATCGCCATCGACCCAAAGCTGCCCGACGCTCACGTGGCGCTCGCCGCGCTCGGCTTCCTCGACTACGACGTGATCAGCGGCGAGCGCGAGCTGGCTGCCGCGCTCGCGAGCCAGCCCGACCACCCCGGTGCGCTCGACATGTCGATCTACTTCGCCATCACCCAGTGTCACCTCGATGATGCCGAGCGGTTGGCGCGGCGCCTGATCGAGCGCGATCCGCTCGCCGTCGACCCGTACCGTGGGCTCGCCACGGCGCTGTGGTTCAAGGGTCAGAGTGCGGAGGCCGAAGCCACCTACCGCCGCATGCTCGCCTTCAATCCTAACGCCGAGAGCATGCACTTCCGCCTTGCTCTGATCCTGATCTCCGCGGGTCGGCCGCAGGAAGCGCTGCACGAGCTTGAGTCCGAACCGAGTGCCGAATGGCAGGCGATCGGTCGCGTGATGGCCTACGACTCACTCGGCCGGCGCGCCGAAGCGCAGCAGCAGCTCGCGCTCGCCATGAAGGAGCAGACGGGCTGGCAATACCAGATGGCGCAGGTCTACGCGCATCGCCGCGACCGTGAAGGCGCCATCAAGTGGCTGAGGGAGGCCAAGGAAGCGCACGACCCGGGCTTCCTCAACTACCTGAAGTGCGATCCGATGCTATCCGAGCTGCGCAGCGACCCGCGCTACCAGGCGTTGCTCGCCGAACTCAAACTGCCGCCTTAGTTCGCCGATCTCGGCAAGTCCGGGCGTCGGCGGGCACGCCGCCCGCGGTACGCTCAGTCGTGGCCGGCGTGCCCGGCGAGCGCGAGCACCGCCAGCACCAGGAACAAACCGGCCGCGATGCGCCGTAGCCACTCGAGCGGCAGGCGCCCGGCGGCCGCGTCACCGAGCAGCACCACCGGCACGTTGGCGACCAGCATGCCGAGCGTGGTGCCGGCCACCACCGGCACGAGCGCGTGGTAGCGCACGGCGAGCGCCATGGTGGCGAACTGGGTCTTGTCGCCCATCTCGGTCAGGAAGAACGACACCACCGTGGTTCCGTAGGCGCCGCAGCGCGCGGTTCCGCGGGTGAGCCCGCTGCCGCGGTCCGGGATCAGCGCCCATACGGCCGCCGCCAGAAAGGCCGCGGCCAGCAACCAGCGGGTGACGGCGGGATCGAGGTGTGCGGCGAGCACGGTGCCGGCCGCGCCGACGGCAGAATGATTGACCAGCGTCGCGGTCGCGACGCCTGCGATGATCGGCACGGGCGCCCGGAAGCGCGCCGCCAGCACCAGGGCGAGCAGCTGCGTCTTGTCGCCGAACTCGGCGAGGGCGACCACGCCCACGGAAACCAGCAACGCCTCCAAATGAATACCGGTGGTTTGCGTACTGCAAGGGCCGGGAGTAGCATGACACGTGCGTTCGTATCCGTCGTGGATGAGTGCGCTTTGTTCGAATGCGTTGACTCCCATACCCGCCGCGCGCTTTTCATCCGTGCGCGAACGCAGGTGCAGGCCGCCGGCCCAAGCGCTGCGCATTGACTGAAACACTGCCGATCGTGTGCCTTGAAGCCTTGACCTGTTTGACTGTTCACGCGGTACATGCGACCGACGCGTGCGGCTCGCCGCTGTCCGCCTTTCCAAGAGAGACTCCCGGATGACGACGATTTATGTGGGCAATCTGCCCTTCAGCGCCACCGAACAGGACGTGAAGGCCCTGTTCGAGCGTCACGGCAAAGTGGAATCGGTGAAACTCATCAACGATCGGGAAACCGGCAAGCCGCGCGGTTTCGGGTTCGTCGACATGCCCCAGGCCGAGGCGCAGAGCGCTATCCAGGCCCTGAACGGCTTTCAGATGAACGGGCGGCCGCTGCGCGTCAACGAAGCGCAGGAGCGCCCGCAGCGCCCCCGCCAGGGTGGGGGTCCGTTCCGCCGCTGACGGCGCGTCGGACCCCTTCGGAAAAAAACCCCGCCGCGCGCGGGGTTTTTTTATGCGGCGCATGAGGTAATGTGCACTCACCCCGGGGGGAAGGGGGCGCCGCCCGCACCGCCGCCGCCCGTGAGGACCAAGTGATGTCAGGCAAGCAGCAACTGGCCGCGGCCGTGATCGCGTGCGCACTGGTGTCGAACGCCTGCACGGACGTCAGCTCGCGGCAAACCACCGCCGAGGCGCTCACCGCCATTCTCACCGGCGATCAGCGCACCTCCGAGGAGCGGGCCCGTGATGTCTACCGCCATCCGAAAGAGACGCTGCTGTTCTTCGGCATCCGCCCGGAGATGAGCGTGCTCGAGGTGTGGCCGGAGCCGGGTTACTACAGCGCGATCATAGCCCCGCTGCTGCGCGAGAAGGGTAAGTACTACGCCGCGGTCGTGCCGGCGGATCCCGGCAACCAGCATCTGACGAAGCGCCTGCAGGAGTACCGCGACCGGCTCGCCGCGCGGCCGGACCTCTACGACCGGGTCGCCGTGGTCAGCTTCCCCACCGA
>DASPPI010000094.1:0-38276 GCA_035625615.1 Steroidobacteraceae bacterium | reverse complement strand
CAATCCGTTCATCGCCAGGGAGATCCCCAGCGCCGATGAGTCCATGGTGGTGATCCGCTTCGCCAACCCCAAGGGCATCGACTTCCCGTATCTGCTCTCCATGCTGCACGACTCGTGGATGAGCCGGCCGAACAACATCGTAGTGCCGGGGGGCAAGATGGGCCTGGCGATCGAGTTCATCTTCACACCCATGGTGCTGCGGCTGATGGATCGCAAGCGACGCGCCTAGTGCACCCACCCTGATCGCGCGCACGTTGGCGCGGCTCGGGGGCAGCGCAGCGCACGCCGATCCGGCGCAGCTGCTCGAGTGCTTCTCCGCTCACTGTCGGCGGATCCAGGAACACCCCGAGATGCAGGCGCGCGCCTATCCGGGCGTTCTCGCGGGGCTCGCGGGGCTGCACGCGCTGCAACTGCGCCTCGCCGTCGTGACCAACAAGTCGACGCCGGACGCTCGCGCTCTCCTCGGCCGGCTGGGACTGGGGCGATGGATCGACGTGGTGGTCGGCGGCGACAGCGGAATCGCCCTCAAGCCGCACCCGCAACCGCTCCTGCGGGCGTGTGAGCAATTGCGCATATCGCCCGCCGAGGCTCTCATGGTCGGGGACTCGCTGAATGACGTGCTCGCGGCGCGTGCCGCCGGTATGCGCGTGATCTGCGTCCCGTACGGCTACGCTGAGGGCGCTGACCCGCGTGGCCTGCCCTGCGACGGCTTCATGGAGAGCCTGGCAGAGCTGCCGGCGCTGCTGGCCGCGGAGCTCGGGGGCGAGCGCCCCCGAACAGGCGCCAGCCGCGACTGACCGCAGCGCTCAGTCGAGGAACAGCCGCGCTCCCGCCCACACCGCCCGTGGCGCGGCCGGCGAGACGGCGTTCTCGTTGCTCCAGCTCGCGGGATTGGGAATGAACGAGCCGTCCGGATTGAACGAGTTGGTGGTCAGGAAGCCGGCCGTGGCGTACTGGTGATCGAACAGGTTGACCACACGGGCGAACAGGTCCGCGCGCTTCGTCAGATGATAGGTGCCCTGCAGGTTGACGACGGCGTAGCCGCCGATCCAGCCTGTTCCCGAGACATAGGCTCCCGTGCCGTTGGAGCCGCCCGCCTGGTTGGCGTTGTTCTCGTTCCCGTGCAGGTACGAGCCGGAGACGACGATCAGGTTGCCGCCGACGTCCCAATGCGTGTTCGGCTGGTAATCGAGGATCAACCGCCCGGTATTGCGCGGAATGAGCGGAATGCGGTCCCCGGCGCGCACCATAATGTTGCCGTCGGCGTCGGCGGTGCTGTTCGATGCAGCGCTCACGGCGAAGCTCGACTCGAAGGTAGCGTCGACGAAGCTGTAGATCACCTGCCAGCTGAGCCGCGCGTGGCGGCCGCCGAACGCCAGGTCGAAACCCTGACGGCGCGTGCTGCCGACGTTGTCGAAGTAACCCGCGTTGGTGGCGGTCGCAACGAACTGGATGTCGTTGCTGTTGGCGGTACGGAAGGCATCCGCGCTCCAGAACAGCCGCTGGTCGGCCAGATTGCCCCTGACACCCGCTTCGACGGTGCGGGCGACCACCTGCTGCAGACTGGGGTCGCTGGCGAAGTCGTTGGGGAGCCCGCAGGGTGCAGCGGGGTTGGCGCAGCCGAGCTCGATCACGGTCGGCGCCCGGCTCGCCTCGTTGTAATCGGCGTAGAGAGTGAGCGTCGCGCGCGGCGTTACCGTGAAGCCGAACGCCGGGTTGGTGCGGCTGAAGGCATGGTCACCGCCTAGCGGGGTGGGCTGATCGAAACCGGAGCCGAAGTCGCCGACGTTGGTGTCGATGCTGTAGCCGTTGAGCGTCTCGGTGTTGCGGTTGTAGCGCAGCGAGAACGTGAGATGCAGCAGCTCGTTGGGCGACAGGGTGTCGGTCGCATACAGCCCGAATATGGTGTTGTCGCCGCCGAGCGAGATCACGGTCTGGTCGTTGAAGGGGCCCGGCTGGTAGATCAACGTACGATTCGCGGCCAGCTGCCCGTACTGGTAGGACTGGGCGTAGCCGTCGTTCGAGTCGGTGTAGTCCGCGCCGAGGATCGCCTGGTTGCTCCGGCCGAACAGATCCTGGCTGTCGGTGAGCTGCAAGCCGGCTCCACGGGTGCGCTGGGTGAGGCGCGAGCGGGCATTCTGGCCGGGCGAGCACCAGGCGAGCGCCGCGCGGCTCACGGGCGGCGTCGAGCAGTCGATGGGCGGACCGCTGTAGCCGGGGTCGAGGTAGCTGTCGTTGACGTTGCCGTTCACGGTGCTGGTGATGAGATAGCGGTAGTAGGCGTTGCCCGAGAGCAGCAGCTTGTCGCCGAGGAACTGGGTGCCGGTCAGGTTCACGAAGTTCATCAGGTTCTCGGTGACGTCCGGCGTGTAGACTGCCTCGCGCAGGTAATCGAGCATGCTCTCGGGCGTGGCGCCGTTGCCGTACAGGCTGGTGTCGGCGTAGGTGTAGCTCAGGTCGAGATCGCTGCGCTCGTTCTGCCAGCCGACCTTGCCGAAGGCCTGCACGACCCGCGTCGGCGAATCGTTGCGCCAGCCGGTCTCGTCGAAGTAGTTGCCGGTGACCAGGTAATCGAAACCGCCGAGCTCCCCGCCCGATTGCCCCTCGAACGATCGCCGCCCGAACGAGCCGCCGTCGGCCTCGAGCTCGGTTCCGGGATAATCGTGTCCGCTCTTGGTGCGCACCGACAGCGCGCCGCCGAGCGTATTGAGCCCGAACACCGGGTTCGACCCGGAGATCAGCGTCACCGTCGAGATGACCGACTGCGGGATCAGGTCCCAGTTGACGGTGTCGCCGAAGGACTCGTTGACGCGCACGCCGTCGATGTACACCGACAGGCCCTCGGGCGTGCCGAGCAGCGGCGAGGCCGTGAACCCGTGGTAGCTGACGTCCAGCTGAAAGGGGTTGGCCGCGCTCTCGCTGACATTGATGCCGCTGAAGTTGCCGTTGAGGTAGTCCGCCAGGCCGAGCGTCTGCTGACGCTGCAGGTCCTGGCTGTCGGCCGTCTGTACGTTGGCGGGTACCTGGTTGAGGGGCAGGCCAAGGCCCGGGAGCGGCGTGTTGGCGATCACCGTGACCTGGGGGAGCTCCTGCGCCGCGGCCGGATTGCCGCCATTGTTCGCCGCTGCACCTGCAGCGGCGACCGCCGGCAGCCCCAAGGCTGCGAAGCAGGCGAGTCCCCACAGTCCCGGATGTGCCAACGGTTTTGCCAACACGCGCAGCGAGTGTAGAGAGGGTCGACGGCCGGCGTCGTCAAGATTTCCTTGATTCTCCGGGCTGTGCGCACCGGGTGCTCCACATGCTACCGTGGCGGCCCCACACGGAGTCAGAGCATGTTCGAGCGTCTCGAGCCCGTCGTTCCCGATCCCATACTCGGCCTGATGGCCCAGTTTCGTGCCGACCCCGATCCACGCAAGGTGGATCTCGGCATCGGCGTGTATCGTGATGAGCGCGGCGACACGCCGGTGCTCGCCTCGGTGCGCAAGGCGGAAGGGGAGCTGCTGGCACGCCAGACCACCAAGGCCTACATCGGGCCGGCCGGCAGCGCCGCATTCAACCGGGCCCTCGAGCAGCTGGTGCTGGGCGCAGCCCATCCGGCACTGAGCGCCGGACGGGTGCGCAGCGTGCAGACGCCCGGCGGCTGCGGGGCGCTGCGTCTGGGCGCGGAACTCATCCGCACGGCGTGCCCCGATGCGGTGGTGCACGTCAGCACGCCCACCTGGGCGAACCATGCCCCGCTGCTGTCAGGCAGCGGCCTGAGACTCGAGCGCTATCCTTACTTCGATCCGGCCAGCGGCGGGGTGCAGTTCGCCGCCATGACGGCGGCGCTCGAGCGGCTGCCGGCGCGCGCGGTGGTGCTGCTGCATGCCTCGTGTCACAACCCGACCGGGGCCGATCTTTCGCAGGCGCAGTGGCTCGAGTTGCTCGCGCTGGTGAAGCGCCGCCAGCTCCTGCCCTTCATCGACATGGCGTACCAGGGGCTCGGCGAAGGCCTCGACGCCGACGCGTTCGCCCCGCGACTGTTCTGCGCGGAGCTGCCCGAGGTGCTGTGCGCGGTGTCGTGCTCGAAGAACTTCGGTCTCTACCGCGAGCGCACCGGAGCGCTGCACCTGGTGAGCGAATCCGCCGCCGCCGCCGACGCAGCGTCGAGCCAGCTGGTGCGCATCGCACGCACCATGTGGTCGATGCCCCCGGATCACGGCGCCGCCGTCGTGCAGACGATCCTCGAGGATGAGTCCCTGCGCCGTCAGTGGCTGGACGAGGTGGACGGCATGCGCCGCCGCATCCAGGACCTGCGCCACGAGGTCGTGCGGCAGCTCAAGACGCATTGTCCGGAGCGTGACTTCGCCTTCATCGGCAGGCAGCGCGGCATGTTCTCGTTCTTCGGCATCAGCGCCGCCCAGGTCCGGGCGCTGCGCGAGCGCCATCATGTATACATGACCGACGACAGCCGCATGAATATCGCCGGTCTGCGCCACGAGAACCTCGAGTACTTCGCGCGCGCGGTGGCGCAGGTGCTGGCCGGCCAGCAGGGCCGCTGAGCATGAAGCGGCGTAAACGATGGCCCCACCCGTGAAGGCAGGCGGAGCGGCTGAGAAGGGCGATGGCGCGGGCGCACTGGCCGCACTGCGCGCGCGGCTGCGTGCCGCGACGCTGCGTCCCGAGGCGGATGCCGCCGGCGAGACCCTCGGCGACCTCACCCGGGTGCAGGATGCGCTCGAGCGCGCGCGGGTGCGCGCGGCCCGCTGGGTGGAGGTGGCGCGCG
This sequence comes from Steroidobacteraceae bacterium, assembly GCA_035625615.1. Taxonomy (GTDB): domain Bacteria; phylum Pseudomonadota; class Gammaproteobacteria; order Steroidobacterales; family Steroidobacteraceae; genus 13-2-20CM-66-19. Next base: position 33,511 of record DASPPI010000094.1, on the reverse strand, counting down.
CGGACAAGCGCTCGCGCCCGCTGGTCGACCGGATGCTCGAGCAGTTTCCGCTCGACAGCGTGCCGGGCAAGGCGCTGATGAGCCTGGCGGAGGCGCTGCTGCGCACCCCCGACCCGAGGCGCGCCGACCAGCTGATTGCCGAGCGTCTCGCGACCGTGCGCGATGCCGGCGTGCCGGGCGATACCGATCTGCTGCTGCGTACCGGCTTTACGCTGCTCGGCGCCGCGGGCCGGCTGCTGCCGGACGTGCTGGGTGAGCTGTCGGGGGGATTCTCGGCGACGCAGATCGCCAAGCCGCTGGTCGCTCCGGTGGTGCGCGCGGCGCTGCGCCAGTCGATGCAGCTGATGGCGGACGCGTTCATCGTCGGCGAGACGATCGACGCTGCGCTCGCGCGCGGGCGCACCGATCCCGAGCTCGCCCTGTGCTCCTTCGACGTGCTCGGCGAGGGTGCGCGCACCGAGGCGGACGCGCAGCGCTACTTCGAGGCCTACACGCACGCGATCGACGCCCTCAAGCCGCAGGCGGGCGGCAGTACGCACGCGCGCTCCGGTATCTCAGTGAAGCTGTCGGCGCTCGAGCCGCGCTACAGCCAGCTGCAGATCGAACGGGTGCACGAGCAGCTCGCGCCGCGCATGGTGGAGCTGGCGCGCAGCGCCGCGCTGGCCGGCATCGGCTTCACCATCGACGCCGAAGAAGCCGACCGGCTGGATCTGTCACTCGACATCGTGGAGACCCTGGCCCGCGACCCGCTGACGCGCAGCTGGGACGGGCTCGGACTCGCGGTGCAGACCTATGGCCGCCGCGCGCCGCTGGTGCTCGAGTGGGTGGCGCAGCTGGCGCGCGCCAGCGGGCGGCGCATGAGCGTGCGCCTGGTGAAGGGCGCGTACTGGGACAGTGAGATCAAGCGCGCCCAGGAGCGCGGGCTCGCCAGCTTCCCGGTCTACACCTCCAAGGCGGCGACCGATGCCAGCTACCTCGAGTGCGCTCAGCACCTGTTCGCCATGCGCGATGGCCTCTATGCGCAGTTCGCCACGCACAACGCCTACACGGTGGCCGCGGTGCTCGAGCTCGCCCCGCCGGGCGCGGCTTACGAGTTCCAGCGCCTGCACGGCATGGGCGAGGCGCTGTACGCGGCGGCGCGCGCCGAAGTCCCCGGTCTGCCGCCGGTGCGGGTGTACGCGCCGGTCGGCACGCACGAGGATCTGCTGCCGTATCTGGTGCGGCGCCTGCTCGAGAACGGCGCCAACAGCTCGTTCGTGCATCAGTTCATGAATCCGCAGATCCCGGTGGAGCAGGTGGTGCGCGACCCGATCTCTTCGCTCATGGCGCCCGATCCGCACACGACGCGCGTGCGTGAGCCGCACGCGCTGTTCGGCGCCGAGCGCGCCAACTCCGAGGGCGAGGACTTCGGCGATCCGGCGGCGCTCGCGGCGCTCGCGGCGGAGGTGGACGCGCACGCGCACCAGAGCCATGCCGGCGGCCCGATCCTCAGCGGCCGCGCGGCGCGCGATGTGAGCGTCCCGGTCAGCTCGCCGGCCGACACGGGTGTGACGGTCGGCCTGACGCGCGATGCCAGCGCGGATGAGATCCGCCGCGCGATGGCGGCAGCGGCCGCCGCCCAATTCGCCTGGAATGTCACGCCGGCGGTGCAGCGCGCCGCCTGCCTCGACCAAGCCGCCGCGCTGCTGCAGCAGCGGCGCGGACTCTTCTTGAGCCTGCTGGTGCGCGAAGCCGGCAAGACGCTCCCCGATGCGCTGGCTGAGCTGCGGGAGGCGGTGGACTTCTGCCGCTACTACGCCGCGCGCGCCCGGGAGCTGTTCGGTGCGCCGCAGGAGCTGCCCGGTCCGACCGGCGAGCGCAACACACTCTCGTTGCACGGCCGCGGCGTGTTCGTGTGCATCAGTCCCTGGAATTTCCCCCTGGCGATCTTCACCGGGCAGATCACCGCGGCGCTGGTCGCGGGCAACAGCGTGGTGGCCAAGCCCGCGCCCGCCACACCGCTGGTGGCGCACGCGATGACGCGGCTGCTGCACGAGGCGGGCGTGCCGGCGGAGGTGCTGCAGCTCACCCCCGCGGACGGGCCGCCGTTCGGTGAGGTCGCCCTCACGCACCCGGCACTGGCGGGCGTGGCCTTCACCGGCTCCACCGCCACAGCAAGCACCATCAACCGCACGCTCGCCAGCCGCGACGGCGCCATCGTACCGCTCATCGCCGAGACCGGTGGTGTCAACGCCATGGTGGTCGACGCGACGGCGCTGCCCGAGCAGGTGGTCGACGACGCCGTTACCTCGGCGTTCACCAGCGCCGGCCAGCGCTGCTCGGCGCTGCGCGTGCTGTACCTGCAGGAGGAGATCTCCGAGCGCATCATCGCCATGCTGATCGGGGCCATGCAGGTGCTGAGGATCGGCCCGCCGGGCGAGCTGGCGACCGATGTCGGGCCGGTGATCAGCGCAGCGGCGCAGGCACGGCTCGCCAGGCACGCCGAGCGCATGGGCCGCGAGGCGCGGCTGCTATATGCCTGCAAGGTCGATCCGCGGCTGGCGGCGGCGGGGCACTTCTTCGCGCCGCACTTGTTCGAGCTGCACAGCCTCGATCAGCTGAAGACCGAGGAGTTCGGCCCGATCCTGCACGTCGCGCGCTACCGCAGCGGCGAGCTGCCGCAGGTGCTGGAGGCGATCCGTGCCACCGGCTACGGGCTCACGCTCGGGGTGCACAGCCGCCTCGACAGCATCGCGCAGCACGTGTTCCGCTCGCTGCCGGTCGGCAACACCTACGTCAACCGCAACATGATCGGCGCGGTCGTCGGTGTGCAGCCCTTCGGCGGCCAGGGCCTGTCGGGCACCGGCCCCAAGGCCGGCGGGCCGCACTATCTGCTGCGCTTTGCCAACGAGCGCACGCTCACCATCAACACCGCCGCGATCGGCGGGAACATCGAGCTGCTGTCCTGAAAAGCTTCCGGGAGAGGAGCCTGCCTCAGCGGAAACCCTCCCCGAACGGTCACTCTCAAGGTTGAGGGGGTTGTGTATGGATCGGCGCACATTCGTTGAAGCCATCGGCGCGCTGACCCTCGCCGCAGGCGGTAGGCCAGCCGCACTGGGCGCGACCGCGGACGCGAGCGCCGCGGCGCAGAGCGGCGGTGGCTTCGACCCGAGTGAACGGTCGATCGCGCAGCTCAGTCGCGCTCAGGCCGAAGGAGGCGTGAGCGCGGAGGCAGTGACGCGCAGCTACCTGGAACGCATCGAGCGCTTCGACCGGCAGGGTCCGAAGCTCGGCGCGGTGCTGGCGCTGAACCCGGAGGCGCTCGCCGCCGCCCGTGCCCTCGACGCCGCGCGCCGCGCGGGCAAGCTCATGGGACCGCTGCATGGCATTCCGCTGCTGCTCAAGGACAACATCGAGACGCGCGATCCGCTGCCCACTACGGCCGGCTCGCTGGCGCTCGCGACGGCGCGGCACTCCGCCGATGCTCCGGTGGCTGCGCGGCTGCGGGCCGCCGGCGCCATCGTGCTCGGTAAAGCCAATCTCAGTGAATGGGCGAATTTCCGCTCGAGCCGTTCGGTGAGCGGCTGGAGTGCGGTCGGCGGACAGTGCCGCTGCCCGTACGATCCGACCCGTAACCCCTCCGGCTCGAGCGCCGGACCGGCGGCCGCCACGACGGCCAATCTGTGTGCCGCAGCGCTCGGCTCCGAGACCGATGGCTCGATCCTCGCGCCGGCCTCGATCAACGGCCTCGTCGGTCACAAGCCGACGGTAGGCCTCGTGAGCGGCGTGGGCGTGGTGCCGATCACCAAGCGCCAGGACACGACCGGACCGATGACGCGCTCGGTGGCGGACGCGGCGCTGCTGCTCGCGGTGATGGCAGAGCCGGGGGTGCAGTGGGACGGCGTCGCGGCGCTCGAGTCCGTGCCGAAGGGACTGCGGCTCGGGGTGCTGCCGCCGCCAGCCTCAACGCACCCCGAGGTGCTGACCCAGCGGCAGGAGTGGCTGAAGCTCCTCGAGCGCGAGGGCTTCGTGCTCGTCGATGTCCCGTCTGCTCCCGGATGGGACCGGCTGCTCGATGACGAGTTCGAGGTGCTGCTGTACGACTTCAAGGCGGACCTCAATGCCTACCTGGCGCGCTTCAAGGGCACGCTGCCGGTGCGCACGCTGGCGGATGTGATCGAATTCAATATCCAGCACGCCGCCGAGGAGATGCCGTTCTTCGGTCAGGAGCTGTTCATCGAGGCCGACAAGCGCGGGTCGCGCACCGATCCCGCCTACGTCAAGGCCCTGCACCACATCACCGACGTCGCCGACACCAACGGCCTTGCTGCCATCTTCGCGAAACACCACGTGGATGCACTGGTCGCTTCCGGCAACGGGCCCGCGGAGCTGATCGATCACGTCTGGGGCGATCGCGAGGAGAACAGCGGTGGCTGGCCGCCGATGTGCTCGGCCGCGGCGGTGGCGGGCTATCCGAGCCTCACCGTGCCGGCCGGGTTCGTGGCCGGCCTGCCGGTCGGCATTCATTTCGTCGCGCCGCGCTTCCGCGACGGCCGGCTGCTGCAGATCGGGCGCGCGTTCGAGCGGGCGCGCAGCGCCCGTAAGCCGCCGCAGCTCGCGCCGACGTGAGTCGATCGGAGTCGGTAGCGTCACCGCGCGCGGGTCATTGCTGCTGCGGCGGTAGCAGGGCCCGCCGTTCCGCCTCGGCCGCACGGGCCGCGTCGCCGTTCTGAGAGTAAGCCTGGGCAAGGATGTGAAGGCTCTTGGGGTCACGCCCCGCCGATCTTTCCACCGCCCGCTCCGCCGTTCTGAGCGCGGCGGCGGCGTCGCGCAGATCGGGCGGCTGGCAGGTGAGCAGGATGAGTGCGTACTGACTCAGATCGTCCGGTGTCGCAGTCGCGCGGTTTGCCAGATCCCGCGCAATCGCCACGCCGCGCGACGTCAGCCTTCGCGCCTCCGCCACGCTGTCCTGGTGCGCCAGGACGGCTCCCGTCGCGACCAGCGCGTCCGCCAACTGGCTGCGCATGAACACATTCGCCGGCGCGGCAGCCGAGAGCTTCTCGAGGATTGCGATTGCCTGCCGGTAGGCATCGAGCGCCGCGCCTCGGCTCCCGGTCCTGTTGAGCAGATCGGCCATGGTCGTCAGTGAAAGCGCAAGATTGGCACTGGCCTGGGCGTTCTCCGGGTCCGCGGCCGCCAGGACCCGATTGATCTCGGCCGCACTGCGCGCGTTCTGTAGCGCCGGTGCGAATTCTCCTCGCCGGCTCTCGAGCTCGGCGAGTTTTCGATAGCTGAGGGCGAGGATTCTTCGGAATCTGTCGTTCTTGGAATCCTCGGCCGCGAGTGATTGCGCCCGCTGCAGCGCGCCGCGATAGTTTTCGAGCGCAGCATCGAGGTCGCCCCCTGCCTGCTGCATGTCGCCGATGCGGATCCGCATGACCGCCGCTCCCCCGCGCGCCTTCTGATCGCCGGGGGTTTCAGCCGCCATAGCATCGAAAACCGCGATGGCCTTGCGATAGCTGTCCAGGGCCCCGGCGCGGTCGCCGAGATTCTGCAGTCCGCTGTGGCCCTGCAGATCACCAAGCGACTGATAACTGTCCGCCAGCTGTACGCGCAGCTCGCGGTCGTGAGGCGTCTTGCTGACGAGCGTCTCGAAGGTCTGCGCAGCCTTGCGCAGATCAACCACTCCCTCCGTCGGCTTGCCGAGCAGCGGCAGAACTTCGCCGAGTGCTTGATAGCTGCGCGCCAGGTATCTCTGCGCCTGTGCGTCTTTGCCGTCGGCGGCGGTCAGCCCGGCGCTGATCGCCAGCGCCTTGCGGTAACTTTCCGCTGCACCCGGCGTGTCGCCGAGGTTGGCCTCGTACGGATTTCCCTGCAGATCGCCCACCTTCAGGTAAGCCTCGGCCAATTCACGCTGCAGGCCCGGATCCCCCTGCGATTGCTGCGCGAGCTTGCTCAGGTACTCGAGCGCGCGCTGCACCAGAAGCTTGCGCGCCGGCGTCGCGCCGGGGAGGTTCTGGATGGAGCTGTTGAATTCGAACAGAAACGAGGTCGCCAGCTTGCGCACGTCGTTGAACTGCTGTTGTGCCCTGGCGCGTTCCGCGCGCGCCACACGCGCCTGCCACGAGGTGCCGACGACGCCTGCGACGAGCAGCATGAGTATCGCCGTCGTCGCCGCAACTCCGGTGCGGTGGCGGAGGATGAACCTGGTGGCGCGGTAGCCGGCGGTATCCGAGCGGGCGATCACCGGCAGGTTCGCCAGGTGCCGGCTGATGTCTTGCGAAAACTGCTCGACCGAGGCGTAACGCCGCTGCGGCTCCTTGCGCAGCGCCATCAACACGATGTTGTCGAGATCGCCTGCCAGCCGCCGGCGCAGTCGGTCCGGCGTGCCTTCGCCCGCCGGCGCGGGCCCCCCGCGTACAGCCGCAGCGCTCGGCCGTTGCGGCTGATCCTCGCAGATCGCCCGTTCCAACGCGTTGGCCGGGGAGGCGCGGGCTCGGTAGGGAGACTGCCCGCTCAGCAGCCGATAGAGCAGCACACCGAGCGAATAAACGTCGCTCGCGGTAGTTAGCGCCTCACCGCGCACCTGCTCCGGGCTCGCATACTCCGGCGTGAGTCTTCTCAAGGCGGTACGCGTCGACTCGCTCGGCTGCGTCTCGGGCGCCAGCAGCTTGGCGATGCCGAAGTCGAGCAGCCGCGGCACGCCGTCGCGGGTGACCAGGACGTTTCCCGGCTTGATGTCGCGGTGGATGATGAGGTTCTGATGGGCATAATGCACCGCGGCACACACGCCCTGGAACAGCCTGAGCCGCGCTGCAACGTCGAGCGCGCGCGCATCGCAGTATTGGTCGATGGGCTCCGCTTCGACGTAATCCATCACCAGGAACGGCAGGCCGTCCTCGGTCGTTCCGCCGTCGAGAATCCGCGTGATGTTGGGATGATCGAGCCTGGCCAGGATCTGACGTTCGCTCTGGAAGCGCCGGGTCAGCTCCTCGGTATCGAGCCCACGCTCGAGGACCTTGATGGCCACCTGCTTTTCGAACGCCTGATCGGCGCGTTCGGCCAGATAGACCCGGCTCATGCCGCCGCGACCGAGCTCGCGCAGCACGCGGTAGGGGCCGATGCGCCGCCCTTCATGCAAGCGTGCGGTGCGTTGCCCGAGTACCTTGAGCGCTTCCTCGAACACGGCGGACTGCGTGAAGTCCCCATCCCCTTGCTCGTGTGCCGCCAGCAGCGAATCGACCTCCGCATGCAGCTCGCTATCGCTGCCGCAGGCCGAATCGACGAACGCGGCGCGAGACTCCGGCGCACAGTCGAGCGCGGACTGAAAGATCTCCTCGAGCCGCCGCCAGCGTTCAGCCTGCACGGTGAGGCCCGGAAGCGATGGCGCGGCGCAGCCAGGCCTTGGCCATTCTCCAGTCCCGCGCGACCGTGGCCGACGAGACGTGGAGTACCTGCGCCGCCTCTTCTACCGAGAGGCCGGCGAAGTGCCGCAACTCGAAGATCCGGCCCTTGCGCTGGTCGAAGGCCATGAGGCTCGCGAGCGCTGCGTCGACGGCAATCAGCTCTTCGGCCCGATCGGGGGATATGACGGCGACATCCTCGAGTGGCACGGGCGGCACGCCGCCGCCGCGCTTCGCGCGACAGCGCGCTCGTGCATAGTCCACCAGGACGTGGCGCATCACCTGGGCTGCGGCCGCGAAGAAGTGATTGCGGGTCTCGTAGTTGAGGTCCGGGTGATCGACCAGGCGCAGGTATGCCTCGTGAACCAGCGCCGTGGTCTGCAACAGGTGATTGGGATGCTCGGCGCGCATGTAGCTCGAGGCGAGTCGCCGCAGCTCCTCGTAGACGATCGGCAGCAGCCGGTCGAAGGCCGTCTGGTCCCCGGCACGCCATTGCGACAGCAATCGCGTCGTTTCCCCCGCAGCTAACCCCTTGACGGGCTTTGACTTATTCATGCGGCGACTTTTTTCAGCGCCCTCGCCGTCAATTCTAATCGGTTGACAGGTTTTGCATCGAAATGTCGCTTGAAGCTCAGGGGATCCTTTCCGGAGCAGGTCGCTGCATGCGGTGACTGCCAGCAGGAGATCGACTTCATGAAAGCGATTTTGAAACCCGCAGTTGCGCTCGTAGCGGCATTGACTGCCGGGCTCGTCTATGCGGCCTTCAACAGCAACTGGTTCGATGTACTCGCGAGCTACGGCACGGACGGCGTCTCCGCGCCGACGTCGATGCCCAATCTCACGGCTGACGATGCCGTTGATCACGGCGATGCGAACAACACGACCTATACGCTGCTCTCGTCGCCTGTTTCGATCCTGCGCCGCACCAGCACCGGTGCCATCGACACGAGCTTCGGCGCTGCCGGCTACGTGACCAGCTTCGAGAACTCCACCAACCACGCCGATGAGTTTCTCGCACTCTGCATCGACCCGGTGACCCACAATCTGGTGGTCGTGGGCACGGCGCCGGGCTCGGTAGAGAACTTCGTGGAGCGCCTGCAGCCGCCGGACGCTTCCGGGGTGGCGGCGCTCGATACGAGCTTCAATGCCAAAGGGACGACACCCGGGGTGCTGGTTCTCGAGTCGGTGTACTTCGGCGGAAACATCGGGTGTCACGTGACCCCCGAGGAGGCGATTTTCATTGCCGGCCCTAACGGCTCCGCGGTCGCGGGGCTGACGCTGCTGAAGCTCAACGCGGACGGAACCGCGGATACTACGTTCGGCTCGGGCGGCGTCGCCGGGTTCCAGCCTCCCAACGGCCAGGTCTGGCAAGGCACCCGCATCGAAGGCAACGGCGCGCAGTCCGGCGTCCCCGACATTCTGATCCTCGGCGATACCTATCCGATGCAGAACTCGAGCGCCGTGACCGCCGCAGTGGTCGCGGTCGATCGCTGCACCGGGACGCCGGACAAGAACTTCAACGGCAACGGCTTCCTGTCGGCATCGATGATCGACGGTCTGACGTTCTCCGCGTCCATCACCGCCGCAATCACGGACAGCGGTCAGATCGTGGGCGCCTTCATCGTGAGCACCGCCAACCCCACCGTCGACCTCATTGCCTGGAGTTACCCGCTCACTGCCGGCGACTGGCTCAAGCCCACGGCACAGGGCACGCTGCAGATTCCGAGCGGCCTCACAGTCGGGGCCGACAGCAGTCCGGTCTCGCCGGTACGCCAGTCCGACGGCAGCGTGCTGTTGAGCGCCGAGAACTCCAGCAATCAGCAGGTGTTGTTCGCTCTCACCGGCGACCCGACACTCGGCTACACGGTAGGCGCCAGCTCGGTCGTCAAGTGCAACGTGGCCGTCCCGAGCGTCGTCGGGATGACGCAGGCCGAGGCCACGAGCACGCTCGTCAACGCAGGTCTCGTCGCAGGGACCGTGACGATGAGCTCCAGCGCCACCGTGCCCGCAGGCGACGTGATCGGCCAGCTCCCGCTTCCGGGTACGAGTGTCGCCGACGGCTCGGACGTCGACTTGAACGTCTCGACCGGCAACACGGGTGGCGGCGGTGGCGGCGGCGGTGGCGGCGGCGGCCACGGGGGCGGCGGTCCGATAACACCGCTCGATGTCATTGTGATTCTGCTATCGGCGTTGCTCCGCGTCCGGATCGTCGGCAAACGCTTCGAGTGACTCGAGTCTTCGCCGCACTGGGAGGGAAGACACTTGACCCTGCTGCGCACGCTGTGGATGTTGGGGTTGCTGCTTCCAACTTGAGAGCGAGGGCGGCTCGCGCGCCTACCTCGTGCACCTGCCGGCAGGCTACAACCCCGCACGACGCTGGCCGTTGGTGATTGCCCTGCACGGCCGAGGTCAGGACGGCAACGATGGTGAGCACATCACGCACCTGGACGAGTTTGTCGATCGCAACGGCTTCATCGTCGTCTGGCCTCTGCCGCGAGTTCCCCGCAGCCCTGAGTGACTCAACCTCGGGATCAGCCCCATCATTCCGTCCGGACGGCTGGGATTTCACCCAGCCCCAGAAACCTCCAGGCTTCCTCAGTCGCATCGATGTCACCGCTGAGCTTGCCTCGCAGCAGAAAGACCTGCGGGGGCACCCGGGCGCCCCCGGGCCAGGCGTGCCCGCCACCCTTGATCTCGAACAGCACGACCGGCCGGTCGGCCGGGCAGCCGGTCGCGCGGTGCACGATGACATCGGTTCGGTCCCGCGGGGTTTTCCCAGGCAGCGGCTCGGACCCGGCACCACTGCATCCGGCGAGTTTGCGGAATGCATCGAACGTCGCTTCGGCGCCGACGACGCGGCCGCGCGTGATACCGAGGGCGCCGACGCCTCCGCCCCCGTACGGCACGAGGCCGTCGGCGGTGCCGTCGATCAGGGCGACCCGCCGTGCGACCTGCGGCTGGCATCGTGCGGCGAGCTCTTCGCTGAGGCTGGCGGCTACCGCCACGAATCCCCGAAACACGTCGGTGGCCTCGCATGCCAGGCGCAGCGTCATCATGCCTCCGTTGGAGAAGCCAGTCACGAAGACTCTCTCAGTATCGACGGGGTAACGTGCGCTAAGGACAGCGACCAACGTGCGCAGGAAGCCGACGTCGTCGATGTGCTCGCGCGCAGCGGTGGTCGCAATCCCCTCGCGCCCATCGTTCCAGTGTTGATCGATGCCGTCGGGGTAGACGATGAGCGCACCCGCCTGGTTCCCGTGCTGGTCGAAGCTCCGGGCGGTGATCGCCTCCATGCTAACGCCATCGAACAGCGCCGGATGAAGCACGAGCAACAACGGCACTCGCGCAGCGAGCTGCGACGGCACGTAGAGGCGATAGGTGCGCTCGCGTCCGCCGAAGGACAGCGACTCGCAGTGCTCATGCGCCGTGTCGGCGTTCCCGCGGCAAGGGGCCTCGGCGGGGCGGGCCGCGTCTGCCACGCTCAGCCCGAGGGCCGCCAGCGCGATCACGGAAACCGGGCGCGACAGGTGGCTAGACCGGCAGCGGATCATTCGCGTGCAATTGTTCGTGTAGCGCATCCAGTGAATCGAGCGGCGCCGAGCAGGTGCTCCCCCGGCAGACGTAGCCGACCGGTCCCGCACGCGGCGTCTTGTCCGCGAGCGCCGGCGGCAGATCCGCCGCGTCGCTGGGTATCGCGAGCACCAGGCGGTGCGGGGCGTAGAGCTGCGCGAGCTCGCGGCGCCAGTCCTCGATCCTGCGGGCCTCCCCGCGCAGCACGACGATCTCGGGCGGATCGAGCAGCTCCTCGAGCGCGAGCAACAGGCTCACGTGCGCCTGCGGGTATTTCTCGAGCGCGCGCCAGGCCGCTCGCAGCGTGCGCTCGGCGGCGCTCAAGTAGCGCGGCTCACCGAGCAGGTGTCCGAGGCGTAGCAGCACGCGGGCGGCGACGCCGTTGCCGGCGGGCGTCGCATCATCACTGAATGTCTTGCTGCGATGAATCAGGGTCTCGTGATCGTCGGAGGTGAAATAGAAGCCGCCGCGCGCCTCGTCGGTGAAATGCTGCAGTACGATCTCGATCAGCTGCTGCGCGAAGGCGAGCTCATCGGCGCGAAAGCGCACCTGCTGCAGCTCGAGGATCGCGTCGGCGAGATAGACGTAGTCGTCGAGGTAGGCATTGAGATGCGTCCGGCCGTCCATGTAAGTCGCGAGCAGCCGGCCGTCGCGCCACAACGTGCGGCGGATGAATTCCAGCGCACGGGTGGCGGACGCTGCCAGATCGTCGCGTCCCGGGGTTCGTGCGGCGATCGCCATGCCGCGGATCATCAGCGCATTCCACGAGGTCAGCACCTTGTCATCGCGCGCCGGGCGCACCCGCTGCGCCCTGACGCTGAGGAGCTTGGCGCTCGCGCCGGCGATGAGCGTCTCGACCTCAGCTACGGTGCGACCCGATTGCCGCGCTATCTCCTCCACGGAGGTCACGACGCGCAGATGCCAATGGCCCTCGAAGTTGGCGGACCGGTCCAGGCCGAAGCGCGGCGCGAACGCCGCGAATTCCTCCGCGGTCAGCGCGGCGCGCACTTCCTCGCGATCCCAGACATAGTACTTGCCCTCGTGACCTTCCGAGTCGGCATCGAGGCTGGAATAGTAGCCGCCCTCGGACGCCTGCATTTCGCGGAGCACCCAGGCGGCGGTGTCGGATGCCACCCGCGCAAAGAACTGATCGCCACGGGCCAGCGCCGCCTCCGCGTAGACGGCGAGCAGCGAGCCGTTGTCGTACAGCATCTTCTCGAAGTGCGGGATCATCCAGTGCTCGTCGACCGAGTAGCGGCAGAAGCCGCCGCCCAGCTGGTCGTTGATCCCGCCCTCGGCCATGCGGCGCAGCGTCAGCGTCGCCATGCGCAGCGCCTCGAGGTCAGGCTCCGGCGCCCGGGCGGTGGCGTGCCAGTACTGCAGCAGCCAGGCGATCGTCTGCGGGTGCGGAAACTTCGGTGCACCGCCGAAGCCGCCGTTGCGGGGGTCGAAGCTGCGTGCCAGCTGCGCGTGGCAGGTCGCGCGCGGGGCGCCGGTGAGCTCGGTATCAGCGCCGGCGGGCGGCGGGTTGAGCTCGGCGAACGCCGCCATCAGGGCGTCATTCTGCTTTGCTAACTCCGCGGCATGCTCGCGGTAATACTCGGCGACGCGCAGCAGCACGTCCTTGAATGCCGGCAGCCCGTAGCGGGCTTCCTTCGGAAAGTAGGTGCCGCCGAAGAACGGCCGCTGATCGTCGTGCGTCAGGAACATGGTGAGCGGCCAGCCGCCGCCGCGCTGCGTCAGCAGCTGCTGCGCCATCTGGTAGATGCGGTCGATGTCGGGACGCTCCTCGCGGTCGACCTTGATGTTGACGAAGTTGTCGTTGAGGATCTTCGCGGTCGCCTCGTCCTGATAGCTCTCTTTTTGCTTGACGTGACACCAGTGGCACGCATGGTATCCGACGCTGAGATGAATCGGCTTCTTTTCCCCCCGCGCGCGCTCGAGCGCCTCTTTTCCCCACGGATACCACTCGACCGGATCGTGCGCATGATGCTTGAGATACGGACTCGTCTCACCAACAAGTCGGTTCGTAGAGGTCGGTGTGGCGGTACTAGTCAAATGCCTGGTCTCCGTCGTGTCTCCAGGTCCAGCCCTTGTGACTAGGACGCTTTCCGTTCTTTAACTCGAACATGTGCACCGAGCATAGGTTGCAGGCGCGGCAGAAAGCGGTGAGATTCGTGATTCTGACGGCAGGTGGGGATTGTGATGTAGCCCTTTACGCAACTCGCGGCGATGTCCGTCCCATCGCGCGCGCAGATTCACCGCACTGCCGACATAGATCTTGCCGTTTGCGCGGCAGCGCATCTGGTAGATGCCAGAGGAAGTTGGAATTTCCTGAGGTTCACGTGCCATCGTGGTCCCTCACGCGCGATCGCGCTGCTGTGCAATCATAGCGCGTTTCGAAACGGGGTGACCGCTGTCGGATAAGAGCGCTGCGAGCAACTTGCGTCGATTCTGTATACTCCGACTCCGCGTCCCTGCCGCTGAATCTCATGTCCCAACCCGCAAGTTCCCACGTGCATCCTGCCGAGGAGTCCGCGTCCGTGCTGCGCCTCAAGCGCGGCGAGGAGCGGAGGCTCGCGGCCGGCCACCTGTGGGTGTTCAGCAACGAGATCGACAGCGAGCGCACCCCGCTCGGCGCCTTCGCGCCTGGAGCGGTGGCGGAGCTGCGCTCGCACCGCGATGCCTTTCTCGGCTACGCCTGCGTGAACCCGCACGCCCTCATTTGCGCGCGCATCCTGTCGCGCGATACGGCGCAGCCGGTCGATGCGGGGCTCATCGAACGGCGCCTCGCTCTGGCGCTCGCGCTGCGCGAGCGGCTGGGTGATGCCCGCTACGGCCGCTGGGTATTCGGCGAGTCAGACCTGCTGCCCGGGCTGGTGCTCGACCGCTACGGCGAGCTGGTGGTCGGGCAGATCGCCACCGCCGGCATGGAAGCGCTCAAGGACACGATCGCGGCCGCGGTGAGGAAGGTAGTGAGCCCTGCCGGCCTCTTCTGGAAGAACGACTCCGCAGCGCGCGATCTCGAGCAGCTGCCGCACCTCGCCGAGGCCGCCTTCGGAGAAGTGCCGGCGGAGGTCGAAGTGGTGGAGTCGGGACTCACCTTCGCGGCGCCGCTCGCCGATGGTCAGAAGACCGGCTGGTTCTACGATCAGAGCGCCAACCGTGCGCGCCTCGGGCGTTATGTTGCCCGCGGCGCGCGCGTACTCGACGTGTGCTCGTACGCCGGAGCGTGGGCGGTCACCGCGCTGCACCAGGGCGCGGCGCGGGCGCTGTGCGTGGATTCCTCGCCGCTGGCGCTCGAGTTCGCCCAGCGCAACGCCCGGCGCAACGGCGGCACGCTCGAGGGCGTGCGTGCCGATGCCTTCGAGGCCCTGAAAACCCTCGCCGCACAGGGCGCTCGGTTCGACGTGGTGGTGCTCGACCCACCGGCGTTCATCAAGCGCAAGAAGGACATCGGACCGGGCCAGGCGGCTTATCGCAAGCTCAATCAGCTCGCGCTGGCGGTGCTCGCGGACGAGGGCGTGCTGGTGTCCTGTTCCTGCTCCTATCACCTCACCGCCGATGAGCTGCTCGAGGCGATCCAGAGCGCGGCGCGCCATGGCGCGCGATTTGTCCAGGTGCTCGAGGCGGGGGGCCAGTCTCCGGATCACCCGCTGCATCCGGCAATCCCGGAGACCCGCTACCTCAAGACGTTCTTCTGCCGCGTGACGCGCGCGGTCGGCTAAACTTCACCGTTCATGCTCATCTTCCCGGGCTTCAACAAAGTCGCCTTCCAGATCGGCCCGCTCAAGGTGCACTGGTACGGCATCATGTACCTGCTGGGCTTCGCTGGCGCCTGGTGGCTCGCGCGGCGGCGCGCCGCCCGACCCGACTCGTCCTGGAAGAACGCCGACGTCGATGACCTGATCTTCTTCGCCATGCTCGGCGTGATCCTCGGCGGCCGCGTCGGCTACATTCTTTTCTACGGGCTGACGTTCTGGGCGAACGACCCGTGGTACCCGCTCAAGCTGTGGGAAGGCGGCATGTCGTTTCACGGCGGCCTGCTCGGCGTCATGGCGGCACTGACGCTGTTTGCCTGGCGCCGCGGACGCAACGTGGCGGACGTCTACGATTTCACGGCACCGCTGCCGGCGCTCGGCCTGTTCTTCGGCCGCATCGGCAACTTCATCAACAGCGAGCTGTGGGGCAAGGTCACGACCGTGCCGTGGGGATTCCGCGTCGACGGTCAGGTACGCCACCCGTCGCAGCTGTATGAGGCGGCTCTCGAGGGTCTGCTGCTGTTTGCCGTGCTGTGGTGGTTCACCTCGCGGCCGCGGCCGCGGCTGGCGCCCGCGGGCCTGTTCCTCAGTCTCTACGGCGTCGCGCGCTTCGGCGTGGAGTTCGTGCGCGTGCCGGACGAGCACATCGGCTACCTCGCCGGCGGCTGGCTCACCGAGGGACAGGTGCTGTCGGTTCCCATGATCATCGCGGGGGTGGCGATGCTCGCCTGGGCATACCGCGTGCGCGTGCCCTCCGGCAACTTCGCCGCAGCCCAATGAAACAATACCTGGAGTTGCTGCGCCGCGTGCGCACCGAAGGTGTGCGCAAGAACGATCGCACCGGCACCGGCACGCTAGCGCTGTTCGCGCAGCAGCTGCGCTTCGATCTCGCCGCGGGCTTCCCGCTGGTGACCACCAAGAAGATCCACCTGCCCGCGGTGATCTACGAGCTGCTCTGGTTCCTGCGCGGCGACACCAACGTCGCCTGGCTGCGCGAGCACGGCGTCACCATCTGGGATGAGTGGGCCGACGAGCACGGCGAGCTCGGGCCGGTGTACGGACGGCAATGGCGCGCCTGGGCGACCGCCGACGGCCGCAGCATCGATCAGATCGCCCAGGCGGTTGAGCGGCTGAGGCGCGATCCGGACTCGCGCCGCATCCTGGTGAGCGCCTGGAACGTCGGCGAGCTCGAGCGCATGCGGCTCATGCCCTGCCATGCACTGTTCCAGTTTCACGTGGCCGCGGGACGCCTGTCCTGCCAGCTGTATCAGCGCAGCGCCGACCTGTTTCTCGGCGTGCCGTTCAACATCGCCAGCTACGCGCTGCTCACGCACCTGTTCGCGCAGCAGTGTGATCTCACGCCCGGCGAGTTCGTCTGGACCGGCGGCGACTGCCACCTGTACCTGAATCATCTGGAGCAGGCGGACCTGCAGCTCTCGCGCACGCCTCTGCCGCTGCCGCGCCTCACGATCCGGCGCCGCCCGGCGAGCATCTTCGACTACTGCTACGAGGACTTCGAGCTCACGGGCTACCAGCATCATGCGGCGATCCGGGCGCCGGTGGCGGTGTGAGTGTGGTGCAGCAGGATCGGCCCGGGCCCTCGATCGAAGTGCGCGCGTCGCCGCTGCACGGCCTCGGTGTGTTCGCCACGCGCCGCATCAGAAGGGGCGCGCGCATCATCGAGTATGTCGGCGAGCGGGTCTCGCACGCCGAGGCCGACCGGCGCTACCAGCACAAGGATGCGGCTGACAATCACACGTTCCTGTTCATCGTGGACGCGCGCACCGTGATCGATGCGGGCGTCGCCGGCAACGAGGCGCGCTTCGTCAATCACGCCTGCAAGCCGAACTGCGAGTCGGTGATCGAGCACCGCCGGGTGTTCATCGATGCACTGCGCACCATCGAGCCGGGCGAGGAGCTCACCTACGACTACCAGATCCAGCGCGAGGCGGATGATCCGCCGGACATTGATGCGATCTTCGCCTGCCGCTGCGGCTCTGAGGGCTGCCGCGGCACGATGCTGTGGCCGCCGCACGCCCGGGTACCTGTGCGGCGCACGCGCCGCGGCTGAGCCACCGCCCCCCAACGGGCCAGGCCCGCACTATGAATCACGCGCGACGCTGGAATCTGTCCTCGGTGGTGGGCGCGGTCGGCATCGTGTACGGCGACATCGGCACCAGTCCCCTGTATACGATGCAGCAAGCGGTGAGCGCCTCCGGCACCTTCAGCGCGCAGGCCGTGCTGGGTGTGCTGTCGCTCATCTTCTGGAGCCTGGTCATCTCCGTCACCCTGAAATACCTCACCATCATCATGCGCGCCGACAACGAGGGCGAAGGCGGGATCCTGGCGCTGTTCGCCCTCGCGCAGCGGCGGCTGATCACCGGCAGCACCTGGGCGAGGGTGGCGGTCGGCCTGGCGCTCGCGGGTACGGCATTCTTCTTCTGCGACGCGCTCATCACGCCCGCGATCTCGGTGTTGAGCGCGGTGGAAGGGCTGCAGCTGCTGAGTCCCAGCCTCACGAAGTCCGTGGTGCCGATCACGCTCATCGTCATCGCCCTGCTGTTCGCCCACCAGCGCCACGGCACGGCGCGGGTGGGGAGCTTGTTCGGGCCGATCATGGTGGCGTGGTTCGTGGTGATCGGCCTCATCGGCGCGATTCCCCTGGCGCGCCACCCGCAGGTACTGGCGGCGCTCAACCCGCTCGCCGGCATCGGCCTGCTGTTGGCGCGGCCGCCCGTGGCCCTGGCGGTGATCGGATCGGTGTTTCTCGCTATCACCGGAGCGGAAGCCTTGTATGCGGACATGGGGCACTTCGGGCGCCAGCCGGTGCGCGTCTCCTGGTATGTGCTGGTGGGGCCGGCGCTGGTGCTCAGCTATTTCGGCCAGGGCGCGTTGCTGCTCGAGCTCGGCCGGCCGGTCGACCACCCGCTGTATCACCTGGTGCCGCCCGCGCTGCTGCCCTGGCTGGTGATGCTGGCGACGGCAGCCACCGTCATCGCCTCCCAGGCGACCATCTCCGGGGCATTCTCGATGGCCCGCCAGGCGGTGCACCTGGACCTGCTGCCGCGCCTGCGGGTGTTGCAGACCTCGGCGCTCGAGCCGGGACAGATCTACGTGCCAATGGTCAACTGGCTGGTGTTTCTGGCCGTGAGCGCGTTCGTCGTCGGCTTCGGCTCCTCGGACGCCCTGGCTGGCGCCTACGGGGCGGCGGTGGTCGGCACCATGGCCGTGACCACGATCCTCGGCGCCTTCGTCGCCGCCACGCAGTGGAACTGGCCGAAGTGGCAGGTGGCGGCGCTGTTTGCGCTGTTCCTCGCCACCGACGGCGCCTTCGTCGCGGGCAACATGACCAAGGTGCCCGCCGGCGGCTGGATTCCGCTCACCCTCGGGGCCATTCTGTACCTGATCTTCATGACCTGGCGCTCCGGGCGGCTCGAGCTGCGCGCGGCGCTCGCCAAACTGGCGGTGCCGCGCAGCGAGCTGCCGAAGCTGGTTGCCGGCGTGCACCGCGTGCCCGGGACCGGCGTGTTTCTCGCCAGCAACGCGCATCTGGTGCCGTCGGCGCTGATCCGCAACATCGAGCACAACGGCGTCGTCCACCAGCGCGTCATCATCCTCAACATCGAGATCGCCGACACGCCGCGTCAGGACCCGGTGCGGCGTCTGCAGATCGAGGAAGTGGCGCCGGCGGTGTTCTTCATCACCGCGCGCTTCGGCTTCATGGAGACGCCGGACGTGGCCGAGGCGTTCAAAGCGTGCCGCGCCCGGGGGCTGCGGGTGTTTACCGAGGACAGCGCCTTCTTCGTCGGCCGGCACGTGGTGCGCGCGCGCCCGTCGCCCGGGTTGCGCGGATTGCAGCGCCGGCTGTTCGCGCGCATGCAGCAGTACAGCACGCAGGCCGCCGAGTTCTTCCGCATGCCGTTCCGTGACGTGGTGATTCTCAGCACCGCGGTCGAGATCTGACCGGCGTCGCCACTCGCCGACGGCTGGTAAAGCGGCTGCGGCGCTTGCAATAATGAGCGGCCATGACCACCGCCCGGCCGCTGGTCTCCCTCATCGTCGCCATGGCGCAGAATGGTGTGATCGGCCGCGGCAACGCGCTGCCCTGGCGGCTGCCCGAGGATCTCAAGCGCTTTCGCGCGTTCACCCTGGGCAAGCCCATCCTGATGGGCCGCAAGACCTTCGAATCACTCGGGCGCCCGCTGCCCGGCCGCGCCAATCTGGTGCTGACGCGTGATCGCGGGTGGTTCTCGCATGGAGTGATCGTGGTGCACTCGGTGGAAGAGGCGTTGGCGCAGGCGGGCGCGAGCGATGAGCTGGTGGCGATCGGTGGTGCGGAGATCTACCGCCTGGTGCTGCCGTTCGCGCGGCGCATCTACCTGACTCACGTGCACGCCGACGTGCCGGGGGATACGTTCTTTCCCGACTTCGATCCCACGCAGTGGGCCGACGTCGAGTGCAGCACGCATCCGGCGGACGACGAGCACGCCTACCCGGTCACGTTCGTGACGCTCGAGCGGCGTAACGCGCCGGAGTTACCGCGGCAGCACTGAGCGCTGCGGCGGCTGACCGACCTCGATTGCCGTCAGCGCAGCGGCGCGAGGCGCTCGGTCACCAGCCGCGACGCGAGCACCGGGTCGGGCTCGGCGTCTGCGCCCGCATCGAGCTCCCGCAGCAGCTCCTCCTGCACCGCGCCGCGGCGCAGCGCCTCCGCATAGGGAATCTCCGGATGGAACATGACCATCGCGTAGCGCGGAATGAAGCGGTCGGGGAAGCGCCGCTCGAGCGCCATGGCGATCGCCTGGCGACGCACGAAGCCGGCATCGAGCACCGTGGCACGCATTTCCGTGTAGTTCTCGAGCGCCATCTGCGCGATGGCCGCCGTGTTGGCGCGCCGCCGCCGCTCGAACTCGCCGAACAGCGAAGGCCAGTCGGCGTGCTCGCCGAGCAGCTCATCGAGCACCACGCAGTCCTCGAATGCCGCGTTCATGCCCTGCCCGTGGAAGGGCACGATGGCATGGGCGGCATCGCCGAGCAGCAGCACCTCACCGCCGACCTGCCAGGGCGCCGTGTGCACCGTCACGAGCTGCCCCTGGGGGTGTGCGGCAAACTGCTCGGGCAGCTCCGGCAGGAGTGGTAGTGCATCGGGAAACTCGCGCTCGAAGAACTCGGAGACGGCCTGCGGCGTGGCCAGCGCGGCGAAACTCTGCGGGCCGCTGCGGGCCAGGAACAACGTCGCGGTGAAACTGCCATCGGTATTCGGCAGCGCAATCAGCATGAAGCCGCCGCGCGGCCAGATGTGCAGCGCGTGGCGCTCGAGCGCGCCTGCGCTGGCTGCGGGTATGGTGAGCTCCTTGTAGTCGTGGTCGAGCCATTCCTCGCGCACTTCGAGCAGCCGCGCGGCCACGAGACTGGCGCGCACCGCTGAGCCCGCACCGTCGCTGGCGATGGTGGGCGCGAGCGCGACGTCGTACTCGGCAGCGCTCGACAGGTCGCGAAACCGCAGCCGCCCGGCGCGCAGCTGCGCACCGAGACACTGCTGGCCGAAGCGCACGCGCACGCCTTCGTGGCGGGCCGCCGCCTCGATCAGCTCGCGGTTGAGATCCGCCCGCCCGACCGACCAGATGACCTCGTGCTCGCGCTGACCGTAGGGCTGCAGCGCCGCCTGACCGGCGCGCTCGTGTACCATGCGCCCGCGCATCGGGATCAGCAGCGGTCGCACGCGCTCCATGACTCCGGCGCGCTCCAGCGCGCGCATGCCGCGCGCGGCCAGCGCCAGGTTGATGGAGCGGCCGCGCTCGGGCCGCACCTGGCGCGGATCCGCGCGGCGCTCGTAGAGCGTGACGCTGAGGCCGCGCCGCGCCGCCAGCAGCGCCAGCAGCGCCCCGGCGAGGCCTGCGCCGACGATGTTGACGGCGCGCCCGGCGAATGCGCTCACGGGTTCTCCCGCAGCGCCTCGGCGAGCGCACGCGCGAAGCGCCAGGCGTCCTCGAAGCGGTTGTAGAGCGGCACCGGCGCCACGCGGATGATATCCGGCGAGCGCCAGTCGCACACCATGCCGCGGGCGCCGAGCGCATCGAACACGCGCTTGCCGCGGGCAGCGCCGGCGGCGATGCGGATGGAGAGCTGGCAGCCGCGCCGCGCGCTCTCGGCCGGCGTGAGCATGTGCACGGCCGGCGCCAGCGGGCCGACCAGGCTGCCAAGAAAGTCGGTGAGCGCCACCGACTTCTCGCGCAGTGGCCCGATCCCGGCGGCGGTGAATATCGCCAGCGAGGCGATGAGCGGCGCGGCTGCGAGGATCGGCGGGTTGCTGATCTGCCAGGCGGCCACGCCGCGCGCCGCTTGAAACCCAGGCTCCATCGCAAAACGCGACGACTCCTCGTGACCCCACCAGCCCGCCAGCCGCACGCCCGGCAACGCGCCGCCGTGGCGCGTGCGCGGCTGCGCCTCGGCGTGACGCTGATGCACGAAGCAGCCGCCGATCGCACCCGGCCCGCCGTTCAGGTACTTGTAGCTGCACCAGACCGCGAAGTCCACCTCCGCGGCGTGCAGCGCCAGCGGCACGTTGCCGACCGAATGCGCCAGGTCGAATCCCGCGATGCAGCCGTGGGCGTGCGCGGCGCGGGCGATGCGCGCGACATCGAAGGCCTGGCCGGTACGAAACTGCACGCCCGGCCACAACACCAGCGCAATCTGCCCGCCGTGCTCGGCCAGGCACTCTTCGATCGCCTGCTCCGTTACGGTGTCCTCTCCGGCACGGGGCGCCAGCTCGATGAGCGCGCTCTCGGGGTCGAGCCCGTGCCAGGCGATCTGCGAGGCGAGCGCATGGCGGTCGGAGGAGAACGCCCCGGCCTCGATCAGGATGCGACTGCGCCGGCTGGAGGGTCGGTAGAAGCTCGCCAGCATCAGGTGCAGATTGACCGTGAGCGAATTCATCGCCACCACTTCGCTCTTCTCGGCCCCGGTGAGCGCCGCGAGCCCCGCGCTCAGGTTCTCGTGATACGGCACCCACGGGCGGCGCGCCTGCTCGTGCCCCCGCACGCCGAGGCGTGCCCAGTCGTCGAGCTCCGCGTTGACGATCTCGCGAGCGGCGAGCGGCTGCAGTCCGAGCGAATGGCCGCACAGGTACACCAGCGGTTCGCCGCGCTCATCGCGCGGCAGCGCGAACTGCCCACGGTAGTCGCGCAGCGGATCAGCCGCATCGCGCGCCCGCGCGGCGGCGAGCGCCGCTTGCGCGCTCACGCCGCGGGCTCCGTCAGCCGATAGAGCAGCGGGCGGCAGGGCAAGGCATCCCCGCTCAGTGCCGGCACCCGCAGCTCGATCAGGTAGATCCCGTCGGGGACGTCATCGGGCACGAAGGCGAGCTCGGTGATGGTGGCCGCGGCGCGCACCGCCGCAGCAAGCTCCACCGACCCACGCGGCAGGCCGAAGAAGATGCGGTGCGTCGTGAGCCGCCCCTCGTCGTGCGCGCGATCGATCGAGGGCAGGTCGATGATGAGGTGCACGATGCCGCGGCTCACCAGCAGCTGTGCCGCCTGCTGCGACAGGTAGGGCGGCGTCTGCCCGGTGTAATCGCGGGTGCGCTTGTCGGGAGTGTTGGGAAGGGTGCGGATGATGAGCGCCCGCGGCGCGACCGGCGTGCCCGCGGGCCAGCTGCGCTCGAGCGCCCGCCGCGTGATGAGGCGGTCCCCGGCCTGCGGCGTCGGTTCGGTGCTCTCGTCGGCGGCGCTTTCGGGCGCCACCGACAGCAGCAGCGCCGGTAGCGGACCGGCCGGTGTCACCCGCCAGGCGTCGAGCCGCTCGCGCGTCAGATGCCCGACACACTCGGTGTGCGTGCCGTTGCAGTGGGGGATCAGCGTGATCACCTCGCAGTTGCAGCTCGCGCCGCGTGCGACCGCGCCCTTGAAGCCGAATCCCGGGGTCTCGAATGGCCGCGAGCTGGCACGCGGGGCGCCGAAATAGCGCGGCTGCGCGCCGGCGAAGTCCAGCTCCACGGCCAGATCGATCGGCTGCGACAGGTCGACGCCGTATTCCCGCCCGGCGATGCTGATGCGCGCCTGCACCCTAGGAGCGCTCCAGCACGGCCCCGCAGCGTGTGCAGGTGCGCGTCACGGGGCTGGCGAAGAACCGGTCGAACACCGGCGGCAACTGCTTTTCGATGTCGGTCAGCTCGAAGTACTCCTCGTACAGCAGCTGACCGCAGCGCTCGCAATACCACTGGAAGCCGTCGAGCTCTCCCGGGCGGCGGGTGCGTTCGATCACCAGGCCGACGGTGTGGGCCGGGCGTTGCGGCGAATGCGGCATCAGCGGCGGCAGCAGCAGCACCTCGCCGGCGCGGATCGGCACGTCCACGACGCGGCCGTCCTGCATGGTCCTGAGCACCATGTCGCCTTCGAGCTGGTAGAAGAATTCCTCACCCGGGTCGACGTGGAAATCCTTGCGGGCGTTGGGGCCACCCACGACCATGATGATGAAGTCGCCGTCGCGAAACACGCGCTTGTTGCCGACCGGCGGCCGCAGCTGCGCGCGGTTCGCATCGATCCATTGCCGGAAATTGAACGCCTGCAGGGATTGCATGTGCCCTCCGTGCCTGTATGTTACGCGCTGCGGCGCTGCAACGAGGAGCCTGCGATGCTGCTGAGGTCCGGAAGGCAAGCTACGGTGCGCGTGGCGGTGTGCACGCTGGCGTTATCGGCGGTGGCCTGCAGCCACCTGCACTGGCCCTGGCACCACCAGCCGCCGCCCCCACCCACGCCGGTGCACGAGCTCGACGTCTCCAGTGCCGGCGCCACCGCCACTTACCCGCAGTACTGGAAGCGCAACACGCTGGTGGTGGATCTGTCGGCCGCCGGCGGCTCGGGCAGCATCACGCTCAAGCCCGCGCAGGGCACTACCTGGCCGGTGCGGCTGGCGCTGCGGGTGACGCCCGGGGCGGTCGGAGTGCTCGACGTGCGCGCCGCGCAGCGCACCCGGCTGCCGATCACGCCCGGAGGCGGCAAGCCCGTCGACCTCGAGCTCGCACCGGGTATCTACACGCCGAAGACGCCGGAGATGACGGTGAGCTGGGAGCCGCTCGCTGCGGCGGTGCAGTAGCGCGCGGAAGGCGGGCCTTGCGGGAGCACGGCGCGCTGAGCTCACCTACCACACCCGGCAGGGATTCTTCTTCACCAGCGCTGCGGTCGTCGGGCACGCGAACGCCTGGGCGAATTCCGGCATGTTGGTCACCAGTCCGTTGACGCGGTAGCGGCCCGGGGAATGCGGATCGGTCTTGGCGGCCAGCCGCTCGTTCTCCGGGCGGTTGTTCTCGCAGGCCCACTGCGCGTAGCCGACGAAGAAGCGCTGCTCGGGCGTCAGACCGTCGCGATCGGCCAGCGTCTGGCCGGCCGTCTGCGCCCGCCAGGCCATGTGCGCGAGGATCAACCCGCCGAGGTCGGCCACGTCCTCGCCGAGAGTCAGGCGGCTGTTGAGGTGGATGTCGTCGACGACGACGTACCTGGCGTACTGATCGACGATGCACTGGGTGCGCTCGCTGAACTGCCGGGCGTCGGCGTCGGTCCACCAGTCCTTGAGGTTGCCGGCGGCGTCGAACTTGCGCCCCTCGTCGTCGAAGCCGTGCGTGAGCTCGTGGCCGATGGTCCCCCCGGTGTCGCCGTAGTTGGGGGCGTCGTCGAGCCGTGGATCGTACAGCGGCGGTTGCAGCACCCCGGCGGGGAAATTGATGTCGTTCATCTGCGGGTCGAAATAGGCATTCACCGTCTGTGGAGTCATGCCCCATTCGCTGCGATCGAGCGGTTTGCCGATCTTCGCCAGCTGGCGGCGTGACTCGAACTCGATGGCATTGCGCACGTTGCCGTAGTAATCGCCGCCGTCGATGACGACGGTGCTGTAGTCGCGCCAGTGGTCGGGGTAGCCGATCTTGTTCACTATCGCATCGAGCTTGGCGAGCGCCTGACGCCGGGTCGGCTCACTCATCCAGGCGAGCCCCTCGATGTCCTGACGCATGGCCTGCTCGATCTGGCGCGTCATGGTGAGGGTCGCCTCCTTGAGCTGCGGACCGAAGGTGCGCGCGACGAATTCCTGGCCGAGCGCCTCGCCGAGCAGCGCATCGACCTGCGCGACGCAGCGCTTCCAGCGTGGCTTCTGGGCCGGCACGCCGCGCAGTGTGTGGTCGAAGAACGCGAAGCGCTCGTCCTCGAACGCGCTCGTGAGGTAGCGTGCGGCCGCGTGCGCGGCGTGCCA
Source organism: Steroidobacteraceae bacterium (assembly GCA_035625615.1). GTDB lineage: Bacteria > Pseudomonadota > Gammaproteobacteria > Steroidobacterales > Steroidobacteraceae > 13-2-20CM-66-19. The sequence continues at coordinate 8,559 of DASPPI010000094.1, read as the reverse complement.
TCTGAGGTAGGTCCTGAGGTCCGCGAGCGGGGTGGTGGCGAGCAATTGGTCCAGTGCCCGGTAGAACTTCGGTTCGGTCACGTTGAAGGTGTCGGTACCCGCAAGGTCCACCGCCTGCAGATAGGCGCTCCAGTCGAAATGCGGTGTCAGCCGCTCGAGTGCCGCCCGGTCCATCTTGTGGAACAGGTTGTAGGGATCGCGCTTCTGCACCTGGGTGAGCGAGGCGCGCGCCAGGCGGGTTTCGAGCTGCAGCACCGTGGCGGCGTGCTGTCGGGCGGCGGTCGGCGCGTCGCCCAGCAGCACGAAGGTGCGGGCCACGTGCTCGCGATACTGACGACGCAGCGTGACCGCCCGCCGGTCCTTGTCGGTGTAGTAATCACGGTCCGGCAGCCCTAAGCCTCCGGCGGTCGCAAACGCGATGACCTGCTGCGAATCGGCATAGTCCTGGTTGGAGGTGAAACCGAACAGAAAGGCGCCGTCGGTCTCCAGGTGCAGCCGGGCTACGAGGGGTGGCAGTTCCGCAGTGCCGTGGAGCTGCTCGATGCGCGCGAGCGTCGCCGCGATGGGCGTCGTGCCGCGACGCTCGATGCTCGCGGTATCCATGCAGGAGGCGAAGTAGTCGCCGATCTTCTGCTGATCGGCGGAGCGGCCGCTGCCGGCGTGGGCCAGGCTGTCGAGTATCCCCCACAGGAACTGCTGGTTGTCCTGATACAGCTTGCCGTAAACACTCCAGCGCGCCTGATCGGCCGGGATCGGGTTGCGCGCCATCCAGCCGCCGCAGGCGAACTGGTAGAAGTCGGTGCAGGCGTCCGCCGATCGGTCCAGCGCGGCGACATCGAGACTCGGGATGTAGGGCAGCTGCTGCAGCGGCGCCGGCGCTTGCGGGCCGTCAGGGCTCTGTGCGGGCGCGGCCCCGGCCCACACGCCAAGCAGACACAACGCGGTGAAGGTGTGGTAGCGCATCGCAGTCTCCGCACGCGGGCCTGCAGCATACCTCCGGCATGCCGCTGCCGGCAGCCGCTCTCCCGCTCAGTCCGTTCCGATCTGCTGATATGAGGCGCAGGGAACGCTGAGCGGCGGCCGCTCCGTATCCAGGTCCAGCGCCGTGAGCGCACCGCCCCACACGCAGCCGGTGTCGAGGCCGACGACGCCGGCGCGCTGCACCAGTCCCAGCGCGGACCAGTGGCCGAAGATGACGCGCACGTCGCGTGTGCGGCGGCGCGCGTGCTCGAACCAGGGACGCAGCGGCGAAGGCCCGCGCGGCGGCCGGCCCTTCTGGCTGGTGTCGATGCGCCCATCGGCGGTGCACAGACGCAGCCGCGTCAGCACGTTGATGACGAAGCGCAGCCGGTCCATGCCGGCGAGCCGCTCGTCCCAGCGGTCGGGGTGGTTGCCGTACATGTGCGCAAACAGCCCGCGCGGATCGCGGCGCAGCGCCGCGCCGACTTCCGCCGCCAGAGTCAGGGTGAGCGCCACGGTCCATTGCGGCACCAGCCCCGCGTGCACCAGCAGATCGCCGCCTTCGGCGTGCGCCAGAGGTCGGGTGATGAGCCACTCGAGCAGCGGCTCGCGGTCGCGCGCCGCCAATACCTCATCGAGGGTGTCGGAGCTGCGCGGGCGATGGCCGCCCAGGGCCAGCGCGAGCAGGTGCAGATCGTGGTTACCGAGCACCACGATGGCGTTATCGGCGAGCGAGCGCACCAGCCGCAGCGTCGCCAGCGAGCCCGGGCCACGATTGACGAGATCGCCGACGAACCACAGCCGGTCGCGATCGGCGGAAAACTTCAGGCGGCCGAGGAGGGTGCGCAGCTCCTGGTCACAGCCTTGTACGTCGCCAATGGCATAGCGCGTCACTGCAGAATGCCGGGCATCGCCAGCCGGAAAGGCTCGATGGGCGCATCGAACTGCGCGCCATCGTCGCCGAGCATCTGGTAGCTGCCCTGCATGGCGCCGACCGGCGTCTCGATCACTGCGCCGCTCGAGTAGCGAAACCCCTGTCCCGGCCTGAGGTAAGGTTGCTCACCGACGACGCCGTCGCCGCGCACCTCCTCGACCTTGCCGTTGGCGTCGGTGATCACCCAATGACGCGTCAGCAGCCGTGCCGGAACCAGGCCTTCGTTGCGGATGGTGATGGTGTAGGAGAACACGTAGCGCTTCTCGCGCGGATCGGACTGCTCGTCGAGGTAGCTGGTCTCGACGTCGACGCGGATTCTGTGCTCGGGGGAAGTCATGCGCCTGATACTCCTCAATGAGCGCGCTTCAGCCCCGGCCGGCGCGCATCGCCAGCACGTCGCAGGGCGCGGCATGCAGTATCGTATCCTCGGTCAGGTTGACCAGTATCGACAGACCGTGGCGCTCGCGGCTGCCGAGCACGATCAGGTCTGCCTGCCGCTCGCGCGCCACGCGCACGATCTCGGCTTTGACGTTGCCGCTCTCCACCCGGCAGGCGGCGCCGGCGAGGCCGAGGTCCGCCGCCAGCGCCGCCAGGCGCCGGCGCCCGCTCTCGAGCAGTTCCTCCTCGATCTGCACCGAGGGCATCAGCGTCTCCCCCATGGGCTCGACCGGCACGAACTCCACCACGTGCAGCAACTCGACCTCGGCGCCGAGCGCCGCTGCGAGCGCCTGCGTCCTGCGCCCGATCGCGACACTGTCGTCGGTCAGGTCAACGACCAGCAGGACGCGACGGTAAATCCCCATGGCGAGCTCCCGGGCACTACGCCGTTGCCGACAGACTAACGGTCGGCACGGCTACGGTCGAGAGCCTGTGCCAGGGTGTTGAAGGCCTGCGCGGACAGCGTCTGCGGGCGGGCGCCGGGATCGATGGCGCAGGCGCTGATCTGCTCGCGGCTGAGCAGCTGACTTAATGCATTGCGCAGCGTCTTGCGGCGCTGCGCAAAGGCGGCCGCCACCACGGCGCCGAAATGCGGGCTCACGGGAAACAGCGGTGCCGAGCGCACGGTGAGCCGCACCAGCGCCGACCACACCCGCGGGGGTGGCTGGAACGCCCCCGGCCCGACGTCGAACAGCCATTGGACCTGTGTGTGCGGCACCAGCATGACAGTCAGGCGACCGTAGTCGGCCTCGCCCGGGCATGCGGTGAGGCGCGCCACCACCTCCTTCTGCAGCATGACCGTGAGGTCGACGATCGCTGCGGCGTGCGCCAGCAGCCGAAAGAGCAGGGGCGTCGAGATGTTGTAGGGGAGGTTGCCGACGATGCGCAGCCGCCCGCCTCGCGCCTCGGCCAGTGCGCCGTAATCGAACTCGAGCGCATCGCCTTCGTGCAACACCCAGTGCGGCGCCGGCGGAAAGCGCGCCCGCAGCCGCGCGGTGAGATCGCGATCGATCTCGATGGCATCGAGCGTGCAGCCGCGGCCGGCGAGCAGCTCACCGGTGAGCGCGCCGCGCCCGGGCCCGATCTCCACCAGATGCTCGCCCGCGCGCGGCGCGATCGCACCCACGATGCGGGCGATGACTGCCGGATCGTGCAGGAAATGCTGGCCGAAGCGCCTGCGGCGCGGCGGGCGGGAGGCGGCGGCGGCCGGCATCAGCGCCGCTGCGCGGCGAGTGAGGTCGCGAGCTGCACCGCGGCGGCGAGGCTGCCGCAGTCCGCGCGTCCGGTGCCCGCCAGCTCGAACGCCGTGCCATGGTCCGGCGCGGTGCGCACCACCGGCAGGCCGAGCGTCACGTTGACGGCGCGCTCGAAGCCGGCGTGCTTGACCACCGGCAGACCCTGGTCGTGATACATGGCGAGCACCGCGTCAAAGCGCGCCAGCACCCGCGGCACGAACACCGTATCAGCCGGCAGCGGCCCGGTGGCATCGATTCCGGCGGCGCGCAGCCGTGCGACCGCCGGCGCAATCACGCGCACCTCCTCCTCTCCGAGGTAGCCGCCTTCGCCGGCATGCGGGTTCAATCCGCACACGGCGATGCGCGGGGCGGCAACGCCGAAGCGCCCGGCCAGCTCGCGGGCGAGGATCGTGCCCACATCGCACAGCAAGTCGATCGTCAGGAGTGCGCTCACGGCCTGCAGCGGCACATGAGTCGTGGCCAGTGCCACGCGCAGCTCGCCGGTGGTCAGCATCATCACCGCGCGCGTGCTATGGGTGCGCTGCGCCAGATATTCGGTGTGGCCGGTGAAGGCGATGCCGGCATCGTTGATGAGGCCCTTGTGCACCGGCGCGGTGACCATCGCGTCGAACTCGCCAGCGAGCGCGCCGTCGACGGCGCGATCGAGCAGGGCGAGCACGTAAGGCGCGTTGGCCGGGTCGCGCCGTCCCGCCACGCTCGGGACGGCAAGCGGATGATGCGCCACGCACAGCGTGCCGGGCACATGCGGGGCCGCCGCGGCGCCGTGCGCACCCTGGTAGTCGCGCAGCGTGACCGCGAGGCCGAGCTGCCGCGCCCGCCCGGCGAGCAGCGCGGCATCGCCGAGGCACACGAGCTCGCAAGCCAGCTCACCGCCCGCCAGGACGAGACACAGCTCCGGCCCGATGCCGGCCGGCTCGCCACTCGTCAACGCGATCCGCGGAATCATCGTGCAAGGCGCTGGACGCGCTTAGGCTACGACTTGTATTCGACGTACGCTTCGTCTCGCATGCGCCGCAGCCACAGCTCGGTCTCCTCGTCGGCCTTGCTGGCGCGGATCGCCTCCATGGCCTGGCGGCGCCGGACCTCGTCGCTGTTGTCGAAGCGGCGATGCCCGAGCATCTGCGCGATATGCCAGCCGTACTGCGTCTTGAAGGGCTCGCTGATCTCGTTGTCCTGGAGCGCAGCGATCGCCTGCTCGAACTCCGGTGCAAACGTCCCCGGGCCCGCCCAGCCGAGATCGCCGCCGTCGTTTGCGGACCCGGGATCCTGGGAGGCGACCTGGGCGATAGCGGCGAAATCCTCGCCCTTGAGGATGCGCTCGCGCAATGCCAGCAGCTTGGCGCGCACCGTCGCGTCATCCGCCAGCTCGTTGGTCTTCATCAGGAGGTGACGCACGTGCAGCTGGTTCTCCACGGCGTTCACCGTGCCGCCGCGCACCTCGTTCAGCCTGATGATGTGGTAGCCGGTCGGGGTACGCAGCGGCTCGCTCACCTCCCCCGGCTTGAGTTTGGCGATCGTGTCGGTGAGAAACGTCGGCAGCTCGCTGCCCTTGCGCCAGCCGAGCGCACCGCCGTCGAGCGCGGTCTGGCTGTTGGAGTAAGCGACCGCCAGCTTGGCGAAATCCTCACCCGCCTTGGCCCGCTCGTAGACCTCTTGGGCGCGCCGCGCCGCCGCCTCGAGCTGCACGGGACTCGCTTCCTGGCCGACGGCGATCAGGATGTGGGACACGTTGTACTCGTTGTTCTCGGCGGGCGTCTTGGCCTGCTTCTCGAGGAACTGGTCGATCTCGCGCGGCGTGACGCTGATGTGCTGCAGCACGTCGCGCTGGCGCAGCAGCTGCAGCGTGATCTCCTTGCGGATGTCTTCGCGGTAGGCCGGGTAGTCGATGCCCTCACGGGCGAGGGCCTCGGGCAGCTGGGAGAGCGTGAGGTTGTTGCGCTTGGCGATGTCCTGCAGGGCGTTGTTCACCATCTCATCGGTTACCTTGACGCCGGCGCGGCTGGCATGCTGCAACTGGATCTCCTGCAGCACCAGCCGCTCGAGCACCTGCTGCCGCAGCACGTTCTGCGGCGGCGGCTCGAGCTTCTGCTCCTGCAGCCGCTGGCTGACGGCGTCGATCTGCGCCTCGAGATCGCTGTCGAGCACCACGCCGTCGTTGACGATCGCCACCACCCGGTCGAGCAGCTCGCCGCGCGTGGCGAGCTCGCGGGTCTGCGCCCAGGCGCTCGCCTGCGCCGTCAGGGCTGCCACGCCCAGGACAAGCCAGGTCGGGGTCGAGGTCAGGATCCGCCGCATGGTTTCGTTTTCCTTTACCAGACGCCCCTCAGTGGGCCCTGGGTCCTGATAGCAGTGGCTTCCAGGGGCGTGTAGCCCCGGATTTCCTCTCTGAGCGAGGCGTCGGACGCCGATCCGACACTGGCCAGGCCTGTGAGTTCCAGCGACAGCCAGATTCCGGTGTTCTGGCTGCCGTCATGGTTGGTCACGTACCGGCGGGCACCGAGGCGCAGTCGCCAGCAGCACGCACGGTACTCGAAGCCGACGAAACGCTCCAGTTCCGTGGATTCGGCCACCGGGGTGGCCGGCGGCGCGGGCTGCTGGTTGCGCAGCGAATAGACGTCCTTGAGGAATATGCTCCAGTTGCGCTTGATGGGCCAGGCGCCGGAGAGCTCGAGCTGGTCGAACCCCTGTTGGACGGTCTGCGGATAACCCTCGATGACCTCCGTGGTGTTGACAAAGCGCTCGTAACGGTAGGCGAAGTTGATCACGGTGTTGACGGCGGGCTTGTACTGCAGGTTGACCGTGGTGCGCTCGCTGGCGTCGGATTCCGGATCCCATTGCACATTGACATCGGCGCTCCAGTCCTGAAACGCCGTGAGGGCGATCTGGGCCACGATATCCGAGCGCTTGCCGGTGACTGGCGGCTCACCGGGCAGCGTCACCCGCGGGGTCTCGAAGTAGTAGGTCTGGCCGAAGGTGCCGGAGATGAACTGCCGCCCATTGCTCGCATCGAGCAGCCGGCTGGTGACCCCGAAGCTCAGCTGGTTGGCATCGCTCATCCGGTCGGCGCCCACGTAGCGGTTGTCGCGGAACAGCATCACCGGGGCCAGGTCCGGCAGCGCCGTGTCGAACACCGGCAGGTCGTTCTGGTTGCGGTACGGCACGTCGAGGTACTTGATGCGCGGCTCGAGCGTGAGCTTGCGTTGACCGTGCGAGCCGCTGAAGCGCTCGAACTGCAGCCCGGTATCGAAGCTCAGTATCGAGACCGTGCGCGAAGGCGAGCGCACCACCTGCCCCGGCCCGAGCGTGTCGAGCTCGTACTGCGTCGCGCGCCAGCCCACTGCCGGCCGCACGAAGTAACCCGGACCGGTCAGATCGAGCCACACCTGCGGCCTGACATCGGCGCGCCAGCCGGTGGTGACGGTGTCGGGTTGCTGCGAGTGCTGGAAGTCGACCACCTCGGAGTCGAAGCCGTAGTGCAGCAGCTGCGGCTCTCCCAGCGTGTAGTCCGCGGCCGCCGCGAGACGCGGCGCGCGTGCGTAGGGCCGGTCGGCCTGCAGCAGCGTGTAATCGATCGTCTGGTACTGCTGCGCCTGGCCGTCGACGATCCAGTTCTCGCTGCGGTAGGAGAAAGTGGCGCTGCGATCGAGGAACGCGGTGCTGGCGCCCTCGGGACCGTTGGAGAAGTCCTCGAAGTAGAACGGGTCGCTCACGTTGGCGGCGTTGACCGTCAGCCGCCAGTCATCGGACAGCTCGGCGAGGTCATGGATGCGCACGCGGCTGCGGCTGCCGCCGTATTGCGGGTCGTCGGGCAGGTAGTTCCAGTCGAGCTCGCCGTACTGGTTCTCCGTGAGCTCGCGAAAGTCCCCCCCGAGGTCGGCGCCGGCCTTGCTGTAGAGGATCGGCTGGAAGGTAAAGTCGGCCTGCGGAGCGATGTTCCAGTAGTAGGGCACCGACAGCTGCACGCCGTTGGTCGAGGTCGTGCCGATGCCGGGAAACAGGAAGCCGCTCTTGCGCTCGGACGACAGCGGAAACGACACCCACGGCAGGTACATGAGCGGCACGCCCATGAAATCGACCTGCGCGCTGTGACCGGTGCCGACCTGATCCCGCGTGTCGAGCACGATGCTGCCGGCCTTTAGGCGCCAGGAGTTGTCGTGCAACGGGCAGGTGGTGAAGGTCACGCGCTTGAGGCGCAGCACGCCATCGGGCGTGAGCGACATCTCCTGAGCCGAGCCGCGCGCCGCACGCTCGCGCAGACTGAACTCGGCGGCCTTGAAGTCTGCTCCGGTCGTTGCCGAGTAACTGCCGCCGGTGCCGGTGACGTGCACCAGCGGGTCCAGATAGTCGATGTGACCGTCGGTGCGCAGCGAACCGCTCGCCGAGTTGTACTCCACCTCGTTGGCATGGATCTGCCGATTACCCTGGCGCGCCTGGACGTTGCCTGTGAGAATCGCGTTGCCGCTGACGACGTCGAAGGTGCCTTCGTCGCTGGTGAGATCGATGTTGCCCTTGTCGGCGGCGGACGGCCGCGCAGCGTTGGCGCTCGCTTGGCCGGGCACGGTCGGAGTCGGGATCGCGGCGGCGAGCGACTGCGAGATCTGTGACGGACAGGGCGGATCTGCGGCCCGCGCGCCGGGCATGATGGCGCCGAGAACGAGGATCCCGATCCAGAATGGGCTCGAACGCACCATGAAGGCCGGCATTATAATGGCGCGCCGCGGCCCGGCGGGCCGAAAGACCCCGACGCGTCAACATGCCTGAAACCGATGCGCGCCTTGCGCTGATTCACGATTGGCTGTCGCGCGAGCTGCACCTGCCGGTGGCGCGCATCGAACCGGCTTCGAGCGACGCCAGCTTCCGACGCTACTTCCGCGTCTTCGGCGACGCGGGCACCTACGTCGTCATGGATGCCCCGCCGGAGAAGGAGGATGTGCGGCCGTACCTGAAGGTGTCGGGCATGCTGGAGGCGCT